>JBDTTJ010000059.1:0-14248 GCA_039930645.1 Acidobacteriota bacterium
TCGTCACGGTGCCCGCGTGAAGCTCCTCGACGAGCCGCTGCGCCGTCTTGCGCGAACGCGTCCAGCCTGAGGCGGTGAGGCCGAACTCCGATTCGTTCGCGAGGCGGATCGCCTCGTCGAGCGTGTCGACGACCATGACCGGCAGGAGCGGCCCGAACGTCTCCTCGTGCATACAGCGCATCGTGTGGTCCACGTTCGTCAGGACGGTCGGCGGGTACCACCAGCCCTTCGCGCGGGGGCGCTTGCCGCCCGTGAGGATCTTCGCGCCCTTCGCCTTCGCGTCCGCGACGTGGGCCTCGACGAGAGCGCGCTGCGCCTCGGTAGTCAGGGGCCCCATGTCGGTGGACGGCGAGAGCGGGTCGCCCAGCCTCAGCGCCTTCGTTTTGGCGACGACCTTTCCGAGAAACTCCTCGGCCACGTCCTTGACGACGTAGACGCGCTCCACGGAGCCGCAGGCCTGGCCCGCGTTCACGAACGCGCCCCAGACGAGGCCCGACGAGGCCCTGTCGAGGTCGGCGTCGGCCGCCACGACGGCGGGATCCTTGCCTCCCAGTTCCAGGACGACGCCCGTGAGGTTCTTCGCGGCACGCTGCATGACTCCGATGCCCGTCTCGACGGCGCCCGTGAAGAGGATCTTCGCGATCCCGGGGTGCTCGATGAGGCGGTTCGTGTCCTCGCCGCTCGCGGTCACGACGTTCACGACGCCGGGAGGAATGCCGGCGCGCCGGCAGAGGTCGCCGACGGCGAGGCCCGTCAGCGCCGTCGCCGAGGCCGGCTTGAGGACGACGGTGTCCCCGGCGGCAAGGCAGGCGGCGACCTCGACGAACGGGATTCCGAACGGGAAATTCCACGGCGTGACGATCGCGACGACACCGAGCGGCTCCAGCCGGTAGGAGCCCGACTTGTGCGCGAAGAGGATCTGAGCGTAATCGACCGGGCGCTCCGCGAGGATCGAAGCGGCGTGCCGCGACAGGTACCGCAGCGTGTCCGCGGCCGGGACGACGTCCACGGCGCGCGCCTCGCCGACGGGCTTGCCCTGCTCGGTCGCGATGAGGCGCGCGATGTCCTCGTGCGACTTGCGGACCTCCTCGAGGAGGCGCGCGAGGAGCTTCTGCCTCGCCGTCACCGGCGTCTTCGACCACGAGACGAACGCCTTGCGGGCGGAGGCGACCGCCGCGTCGATCTCGGCCGGGCCGGCGCGGTACACGTCCGCGAACGGCTCGCCCGTGGAGGGGTTCACGGCCTTGAACGTCCGGCCGGTATCGACGTCTTGCCCGTCGATGATGGGCTTGTTCGTGAACGCGCGTTTCTTCACGGGCGCGCCCTCAGATCATCGCCCCGCGCGTGATCTCGGCCCGCTTCTTCTTCCAGAACGCCACGAGCCGCTGGACGTACGCGCGGAACGGCGGGCACTCGAGGCCGAAGCGCGCGAGATCCTTCGCCGCCTGCGCGGAGTCGTAGTGAACGGGGTGGTCGAAGTAGTCGAGCGTTTGGCCGGGCATCCCGAGCCACCTCACGACCTGCGGCACGACGAACGCGATCTTCGCGATCGGGAGCGGCACGGGCACGAATACGAAGGACTTTCCGATCGACTTCGCGAGGAGCTCGGCGACCCCGAGCGCCGTCTCGGGCGCGGGGTCGGTCAGGTGATACGTCTTCCCGATCGCCCCGTCCCACGAGCCGAGCTGCGCGATCGCCTCGAGCACGTAGTCGATCGGCACGAGGTTCACTTCGGCGGCGCCGTCCCCGATGCGCAGGAACGCGCCCGGCGACGGGAGAAGGCTCATCGCGTTGAGCGCGAAGTACGGGCCGTCGAACTTCGCCGTCTCTCCCGTCCGCGAATCCCCGACGACGATGCCCGGCCGGTAGATCGTGGCGGGCAGGCCGCTCTCCTTGACCGCGACCTCCGCGAGGAACTTCGTCTCTTCGTAGTGGTTCTTGAAGGACTGTCCGACGTCGAGGTCCTTCTCGCGGAACGAACCGACCGCCGTCCCCGAGACGTACGCCGTCGAGACGTAGTCGAGCCGCCGGAAGCCGGGGGCGCCGGCGACGAACTCGAGCACGTTCTTCGTGCCCTCGACGTTGATGCGCATCGCCACGTCGCGGGCGACCGCGAGGTCGTAGACGGCGGCGAGGTGGAAGCACCCCGTGACCTTCTTCGCGAGGGCCTTCGCGGCCCCCGCCCCGAGCCCGAGGCCCGGCGCCGTGATGTCGCCCGTCACGAGCCGGATCCGGCCCTTCGTGTGCGGGTGCGCCGCCGCGAGGGCCGCGACCGAGGCGTCGGCCGCGGGCAGGAACTTCTCCTGGACGAGGCACTCGAACGAGGCCCGGGGCCGAAGCTCGAGAAGGCGCGGAATGAGTCGTGCGCCGATGAATCCGGGGAATCCGGTGAAGAGGATCGTCCCGCCGGAGGGGCGTTCGGAGGCGGGCTTCCGGGACCTGCGGGTGGCCATTCCCCGAGTCTACTCGCGCACGAAGACGCTCAGTTCCGGACCCCGGCGAGCACGCGCCGCGTGAACTCGCGGGAGCGTGTGACGTCGGCGGGGGGCATCTGGAAACTGGCAATCACGAGCGTTTCCCCTTTGAGGACGAGAAACACCACGGTGTACCCATGGACCCCGGATACCGCCGCCAGTCCGAGGAGAGGCTCGTCCCGGACCACTTGCCGGGGCTGCTTCCGGATGCGCTCGACTTCCGCCTCGAACGCCGGCCGTCCGGCGGCGGGCACGACGATGAGAAACACTTCCTGTCCCTGTGTGTCGGCCATGACGCAGGCCGACAGGCCGGAGCGCCGCTCGCGGTCCGCCTGTCGCACGCCGCCTGGCAGCAGCGAACGGATGCCCGCCGCGGCCAGGAGCGCGCACGGCTCGGGCGCGGCCGAAGCGCGGCCCGCGCGGGCGAGATTCATCACGATTTTCTTCGGAGCCGGCTCGAATCCGGCCGGCCGCTCTTCGAGATTGTCGTAGAGGGCAAGCGTCAGCCTGTCCTCTTCCCGCCTGAACAGGATCCACCCGCCCCGCTCTTTCGACGGGGCGATGGGATCGAGGCGAAGAGCGTCCGGCGCGGCGGGATCGGTCGAGAGCGTGAACCGTTCCGTCTGCCCGAGACCGTCCGTTGCGGAGAGAACGCCGTCCTGAAAGGACCAGGTCGCCTTCACGAGTTTTGCGTCCTCGACGAGCCTGCCGCCCACCGTCGCGCTGAGAACACTCCAGGAACCCTGCAGTTCGCGTCCGGCGGCCGCGTCGCGAGTCACGGCGTGCGGCGTGCCGTCCGCCGTCAGGGCGAGGCGGACCTGCGGCGAGCCGTCCGGGCCCCGTTGCGCCTCGGCCGTGGCAATGGTCGTCGCGTCGAGCTGCACGGTCGCGTCGAGGGTGACCATCTCCACGGCGCCGCCGGGTCTCCGGAGATCCCACGCTCCGGAGTTGGGCGCGCTGGCCGCGCTGCCGAGACGGACCTCGAAGAGACCGGTCTCAGCCGCGGTCGCCGGGCCGAGCGCGAGGACGAGGGCGAGCGAACGTGCGATGCGCATCATCAGAGCGGGTGGGAGAGCGCCACGTCGTGAAGGAGCCGCTCCTTGAACGCGGCGATGCGGGCAAGCATCTCCGGGGGCTGCGCGCAGGGTTTTCCGTCGAGCGAGAGCAGCGGCGCCGCCGTCGTGAGCGAGCCGAAGAGAATGCCGCCGGCGCGGAGGTGCGCCTCCGAGATCGGCGTGACCGCGGCCTGCCCGTCGAAGAACGCGGCGGCCGTCACGCTCGGGAGGACGCCCTCCGGCGCGAGGACGGGAGTGCCGCCGTTCCACGCCGCGAGCCCGGTCGTGGTCCCTTCGAGATAGCGCCCGTCGTGACCGCGAAAAAGGCCCTCGTCGGCGCCGGCTTTCTTCGCGAGACGGCCACCCTGGATCGCCGCGAAGTAGCTCGTGGACTTCACACCGGGAGTGTCGCGCTGCAGGTCGAGGGGCAGCGACACCGCGTGCGAGCCGTTGCGGCGGGCGAGCCGGCTTTCGGGGATCGGAAGCACGTAACAGTCCAGCCTCCAGGAAGCCGCGGCGTCGACGTCCTCCCCTGCCGCGAGCCACGTGAGGCGCAGGCCGGACTGTTCGTCGCCGCGCGGCGCGCGGACGTCGAGGGCGTTGCGGGCCGCGGCGTCGAGCGCCTCGCGCGAAGGCGACGGGAGCTCGAGGCGCGCGAGGCCCTTGAGGAGCCGGTCGAGATGGGCGTCCCACAGGACGGCCCTGCGGCCGACGAGGAGCGCCGTCTCGAAGAAGCCGAAGCCCCGCTGGACCGCTGGCGAGTGATACGGCAGGGGCGGGAACTCAGGCAAGGAACGCCTCCATCTCGCGCGACTTGGTGAGCGTCTCGGCCCACTCCGCACCGGCGTCCGAGTCCCACACGATTCCACCTCCCGCGTGATAGTCGACTGTATCCCGCCCCGTGATCGCCGTCCGGATCGCCACGTTGAAGACGGCCCGGCCGTCGCCCCGGACGAATCCGGCAACGCCGGTGTACGCGCCTCGCGCGACCGGCTCCAGGCGCCGGATGAAGCCGAGGGCGGCGCGCTTCGGGGCGCCCGTGATCGAGCCCCCGGGGAGCGTGGCCCGAAGTACGTCGGAGAGCCGCGTGCCGGGCGCGAGCCGTGCCTCGACCGTGGACTCGAGATGGTGGAGGTGCGCGAACGTGCGGAGCCCGGCGAGCGCGGTCGTCGCGACGCCGCCCGGGACGGCGACGCGCCCGAGGTCGTTGCGCAGGAGGTCCGTGATCATCACGTTCTCGGCGCGGTCCTTCGCGGAGGCGACGAGGCGCGCGGCGGCCGCCGCGTCGGTCTCGGCGGAGTCGCCCCGCGGCGCGGTGCCCTTGATCGGCTTCGTGACGGCCCGTTCCGCGCGGAGGTCGACGTCCAGGAACAGCTCCGGCGAATTCGAGACGACGGCCCAGTCCTCCGCCGCGAGCGTCACCGCGTATGGCACCGGGCTCTTCGCGTGGAGCTCGCGGGCGAGCGCGAACGGATCGACGCGCGCCGCGAAACGCGTCCGGTGGGAGAGATTGACCTGGTAGACGTCGCCCCGCGCTATTCCGTCTCTGATGGCGCCGACGCCGCGCGCCCAGTCGTCCGAAGAGAGCGAGCGCTGCGCGCTCGCCCGTTCTTCGAGTGTGAAAGAGGGGATTGGCGCGGGAGGCGGCGGGGCGCGTCGCATGAGGCCGTCGGTTCGGGTGTCGAAGAGGAAGAATTCTGCGAAGGGAAGAAAATCGTGCCTTCTGACGAGGGGGGCCGAGCCTTCGATCCAGACCCCCGCCTCGTAGGAGATGAATCCGGCCGCGAAGAGGTGCGGGTCGCCGCTGGCCGCGACGGTGTCGAGCGCGGCGAGAACATCGGGCAGCTGCTCTGCGCTCTCGGCGCGCACTCTCCCCTCTTCACCTTCAAAGAAGATCTTCTCTTCTCCCCCGTCCCCCAATCCCCATCCGGTGCCACGGAACGCACAGCCCGCCACGTCGGCTATTCTGCGCGAGATGCCCGACCTTCCTGCAGTCGACTCCACCCTCGCCGTGCGTTACGCCGAGACCGACGCCCAGCGCGTCGTCTACCACGGCAACTACATCGTCTGGTTCGAGGTCGGCCGCACGACGTACTGCGACCGCGTGGGCTACCCGTACGCGCGGATGGAGGCCGAGGGCATCTTCATCACCGTGGTGGACGTCCGGGCGCGCTACCGGAAGTCCGCGCGCTACGGGGACGTCGTGACCGTGCGGACGCGCTGCACCGAGATGAAGAGTCGAGGCTGCGCCTTCACGTACGACGTGCTCCTCCCGGACGGGGGCGTCGCCGTCGAGGGCGAGACGCGCCACCTGTTCCTGGATGCGAGCGGCCATCCGCGGACGGTCCCGCCCGGCATCGCCGACGCGTTCCGCGCGTTCATGGGGCCGACCGCCTAGTTTCGCCGCCGCACGGCTCAGCCGTTCGGGAGCTTCCTGAGCAGGGCGCGCCGCACGAGGGGCGGGACGAGGCCCGTGACGTCGCCCCCGAGCTGGTGGACCTGTTTCACGAGCCGGCTCGACGTGTACGAGAGCTCTTCCTTCGGCGTCAGGAACAGCGTCTCGACTTCGGGGCCGAGCCGGCGGTTCATGAGCGCCATCTGGAACTCGTGCTCGAAGTCCGACATCACGCGCAGGCCGCGCACGACGATGCGCGCGTTCTCCTTGCGCATGAAGTCGACGAGGAGGCCGCGGAACGACTTCACGACGATCTTCGGCTCGCGCTTGAAGATCTCGCTGATCATGCGGATGCGTTCCTCGACGGTGAAAAGCGGAGACTTGTCCGTGTTGATGAGGACGGCGACCATGACGCGGTCGAAGATGTGGCAGCCGCGGCGGATGAGGTCGACGTGGCCGTTCGTCATGGGATCAAACGTGCCCGGGTAGACGGCGGTTTGCTTCACGGGGACGGCGATTGTACGTCCCGCAGCGCCGCGGCGTCTCCGAGCCGGCGCGCCGAGAGCACGAGCAGGAAGAGAGCGGCGGCGGGCGGCAGGACGCACCACCACGCGGCCGGCAGGAGGTTGCGCGCCTCGGCGAGCGCGCGGCCCCACGAGGCTTCGGGCGGGGGCGCGCCAAGCCCGAGGAACGACAGCGCGGCCTCCGTGAGCACGGCCGCGCCCAGAACGTAGGGCAGGAGCGCGAGCGCGGGCGGAAGAGCGTGCGGGAGCACGTGCACGAGAACGAGCCGGGGCGCGGACGCCCCGGCGGCGCGGGCCGCATCGACGAACGGCGCATCGCGGATCTTCCGCGCCTCGGCCCGGACGATGCGGGCCGTGTCCGTCCAACCCGTCAGGGCGATGAGCACGGCCGCGACGAGAAACGACGGCGGAAGGAACGACGCTCCCGCGACGACGAGGACGAGAGCGGGCAGCGCCTGGACCACGTTGACGAGAAACAGGACGCCACGATCCGCGCCGCCGCCGGCCCAGCCGCCGACCGCGCCGAGACTCGCCCCGAGGAGAAGGGCGAGAGCCGAGGCGAGGAGACCCGCCGCCACCGAGACGCGCGACCCGTGCAGCGTGCGCGCCGCGACGTCCCGCCCGAGCTCGTCGGTCCCGAAGACATGCTTCCACGAGGGAGGCTGGAGACGCCGGTCGAGGTCCGCGGCGTCCGGGTCGAACGGAACCGGCGCCCGTACGATCGTTTCGCCCGTCTTCGTCTCCAACCAGGGTCTCTCCCGCGCGAGAACCGGAGCGAGGAGCGCCAGCAAAGGAAACAGCGCGAAGAGCGCCGCGGCCCGCCGTGTCCGGACGCGGCCGGCGTTCACGCGGCCTCCTCCGCCGGAGCGAGAGGAGCCGGGGCGTCGCGCGTCCGCGGGTCGAGGACGGCCGAGACGACGTCGGCGAGGAACGCGGCGACGACGACGCAGCCCGCCGAGAGGAGAGTGAGGGCGAGGATGGTCGGAAGGTCGCGTGCGAACACGGCGTCAGCGAGGAGGCCGCCCGCGCCGGGCAGAGAGAACACCCTCTCGACGAGGACGGAGCCCGCGACGAGCGACGGCACGAGAGCGGCGCCCATCGCGGCGAACGGCGCGGCGGAGCGGCGGAGAGCGCGCCGCACCGCCGCGCCGCTCCCCTCTCCGCGTGCACGACCCGCCGCGGCGGCGGGGTCCGCGAGGGCCGACGCCATGCACGAACGGACGAAGCGCGCGAGGAACGCGGCGGTCGGGAGCGCGAGCGTCACGACGGGCAGGATGTACCCGCGGAAATTGCCTCCGTCCGAGAAGAGAGGCGTCAGCCGCAGCCAGCCCGAGAAGACGAGCAGGAGGACGAGGCCGAGCACGAAGGACGGCGTCGCGAAGAGCGCGTCGCCGAGCCCGCCCGAGATCCGGTCGAGCCGTCCGCCCGGCCCCCGCGCGGCGGCGATCCCTGCGGGCACGCCGAGAGCGAGCGCGGCAAGGAGAGCCGCGAGATTGAGCGTGACCGTCGCGGGCAGGGCGCCCGAGATCCGCGCCCCGACGGGCCGCCCGTCCGACAGGGAGATGCCGAAGTCGAAGCGCGCGGCGCGCACGATCCAGATTCCGAAGCGCTCGAGGGGCGGGCGGTTCAGTCCGTACAGGTTCCGAAACGCCGCCAGGGCCTCGGGCGAGACGGCAGACGCGCGGGCGCCGGCCTTCGCGGCCATCGCCGCGGGATCTCCGGGCGCCGCCGCCAGCAGCCCGAAGACGAGCGCGAGAACGCCCAGCAGCGTCAGCAGGGCCGACGCCGCCCGCTTGAGGACGAACCGGAACATGCGGGAATGTTACTTGGCGGGCGTCAGGAGATCGGCCGGGAGCCCGAGCCGGGCCGCCACGCGGACGCGCCGGGCCAGAACAGGAACAGCCCGTACGGCGACGTCCCGACTCCCTCGATGCGGCCCGAAACGCCCCACTTCGTGAGCGGGGTGTTCAGGAACGACACGGGCTCGTCCTCGTGAACGAGGCGCTGGACCTCGCCGAGGAGGCGGACGGCTTCACCGCGGTCGAAGGTGGAACGCAGGCGGTCGAGGAGCGCGTCGACTTCGGGATTCCGGTAGAACGCATTATTCAGGCCCGTGGGCGGAACCTGAGCCGAGTGCCACGAGACGCCGAGGTCCGGGTAGGGGTCGAGGTTGAGCGCCGCGGCCCACGCCTCGAGCTCGCCCGCGTCCATCTTCGCGGCGAACGCCGCCCACTCCAGCGGCCGGATCTTCATGTCGATCCCCGCCTTGCGCAGCGACTGCTGGGCCAGCTCGACCATCTGCCGCTGGACGTCGCTCCCCATCCCGAGCGAGAACGTGAACGCGAATCTCAGGTCGCCCCTGTGCCGAATTCCGTCGGACCCCTTGCGAAACCCCGCCTCGTCGAGGAGCGCTTCGGCCGCCCTGGGGTCGTACGGCCACGGGGCTATCGAAGCGTTCCACGCCCAGTGGGCCGGAGGCAGCGGTCCGTTCGCGAGCTTCGCGAGGCCTCCGAACAGGTTGCGGTCGATGCTCTCGCGGTCGATCAGCATGGTGAGCGCGCGCCGGACGCGCCGGTCCGAGAAGAGCGGCGAGCGGTTGCTCCAGCCGAAGTACGCGTACGACAGCTCGTCGAACGTCACCGCGCGCGGAGCGCCCGGCGTCCCGGCCTTCGCGTCGACGTCCTTCTTCTGGGCGAACGTGAGGCGCATTTCGTCGAGGTCGCCCGAGAGCAGGCCGGCGAACGCCGGCGCCGTCTCGGGGACGACGCGAAAGACGACCTGTTCGGCCGGCGCCGCGGGGCCCGAGTACTGCGTGTTGCGGACGAGCGAGAGCGTCCGCCCCGGCTCCCACGAGCCGAGCCGGTACGGACCGTTCGCGAGCGGGCTGCGGTTGCGCGGGTGCGTCGCGAGGTCGCCGTCCTTCCACGCCGCCGCGGAGAGAAGCCAGATGTTGAACGCATCGCGCCGGCCGGCGGAAGGGGTCTTGAACGTGACCCGTGCCGTGCGGGCGTCGACGGCCTCCACCTTCGCGAGCCCCTCGAAGAACGAGCGCCGCGCGAGCGCCGGAACCTTCGGATCCATCACCGCGTTCAGCGTGAACACGACGTCGGCGGACGTGACGGGCGTCCCGTCTTCCCAGCGGGCGTCCGGCCGGAGCCGCACGGTGAAGACGAGGTGGTCGGGCGAATCCGACACCTCCTCGGCGAGGCCCGGGACGAGGTTCAGGTTCTCGTCGTAGTCGAGAAGGTTCCGCGACAGAAGCGAGACGACGACCTGCTCCGCGTCCGTCGTCGCGAGGATCGGGTTCAGCGTCTTGGGCTCGCCGTCGAGGCGCCGGCGAATCACGCTCGTCTGGTCTTTCCCCCGCACCCCGCACGCGGCGAGGGCGAGCAGCAACGCGGCGGCGGCGAGACGTCTCACGGCCCTTCCACGGAAAGCGTGGCGACGTTGCCGGCGGCGTCGAGGACGCGCACCGCGAGGACGGACGGTCCGGCGGGCCTCGCCACGCGGAACACGAAGCGCTCCACAAGCGAGTCGGCGGCGCCGTCCTCGGCCTGGAGAATCCGCCAGCGGTCGGCATTCACGGACGCCTCGGCCCTGACGACCGGCGAGAGCGCGTCCGTCGCGAGCATGCGGAGCTCGATCGCGCCGCCTTCCTCCTTGCGGCTCTCGAGCTTGAGGACCGGCGGCGTGTTGTCGACGAGAGCGACACTGCTCTCCTCCGAGGCCGTGAGCGCCTCGCCCTCGGGCTGCGAGAGGCGGTCGGAGGCCGTCACGCGGAAACGGTAGCGGCCGTCGGCGAGCGCCGTCGTGTCGAACGACAGGAACGACTCTTCGACGTCCTTGCGCACCAGGAACCACGGCCCGCCCTCGCGCCGCGCCTCGACCTCGTAGCGCAGGACGTCGCCGTTCGGGTCGACGCACTTCCAGGTGATCGTGCGGTAGCCCTTCCGCCAGAGGCGGCGGCCGGGGCCCTCGGACGGGGCCGCGTCGCGCGGCTGATCGAGGCCCGCGAAGATCCCGTTCTCGTCGGGGTTCGTGACCGAGAGGACGCCCGCGCCCGGCGAGCCCGCGCGTCCGAAGACGACGCCCGGCTCGAGGACGGCGACGTTCTCGAGGACCGGCCGCGCGTTCCTCTCGGCGTACGTCATGTCGATCCGCTCGACGGACGGAGACTCGCCCTTCGCGTTCGGGGAGAGGTCGGCCTTCCACTGGAAGAAGCGCGCGACGGGGAGCTTCGCCTCGCCGGCCGGACCGGCGGGAACCCAGGCCGACCACGTCGCGTCGGGCTTTTCGCTCGTGCCCGAACGCACCGAGAGCGCCACGGACGAGCCGGTGGGCGTCACGCCTTCCCAGTGGACGCGGCCGAACGTCGACAGGCGCACGGCGTCCTTCACGGCGGAGACGAACGATCCGGGCGCCGCTGCGCCCGCGGGCCGGAGGATTCCGGCGGCGCCGTTCGTCACGGCTGCGAAGGCGCTTCCCGCGGCCGGAGCCGAGACGACGAGCTTCTCCCCCGTCTGGGAGAGGAGGCGCACCGCGCGATCCTTCCAGGCGTAGAGGCGGCCGCGCGGTCCGGTCGCCACGAGAAGCGAGCCGCTCGCGGCGTCGAACCGCAGCGCGAACACGGCCTCGTCCGGAAACGTCCACGCGGGCTCGACGAAGCCGTCGGGCGCGATCGCGACGATCTCGGAGTTGTTCGCGGAGGACACCGTGGAGGGCGGGCGCGCCGCGGCCGTCGTGGCGGCGATCGAGACGCTCCCCTTCGGAGTCTCCTCGACAGGGCCCGGCGCCGGCGTGGGCGTGGGTGTCGGCCTCGGGCGCACATCGGACGCCACCGCCCGGCCCGCGGAGGCGTCGGTTTGCGACGCCGCGGCGTAGAGCACGCCCCTGCCGTCCAGAGCGAGGCCGGTGACCTCGGGCCGGGAGAAGTCGTGCAGGGTGCGCGCGCCCTTCGAGCCGATCGCGACGACGAGCCCGCGGTCGGACGTACCGGCGTAAACAATCCCGTCGGGCCCGGCGAGCAGCGTCCGCACGTGCACGTCCTCGATCTCGTGGAAGAGCTCGAGAGCGCCCGCCGCCGTCTTGCGGTAGACGCGGCCCTTGTTGCCGGTGCCCGCGTAGAGCGTTCCATCGGGGCCGAACGCGAGCGCCCAGATCGCGGCTTCCTTCGGGTCGGCGAGAACCGTCCCGGCCTTCGCCGGGTCGCTCTCCTTCGGGTTCACGCGATAGATCTTTCCGTTCGGCGACGACGCACAGACGACGGACCCGTCCGGCGCGACGGCGACGGCCGTGAGATTCGGCTCGGGCGCCGTGAAGAGCAGCGTCACGCCCTTCATGTCGGAGACGTAGAGCCGGCCGAGGCCTCCGCCCGTGGCGACGAAGACGCGCCCGGAGGCGTCGCCCGCCGCCGCGAAGACCGCGGCGTCGGCGCCGTCGGCTGGCCACGCGCGCGGGGACAGGGGCGGCGCGAGAGTGAGACGGCCGTCCGCGGAGACCGCGGTCCCCTTCGCCTCTCCGGAGAGGAAATCCCGGGCGCCCGCCGTGATGGCGACGCGCGACGTGGCAGCGAAGAGCGAAGGCGCGGCCGCGACGAGCGAAAGCGCGAAGCTGGCGAGGAGTCGTTTCACGAGCGCGGCCTTTCGATCTCGACCTCGATCCGGATGCTTCCGGCCACCGGGCGGTCGAGCGTGAGGATGTCCTCGGCGAGGAGGCGGGAGGAGACGGCGATTCGGCTCGGGTCGGCCCCTTCGCCGTCGGAGAGGATCGCGGCGGCGGACGGCGGCAGCGCCGTCAGCGTGGACGCGCCCGTCGTCGCGCCGCGCGAGGGGACGAGAAGCGTGGCCACGAGTCGGTTGGCGGGCAGGAGGCGCTCGACCATGCGTCGCAGGCCGGCGAGACTCCGGGGCGGCGCCGGGTCGAGTGCGATCCGCGCCGCGGACGCCGAGGCTCCGTCGGCGATCACGAGGGTGGCGCGGCCTTCGGGCGCCTCGCGCGGGACGCGGAGCGTGACGACGCGCGTCTCTTCCTCGCCGCGCCGGCCGGCGATGCGGACGCTCGCGGTGAGCGTCTGGCCCGGCGCCACCTTGCGGGCGGACACGCCCGCATCCACGATGCGGAAGCGGCGCTCGCCCGGCACGTTCGCGAGAGAAATCTCGACGCGGGAGATCTTCGGGTCTTCGAATTCGTTGTCCACGACGAGGCCCCCGAGCGCGATGGTGGTGAGGATCGCGATCTCCCGCGCGCGGGGGCCGGACAGGACGTCCTCGTAGACGAACGGACCCGCCGCCGTGCCGATCGAGAGGCGCAGCGACACGGTTTTCTGGGCCGGAGTCGGGTCGTTCAGGACGAGCGCGACGTCCGTCGACATGGCGAGCAGGAGCGGAAAGATGGCAGGCGCGGGCGCGACACCCCAGCGAAGCTCCTTCGCCGGCCCGCCGGCGGCCTCGAGGCGGAAGCGCACGGGGACCATCGGCGCCACGCGGTCCATCCGGCCCGAGACGCCCGGGTCGCGGTCGCTCGTGAGCCGGTAGGCCGGCGCGTGCGGCGAGGCGAGCTTGAAGGACATCATCGAGCTCGCGAAGACCTCGACGACGTCCGTTGCGGCGACCGGGAGCTCGATCTCCCCCATCCCGAGGAAGGGATGGCCGAACGCGACGAAGCTCCCGTCCGGATCGACGCGCGTGACCGTGCCCGTCGCGCCGAGCTGGAGGTCGCCGTCGAGAAGCAACGCCGTGAGCGCGCCCCCGTCCACGAGCCTCGCGGCCGGCCCCGCGGGCCCGGGGGCCCGCCCGGCCCCTGCCGCGCCGCCCGCGGACGCCAGGAACGCCGCCGGAAGGCCGAGCCGCCCGAGGTCCTCGGCGAAGCGCGAGAGCGTCGCGGACGGGAGTCCGGCCGAGACCGGAGCGAGCAGGGATGCGGTCTCGCGCCCCGCGCCCGGCCGGTGGGCGGCGGCGATCTTCTCGAGGGCGGCTACGCGCTCGTCGGGCGGAAGGCCATGGGCCGCCGCGAGGGCGTCCCACGCGGCGGCCGAGGACGACGTGGCGCGGACGCGCGGAGCCGAGAGAGGCGCGCCGCCCGAAACGGACCCGAGCATGTCCTCGATCGGCGTCACCTGTCCGACCGGGTCCTTGCCGAACGCCCAAGTCGCCGAGACGGCTCCCGCGAGCTTGCCGTCGAGGTAGACCGGGCTGCCGCTCATGCCCGCGATGACGCCGGTCTTCTCGAGGCCGAGGCCCGAGACCTTGACGAGAATCCGGCTCCGCCCGAGCGTGTTGGGGAGGACTCCGAGCACCTCGACCTCGAAGCGTTCCGGCACGCTGCCCTTCATCACGGTGAGACCCCAGCCCTTCATCCCGGCGTGGACGGCCGACAGCGGGAGGACGTCGGGGGGGAGCGCGGTGGGCGCCGCCCGGACCGCGCTCGCGAGACACAGAACGAGGGCCGCAAAGGCCACCCAACGCTTTGACCCCGTTCGAGTTTCCGTGCTACCTTGACGGGACGGCCGGCGATTGGACCGTCGCGGATCCCATCCCCCGTCTTCGAGGGAGGCCGAAAGAACACACATGTCCGAATCGAATGGATCGAACCTGGTCCAGCTGTTCCTCAACGCCGGGCCGACGGCCAAGGCTGTCCTCGTCGTCCTCGCGTTCTTCTCGCTCGTGTCGTGGGCGATCATCATCGGCAAGATCTGGAGTTTCTCACGCGCGGGCGCGAGCTCACGCGCGTTCCTCGCCCACTTCCGCAAGAGCCGCAAGTTCGCCGACGTTCTCGGCATCTGCGACACGTGCGAGCCGAGCC
>JBDTTJ010000060.1:0-14183 GCA_039930645.1 Acidobacteriota bacterium
TCGAGAAGGGCGAGATCTTCGGCCTCATCGGCCCGAACGGCGCCGGCAAGACGACCGTCTTCAACGTCGTGAACGGCTTCTACGCCCCGACGGAAGGCGAGATCCTGTTCAAGGGCGAGCGCATCGACGGACTGAAGCCCTACGAGATCTGCCGGCGCGGCCTCGCGCGGACGTTCCAGGTCGTCAAGCCGCTCGCGCGCCTGACCGTCCTCGAGAACGTCATGGTCTCGGCGTTCTCGCGCACGGACCACCGGGACGAGGCCCGCGCGATGGCGCTCGAGGCCACCGCGTTCACGGAGATGGAGGCCTGGCGGGACCGGACGGCGGGAAGCCTGCCGCTCGGGATGCGCAAGCGGCTCGAGATGGCGCGCGCCCTCGCGACGAAGCCGGAGCTCCTCCTCCTCGACGAGAACTTCGCGGGTCTCAACCCCGCCGAGGTCGAAAAGACGATCGCGATCGTCCGCAAGATCCACGAGAGCGGCGTCACGATCCTCATCATCGAGCACAACATGCGCGTCATCATGTCGATCTCGCAGCGCCTCCTCTGCATGTGCTACGGCGAGAGGATCGCCCAGGGCACGCCGCAGGAAGTCGCGAACGACCCGAGAGTGATCGAGGCGTACCTGGGGGCCGCGAGTGCTTGAGGTCAAGAACGTCGACGTGTTCTACGGAGATGTCCAGGTCCTCTGGGACGTGTCCTTCAACGTCCAGAAGGGCGAGATCGTCGCCCTCATCGGCGCGAACGGCTCGGGCAAGACGACGAGCCTGAACACCGTCTCCTCGATCCTCAGGCCGAAGAAGGGCGCCGTGACCTACGAAGGGCAGGCGCTCCATACGCGCGCCCCCTACGACCTCGTCGGGCTCGGAATCGCCCACGTGCCCGAGGCGCGGCGGCTGTTCCCCGAGATGACCGTCAAGGAGAACCTCCTCCTCGGCGCCCTGACGCCCGAGGCGAAGAAGACGCGCCCCGAGATGCTCGAGAAGGTCTACGGCATCTTTCCGCGCCTCAAGGAGCGGGAGAAACAGGCGGCCGGCACGATGTCGGGCGGCGAGCAGCAGATGTGCGCCATCGGCCGCGGCCTCATGTCCCGGCCGCGCCTCCTCATGCTCGACGAGCCGTCGCTCGGCCTCTCCCCCATCCTCGTCGGGGACATCTTCCGCGTGATCCAGGAAGTCCATGACGCCGGCGTCACGGTCCTCCTCGTGGAGCAGAACGTCTTCAAGAGCCTCGCGATCGCGGATCGGGCCTACGTGCTCGAGAACGGACGGATTGTCCTCGAGGGCAAGGGAAAAGACCTCCTGAACGACGCGCACGTCAAGGAGGCGTACCTGGGCGTCTGACTGCGGCCAGGGCCGTCTTCACGCGCTCCGGCGTCATGGGCATCTCGGTGAGCCGCGCGCCCGTCGCGTCGAACACGGCGTTCGCGATGGCCGCCCCGACCGGGACGAGAGCGGGTTCGCCTCCGCCCTGCGGCGAGAGTTCGTCGTTCTTCACGAGCACGGTGTCCAGCGCGGGCATCATCGAGAACTTCGGGATCTCGTACGTGTCGAAGTTCCGCGTGTGGATCCGCCCGCCGCTGAAGCGGACCTCCTCCGTGAGCGCGTAGCCGAGGCCCATCATGATGCAGCCCTCCATCTGCATCGTCGCGCCGTCCGGGTTGATGACGATGCCCATGTCCTGAGCGCACGCGATCCGCACGACGCGGATGCGCCCGCTGGCCGCATCGACCTTCACCTCGGCCACGAGGGCGACATACGTCCCTGCGTCGATCCCGCAAGCGATCCCGACGCCGCGGCCCGACGGCCCGGCCGCCTTTTTCCAGCCGAAGCGCGCGGCGGCGGCCTCGAGGACGCTCCGCATGCGCTTGTCGGACGTGTTGCGGAGGCGGAACTCGAGCGGGTCGGCCTTCGCCTTCGCGGCCATCACGTCGAGGTGCGACTCGCGTGCGAAGACGTTGAGGTTCGCCCCCGGCGCGCGCCACGGCCCCGTCGCGAAGAGGTGCATCTTCGGGTTGTCGCCGCCCCATCGCCCGTACGTCCGCATGAGGTTGTTCGGGACGTCGTAGAACTGCTCGGCGCCGCGGGAGCCAGCAGCCCAGACGCCGTAGTCCCACAGGCAGATCCTGCCCTGCGCGTCCAGACCCGACCGGATCTTCACGACGGCCGCCGGGCGGAACGCGTCGAAGAAGAACTCCTCGGCGCGGGTCCAGCACACCTGCACGGGCTTCCCGGTGACTTTCGCGAGCTTCGCGGCTTCGATCGCCTGCTGGCCGCCGCCGCTCTTGCCGCCGAATCCGCCGCCGACGAACGGCGTGATGACGCGGACGTTCTCCTTCGCGAATCCGATCGCCTGCGCGATCGCGGCCTGATTCGGGAACGGCGTCTGCGTGGAGTTCCAGACGGTCATCGTGCCGTTCTCGAGATTCGCGAGCGCCGTGTGCGTCTCCATCGCGGCGTGGGCGCCGTATCCGTTCAGGTACTTGCCCTCGAAGAGGGAGACGGCCGACTTTTCGCCCTCGGCGAGGTCGCCCTTCCGCTCGGACTCCTGGCCTGCGCCGCCGGACTTCAGGAGATGGTCGAATACGGTCCGGTCGTCGAACTCCGGCTTCGGAACGTCCCAATCGGACTTCACGGCGGCGAGCGCCTTCTCGGCCGTCTCCGGATCGGGCGCCAGGACGGCGACGAGCCCGCCGTCGTTCACGACGACGGCGCCCGGAATGCGCGCCGCGCCGCCCGTGTCGACGGACTTCAGAGTCGCGCCGTGGGCCGGCGGACGCAGGACCCTTGCGTAAAGCATGCCCGGCAGCCGGACGTCTCCGGCGAACTGCGCCTTCCCGGTCACCTTCGCGCGTGCGTCGAGGCGCTTCGTGGGCTTGCCCATCAGGCGGAACTCTGCGACGGACTTCGGGACGGCCTTGCCGTCGAGCGTCCTGACGATCTTCTGGCCGTTCGCGAGCTGGCCGAACGTGACGCGGGCCTTCGGGTCCGCGGCCGCGAACACGGCGCCGTCCTCGACGCGGAGCGCCTCCTTCGGCACCTTGAGCTTCTCGGACGCGAGCATGACGAGCACGGCCTTCGCCTCGGCCGCGGCCGCGCGCAGCGCGGGGCCGAAGAAACGGGTCGACATCGACCCGTACGTCCCGTTGTCGAACGGGCACAGGGACGTGTCGCCCATGACCATGTCAATCGACGCGAGCGCGACGCCGAGCTCGTCCGCCGCCATCTGGGCCAGCGACGTGACGATGCCCTGCCCCATCTCGATCTTGCCGGAGTAGACCGTCACGCGGCCGTCGGCCGCGATCCTCAGGTAGGCGTTGAAATCGGTCGGGTATCCGCGCGTGCGCGTCTCCTGCCCCATGAGATCGGACAGGTCCGCGTTGAAGAGAACGATGATCCCGCCCCCGACGAGCCGGATGAAGCGCCTCCGGCTGAAGGAAGTCTCCGAGGGCGTCGGCGGCATCACGAGGGGAGGCCGGGCGCCGCTCACGACGCGCCTCCCGCAGCCGCCTTCTCGATGGCCTGAACGATCCGGTGGTGAGCCGCGCAGCGGCAGAGGTTGTCCTCCATCCCCAGGGCGATCTGGGGCCGCGAGGGCTTCGGGTTCTTCAGGAGCAGCGCGTAGGCGTTCATGATCATCCCCGGCGTGCAGAAGCCGCATTGCAGCCCGCCCGTGTCCGCGAACGCCTCCTGGAGCGGATGGAGTTTGCCGCCCTTCTCGAGGCCCTCGATCGTCGTGACGTCCTTGCCGCGGACCGCCTTAACGGGCAGGAGGCACGAGCGGACGGCCTCCTTGCCGATGACGACGGTGCACGCGCCGCAGAGGCTCTCGCCGCAGCCGTACTTCGTCCCCGTGAGGCCGAGGTCGGTGCGCAGCACCCAGAGCAGCGAGCGCTCGGGGTCGACGTCGAGCCGGACGGGTTTCCCGTTGAGGCGAAACGAGACGGAGTCCTTCATTCAAGACCTCCCGAAGCTCGCGTCGATCATAGAACCGCGGAGTCTCTTTCGAAGCACCTCGCTCCCTTGACACCCATGTCGCCCCGCCCCATCTCTATGGAGGAGGGTCCTGCATGAATGCCTCCGAGGAGGCGCCCGGCGCCTCGTCCCGCGTGGTCGAGGCGCAGGAGATTTCCGCGCTTCTCGACGCCCTCTTCGAATCGGGTTACAGGGTTCTCGGGCCGACCGTCAAGGGCGGCGCGATCGTCTACGACGAGATCGCGTCCGCGGCCCGGCTTCCGGCCGGGGTCGGACAGGAACAGACGAACGGGCGCTACCGCCTCCGCCAGCGCGGCGACGGAGCGCTCTTCGGGTACACCGTCGGGCCGCACGCGTGGAAGAAGTTCCTCTTCCCCGCTTCCCTTCGCCTCTTCGGCATGACCCGCCAGAAGAAGGCGCTTCACGTCGAGAGCCGCGCCCCCGACGCCCGGCCCGACGCCTTCGTCGGCGTGAGGTCCTGCGATCTCGCCGCGATCGCCCGCCAGGACCGCGTCTTCCTCGAGGGCCCGTACTCCGACTCGGCGTACCGGGCGCGGCGCGAGAAAGCCCTGATCGTGGCCGTCCAGTGCGGCGAAGCCGAGAGCACGTGCTTCTGCTCCTCGCTCGGGACCGGCCCTCGCGCCGCGGCCGGCTTCGACCTCGCGCTCACGGAGCTTCTTGACGCGGGCCGGCACGACTTCCTCGTCGAGGTCGGCACCGACCGGGGCGCGAAAATCCTCCAGCGGATTGACTCGCGCCCCGCGAAGCCCGAGGACCTCGAGGCGGCGCGTGCTGCGACCCGCCGCGCCGAGGCCGGGATGGGCCGCACCCTCGATCTCGCGGGCCTCAAGGATCTCCTGACCGCCAGCAACGACAGTCCCCGCTGGGAGCAGATCGCGGAGCGGTGCCTCTCGTGCGCGAACTGCACGATGGTCTGCCCCACCTGCTTCTGCGCGACCGTCGAGGACGCTTCGGACCTGACGGGCGCTTCGGCCGAACGCTGGCGCCGGTGGGACTCGTGCCATACGCTCGACTTTTCCTACATCCACGGCGGCAGCGTCCGGCGCAGCGCGTCGGCGCGCTATCGACAGTGGATGACGCACAAACTCGCGACGTGGGTCGACCAGTTCGGCGAGACCGGCTGTGTCGGCTGCGGCCGCTGCATCACGTGGTGCCCCGTGGGGATCGACCTCACCGAGGAGGCCCGCGTTCTCCAGGAGGCCCGGCCCGCGCCGGCCGCCTGACGGAGGAACCGATGGAAGCTCTCGACCCCCTGCTCGCCGAACACCCCTTCCTCAAGGGCCTCACGCCCACGCACATCCGGACCGTGGCGGGTTGTGCGCGCAACGAGCGCTTCGAGGCCGGCCAGTTCCTGTTCCGCGAGGGCGAGGAAGCGCACCAGTTCTTCATCGTCCGGCACGGGAAGGTGGCCGTGGAGGTCGGCGCCCCGCCGCGCGGCGCCGTGACGATTCAGACCGTCGGCGAAGGCGACATCCTCGGCTGGTCATGGCTCGTGCCTCCGTACCGCTGGCGCTTCAGCGCCCAGGCCAAGGAGCTCACGCGCGTGATCACGCTCGACGGCCGGTGCCTGAGGCAGAAGTGCGAGGAAGACCACGACCTCGGCTACGAGCTTCTCAAGAGCTTCGCCGACATCGTCGGACAGCGCCTCGACGCGACGCGCCTCCAGCTCCTCGACGTCTACGCCGCCGAACCGGCCGGGAGACATAAGTGAGCTCGATCCTCGCGGCGGCACGGCCCGTCGCGGCGGCCCCGCCACTGCCGGCGGACCCTATGCTGCCCGTTCCCTACGTCGTCGAGCGAACGCAGCGCGAGACGGCCGACACGTTCACCCTCGAGCTCCTCCCGCAAGGCGGGAGCGCGTTCCGGTTCGCGCCTGGCCAATTCAACATGCTCTACGCGTTCGCGATCGGCGAGGTTCCGATCTCGATCAGCGGCGATCCGGCCTTCCCGCAGCGGCTCGTCCACACGACGCGCGCCGTCGGCGCGGTCACGAAGGGGATGGGCAAGCTCAAGCGGGGCGACGCGATCGGCGTGCGTGGCCCGTTCGGGACGAGCTGGCCGGTCGGGGACGCGAAAGGCTGCGACGTCGTCTTCGTGGCCGGCGGCATCGGCCTCGCCCCGCTTCGTCCCGCCCTCTACGAGATCCTCGCGCACCGCGAGCGTTACGGGCGCGTCGTCCTCCTCTACGGGGCGCGGACGCCGGACGACATCCTGTACCGCAAGCAGCTCCACGACTGGCGCGGGGATTTCGACCTCGACGTCCACGTCACGGTGGACCGCGCCACGAGCGCCTGGCGCGGGAACGTCGGAGTCGTCACGACGCTCATCCCGAGGGTGGGGTTCGATCCGTACAACACGGTCGCCATGGTGTGCGGCCCCGAGACGATGATGCGGTTCACCGTCCTCGAGCTCGAGCGCCGCGGAGTCCCGGCCGCGAAGGTGTGGCTCTCGCTCGAGCGGAACATGAAGTGCGGCGTCGGGCTGTGCGGCCACTGCCAGTGCGGGCCGAAGTTCATCTGCAAGGACGGTCCGGTATTCCCCTGCGTCGACGTCTGGGACCTCATGTCCCGGCGGGAGCTCTGAATGGAGAACGCGAAGCCCACCCTCGCCGTCTTCAAATTCGCCTCCTGCGACGGCTGCCAGCTCTCGCTCCTCGACTGCGAGGACGAGCTCCTCGCCGTCGCGGGCGCCGTCTCGATCGACAACTTCCTCGAGGCCTCGCGCGCCGTCGGCAAGGGGCCGTGGGACCTCGTCCTCGTCGAAGGCTCCATCACGACGCCGCACGACGCCGAGCGCATCCACAAGGTCCGCAGGCAGGCGAAGTTCCTCGTGACGATTGGCGCGTGCGCGACGGCTGGAGGCATCCAGGCTCTCCGCAACTTCACGGACGTCGCGGACTATGCGAAGGCCGTCTACGCCTCGCCGCAGTTCCTCGAGGTCCTCGGCAAGTCGACGCCCATCCGCGACCACGTGTTCGTCGACTTCGAGCTGCGCGGCTGCCCCATCAGCAAGGTCCAGCTTCTCGAGGTCGTGAGCGCGTATCTCGCGGGCCGCAAGCCCGTGACGCCCGCCTCGAGCGTCTGCCTCGAGTGCAAGCGCCGCGGCACGCCGTGCGTCATGGTCGCGTCCGGGACTCCGTGCCTCGGGCCCGTCACTCAGGCGGGCTGCGACGCCCTCTGCCCCTCGTACGCGCGGGGCTGCTACGCCTGCTTCGGGCCGATGGAGTCGCCGAACACCGCCTCGCTCGCCGCCCTCTGGGGCGAGCTCGGCGTCCCGCCGCCGGCGCTCGTGCGCGCGTTCCGTTCGTTCAACGCGAGCGCCGAGGCGTTCCGCAAGGAGAGCGAGCTCCATGAGTAAGGTCCGGACGATCACGGTGAACGCCCTCGCGCGCGTCGAGGGCGAGGGCGGCCTCAAGGTGCGGGTGCGCGCGGGGAAGGTGCAGGAGGTGCGGCTCGACATCTACGAGCCGCCGCGCTTCTTCGAAGCGTTCCTCAAGGGCCGCGCTCTCGGCGAAGCGCCGGACCTGACCGCGCGCATCTGCGGGATCTGCCCCGTCGCGTACCAGATGAGCTCCGTCCACGCGATGGAGGCCGCCTGCGGCGCCCATCCCGGCCCGCGCGTGCGCGCGCTGCGCCGCCTCCTCTACTGCGGCGAATGGATCGAGAGCCACGTCCTGCATGCCGCAATGCTCCATGCACCCGACTTCCTCGGCTACGAGAGCGCCCTGCACATGGCGAAGGACCATCCGGAGGCGGTCACGCTCAGCCTGCGCCTCAAGAAGGCCGGCAACGAGATCGTCACGGCCGTCGGCGGGCGCGAGATCCACCCCGTGAACGTCCGTGTCGGCGGCTTCTGGCGCGCGCCGTCGCCTTCCGAGCTCGCGCCGCTCGTCCCGAAGCTGGAGACGGCGCGCGGCGAGGCCGTCGCTCTCCTCAAGTGGGCTTCCGGATTCACGTTCCCCGATCTCGACCTTCACCACGAGCTCGTCTCGCTGCGCCATCCGTCCGAGTACCCGCTCAACGAGGGACGGATCGTGTCGAGCGAGGGCCTCGACATCGCCGCGTCCGAGTGGGAGCAGCACTTCGAGGAAGAGCACGTTCAGCGGTCCAATGCCTTGCACGCGCGGACGAAAGGCGGCGGAATCATCCAGACCGGGCCGCTCGCCCGTTACACCCTCAACTTCGACCGTCTTCCCGCGGCCATCCAGGCCGCCGCGCAGGAGGCCGGGCTCGGCAGGGAATGCCGGAACCCCTTCAAGAGCATCCTCGTGCGCTGCGTCGAGACGCTCTGGGCGATCGACGAGGCGCTCGCGATCCTGCGCACGTACGAGCCGCCCGAGCCCTCCTTCGTCGAAGTCGTCCCGCGCGAAGCCGTCGGGGCCGCGGCCACCGAGGCGCCTCGCGGCCTGCTCTTCCACCGCTACCGCATCGGCGCCGACGGCCTCATCAAGGAGGCGCGCATCGTCCCGCCCACGGCGCAAAACCTGCGCGCGATCGAAGCCGACCTGCGCGGCTTCGTCCAGAACCATCTCGACATCGCGGAGGACCGGCTGACGCTCCTCTGCGAGCAGGTCGTCCGCAATCACGACCCGTGCATTTCCTGCGCGACGCACTTCCTGAAGCTCAAGATCGAGAGGGACTGACGTGTCCCTGCTCGTGATCGGCGTCGGCAACGACTTCCGCGGCGACGACGCGGCGGGCCTCCTCGCGGCCCGCCGCCTGCGCGCCTGCCGCGGCGTGCGCGCCGTCGAGCACACGAGAGACGGGCTCTCCCTCATGGAGCACTGGCGCCCGAAGGACCACGTCGTCGTCGTGGACGCGCTCTGCTCCGGTCATCCGCCGGGGACGGTCTTTCGCTTCGACGCAAAGGAAGGCCCCGTCCCGGGCGACGTGGGCTGGATCTCGTCGCACTCCCCGGGAGTCGCCGAGGGCATCGAGACGGCGCGTGTCCTCGGCCGCCTTCCCGCGTCCCTCACGGTCTACGGCATCGAGGCCGAGCACTTCGACCCGGGCGACGGCGTCACGCCGGCCGTCGCGGCCGCCGTCGAGGAAGTCGCGCTCGCGATCCTCGACGAGACCGCCTGAACCCCGCTACTTTCCGAGCTCCCCCGCCACCTTCGCCGCCGTCTCGACGCCGCGCGCGAGGACCGACCGGATGCGCCCGTCCTCGAGCGCGAGGATGCCGGCGATCGTGCAGCCCGCGGGCGTCGTGACGTCGTCCTTGAGGGCGGCCGGGTGCCGTCCCGTCGTCAGGACCATCTCGGCGGCGCCCATCGTCATCTGGGCGACGAGCGTCGTCGCGACGCTGCGCGGCAAGCCGCGCATGACGCCGCCGTCCGCAAGCGCCTCGATGATGATGTAGATGAAGGCCGGGCCGCTCGCCGAGAGGCCCGTGACCGTGTCCATGTGCTTCTCCTCGAGCTCGAGAACCTTCCCGAGCGGCTCGAAGATCTCCGTCGCGAGCGCGACGTCGGCGTCGGTCGCGTGGCTCCCCTTCGAGAGCACCGTCATGCCCTTCCCGATCAGGCACGGTGTGTTCGGCATGGCCCGAAGCACGGGCGTCGCGTCGCCGAAGTGGCCCTCGATGAAGCCGGTGCTGATTCCGGCGGCGATCGAGATCACGAGCGGCGGCTTTTTGCGCCTGCCCTTGATCGACTCGACGGCCTTCGCCACGTCCTTCGGTTTCACGCACAGAAGCACGATGTCGGCGTCCGCGGCGGCTTTCGTGTTCTCCGTCGTACACGGGAACCCGAACTCCTTCGCGACCTTCTCCGCGCTGGCCTTCGTGCGGGCGGTCGCGCGCAGCGCCTGCGCCTTGACCTTCCCCGAGCGCAGCAGGCCCGAGGCGATGCTCCGGCCCATGGTTCCCGACCCGATGACGGCGATCTTCTTCTGCGCGAGCATGTTCGAACTCCTTCGTCTCGTCAGGTCCAGTTTACGGCGCTGGCCGCGACGTCGCCGAGGGAGTGTAGATTCGAGCTCCATGCGCCTCCTGGCCCTCTTCTTCGCGTCCGTCGCCGTGTTCGCGGACCTCTACGTCACGCAGCCGATCCTCCCTCTGCTCTCGGACGAGTTCGGGGTGACGGCGCCGACGGCCGCGCTCACGGTCTCGGTCGTGGTCCTGATGATCGCCCTCGTCTCGAACCTCTACGGGCCGCTCGCGGACACCTTGGGCCGCAGGCCCGTGATGGTCGCGAGCTGCGCCGCCCTCGCCGTCCCCACCTTGCTCTGCGCCGCGGCGCCCTCTTTCCCGGTCCTCGTCGGCCTGCGCGCCCTGCAGGGCCTTCTCATGCCGGGCGTCGCCGCGGTGGCGGTGGCGTACATCGGCGACGCCTACGCCGGCGCCGCCCTCGGGCCCGCCGTCGGCAGCTACGTCGCCGCCTCCGCCCTCGGCGGGCTCACGGGCCGTGTCGCGAGCGGGTGGATCGCGAGCCACTTCAGCTGGCGCGCGCCCTTCCTCGTCTTCGGCGCTGTGACGCTCGTCGCCGCGCTCGGCATGGCAATCCACCTCCCGGCCTCGCCGCCCGGCCCCGCCCGCTCGCTGGCGGGCGCGTTCCGGGAAATGGCCGGGCACCTCCGCGACCGTCGGATCGCAGGCGGCCTCGTGATCGGCTTCACGGTCTTCTTCGGGTTCATCGCGATCTTCACGTACCTGCCGTACTACCTCACGGCCCCGCCGTTCGGCCTCTCCACGGCGAAGGTCTCGGGGGTCTACCTCGTCTACGTCGCCGGAATCGCCACCTCGTGGCTGGCTGGCCGGGCGTCGGAGCGGTTCGGGCGGCGCGCGATCATTGCCGCCGGGTTCGTCGTGGCTGCCGCCGCGGTCCTCTTGACCCTCGCCGCCTCTCTGTCGGCCGTCGTCCTCGGCCTCGTGGCCCTCTGCATCGGGATGTTCCTCGTCCAAGGCACCGCCCCGGCGTTCGTGAACGCCAGCGCCCGGCAGGCAAAGGGAGGCGCCGGGGCCCTTTACACGACGTTCTACTACCTCGGGGCGACGTTCGGCTCCGTCCTGCCCGGATTCGCCTGGCAGGCGTGGGGCTGGCCGGGGGTCGTGGCGGCCTGTCTGGCCTCGTTTGCGGCCGGATTGCTCGCGGTCGTGTTTCTCTGCGCGTAAATGCGCCGGTACCTCCGGCAAATGATTGACAGGTCGCCCGGTTGGACTATGCTTTACCCACGCCTAACGACCGGCCGAAGAGGAGACTCGTTCTCATGCCGATTTGCGCGCACCCCGCATCCCGGAGGCTCGCTTCCGTTCTCATCGCTGCGTCCCTCTTTGCCCTGATCGGCGCCGCCTTCCCGGCTCACGGGCAGGCGATCGTGAAGGTCAACGACAACGTCAACTTCAAGCTCGGATTCCTGATCCAGCCGCAGGTGGACTGGACCGAGACCATCAACGCGACCGGCAACGGCTCGAACGGGTTCCAGCAGAACCTGCTCATCCGCAGGCTGCGCTTCCTCATCGGCGGGCAGGTCGCGAAGAACCTGTTCTTCTTCGCCGAGACGGAGAACTCGAATCTCGGAAAGTCGACGCAGGCCGTCGGGAGCACGACCGGCACGAAGTCACCCGGCACCGGGTTCACCCTTCTCGACGCCGTCGGTGAGTGGCGACTCGCGAAGGAGTTCAACATCCAGTTCGGCGAGATCCGGTCGCCCATCAGCCGCGAGGGCCTCAAGAGCAGCCCGTCCCAGTTCATGCTCGACCTCTCGGCCTACACGTTTCTCACGAGCACCCCGCTCCAGAACAACGCGGGCCGCGACACGGGCGTCATGTTCCGCGGCTACTTCCTCTGCGACCGCCTCGAGTATCGCTCGGCGATCCTCGGCGGCGTCCGCCAGCCGGGAGTCAAGAACTCGCCGCGTTTCGTGAACCGCCTCCAGTACAACTTCTTCGACACCGAGGTCTACAACCTCGTCTCCTTTGCGGGCGCGAATTTCGGCAACAAGAAGATCCTGGCCGTGGGCGGCGCGTACGACACGCAGGGCGACTACCGGTACGCCTCCGCCGACATGTACCTCGACTTCCCGGTTCCCGTCGGCTCGTTCGAGTCCACGATTCAGTACCAGTACGTCAACGGCGGCACGTTCCTGACGGCCCTTCCCGAGGAGAGCACCTTCCAGATCGAAGCCGCGGCGTACTTCAAGAAGCTGAAGATCGGCCCGAGCGCCCGCTACGAGCAGAAGACGTTCACCCAGACCGTCAACGAGTACAAGAACGAGAGCCGCTTCGCGTTCGGCTTGAACTACTACCCGTACACGAAGTCCGAGAGCAACTTCAACATCAAGATCTGGTGGCAGCGCGTCACCGTGAAGTGCGCGTCCGCCGCGAACCCCTGCCCCGCCAGCTCGTCGAACTTCATCACGGACCAGGTCACGATCCAGATGCAGGCCTACTACTTCTGATCCCGGCGCTTCCAACCCGATCGACCGTAACCCCCCGCCCCTCTCGACGAGGGGCGGTTCCGTTCTGGAGGACACGATGACGCCGAACCGCCGTTCTCGCCTTCTCGCCGTCCTCGCCGGCACGCTTCTCGCGGCCTTCCCGGCCCGCTCCGAGGACGAAATCCGCCTCGGCGCCGTCCTGCCCGTCACCGGGAAGGAATCGAAGATCGGCGGCGCCTACAAGCAAGCCACCGAGTACGCCGTCAAGGAGATCAACGACGCGGGCGGCCTCGACGTCGGCGGCAAGAAGATGAAGGTCGACCTGCGCCTCCTGGACGACACGTCCGAGGCCAGCAAGAGCGCCCAGCTCGTCGAGCAGCTCATGGCCCAGCAGAAGGTCCACGCCGTCGTCGGCGGGTACGGCTCGCAGCTGGTCCAGGCGCAAAGCGTCGTCCCCGATCGCTACGACATCCCCTACGTCGCGGGCGGCGCGGGCGCCACGAGCATCTACGGGCGCAGCAAGTGGGTCTTCGGCACGCTCTCCCCCGTCGAAAACCTCGCGACGACGCAGATGGAGTTCCTCCTCGACCTCGTCAAGGAGGGCAAGCTCAAGCCGCCGCTGAAAATCGCGATCGTCTGGGAGAACACCGAGCACGGCAAGGACTTCCAGAAGGGCATCCACGACTTCGCCAAGACGCACGCGAAGGAGTTCTCGGTCGCGCTCGACGAGAGCTTCGAGATGTACGCACCGGACTTCAAGCCGCTGCTGACGCGCGTTCAGGGGGCCAAGGCAGACCTCTTCATGTGCGACGCCCACCTCGAGGACTACATCTCGATGCAACGCATGTACACGCAGATGGGCCTCTACCATCAGATGGTCACGTACGGCGCGCGAGGTTCGGACGAGGCCGCCCGCAAGGGCCTCGGCGCCGCCACGGACTGGATCTTCGCGAGCGGCTGGTGGTCCGACCTCCTGCCCTACCCGCAGGTCAAGGCGTGGACAGCCAAGTACAAGGCCGCGACCGGCACGACGCCGCAGTGGTACCACGCGTGCGCGTACGAGACCGTCCGCGCGATCTTCACGGCGATCAAGAAGGCCGGCTCGCTCAAGCCGGAGGCGATCCGCGCCGCGCTCGCGTCGCTCGAGATCAAGGACTCGATCCTGCCGGGCGGCGTCTTCAGGTTCAGCAAGACCGGTCAGGCCGTCCTTCCGTTCGTCGTCACGCAGAACAAAGCGAACGGCAAGCTCGACCTCGTCTGGCCGAAGGACGCCCGCACGGGCCCGCCGGTGGCGCCGATCCCGAAGGGGTGAGGGAGGAAATCGTGCCCGGGCCGAACCGCTTCGCAGGCGTCTTCGGGACGATCGTCGGGTCCACGATGCGGCCCGGCAACCCCGGTACGACGAAGCTCACGCGCGACTGGGGCGATCAACTCGTCTCCGTTCGCTACCGCTACGCGGCGTCGCCGCCCATGCGCTTCACGACCGCCGAGATCGTCGTCGACGCCGCTCCGTGGAAGCCGGCGCCGAGCCGAAGTGTCCTCGTCGAAGTCAAATCCTGGGAATCGGATCTCCGGAAGAAGGTCGCGGAGGCGGGTGGGCGATGGGAGGCCAAAGCCGGGCGCTGGCGAATCCGGTACGACAAGGCGGCTTCTCTCGGGCTCGCGGATCGGGTCCAGCTGACCACCAACCGCACCCCCAGGATCTCTACAGCAGTGGGGACGCGGATTTCCCTACCGAAGCCGAAGTCGCGTCGAAAGATCGGCAGGGGTGCCTAGAAATGAACGCCCCAGTTGCCGTCTAATACTAGTTAG
>JBDTTJ010000061.1:0-14113 GCA_039930645.1 Acidobacteriota bacterium
CCTACGGGCCGCCCTCGCCGTCCTCGTCGCCGTCGTCGTCCCCGACGGGTTCGCCGCGGTACTCCTTGAGCTTCCGCTGGAGCGTGCGCAGGCCGATCCCGAGCGCTTCGGCGGCCTTGCGGCGGTTGCCGCCCGAAATCTGGAGCGCCGTCAGGATCGCCTCGCGCTCGATCTCGTCCATCGTCTTGCCCACGAGGCTGCCCCCGAACGCCGGCGCCTCGGCCGAACTGCCCGCTGGAGCCGCGCCCGCCTCGGGCGCAGCGACCACGGACACCGCCGGAGCGGCGGAGGCCGGCGCAGGGAGCTTCACGGCGGCCCACTCCCCCGAGCGCGGCCGGCCCGGGGCGTGCGCGCGGATCGCGGGCGGGAGGTCCGCGACGTCGATGCGCGGCCCGGCGGCGAAAAGGACGGCGCTCTCGAGGACGTTCTTGAGCTCGCGCACGTTGCCCGGCCACTCGTACGCGACGAGGGCCGCGAGGGCGGCGGGCGTCGCGCCCGCGACGGACTTGCCGTGCTCCTCGGCGAAGAGCGCGCGGAAACGCTCGACGAGGAGCGGGATGTCGTCCTTGCGCTCCCTGAGCGGCGGGATCTCGAGCGTGACGACCGAGAGGCGGTAGAAAAGGTCCTGGCGGAAGCGTCCGGCCTCGATTTCCTTGACGAGGTCGCGGTTCGTCGCCGCGACGAGCCGGAAGTCGACGTCTTTCGACTCGTTCCCGCCCACCGGCGTGACGCGCTTTTCCTCCAGGACGCGCAGGAACTTCACCTGCAGATCCGGCGGCATCTCGGACACCTCGTCGAGGAAGAGCGTGCCCCCCGCCGCCTGCTCGATGCGGCCCATGCGCTTCACGAGCGCGCCCGTGAACGCGCCGCGCTCGTGCCCGAACAGCTCGGACTCGATGATTTCGCGCGGGATCGCGCCGCAGTTCAGGGCCACGAAGGCGCGCCCGCGCCGCGGCGAGTTGTGGTGAAGGGCGTTCGCGACGAGCTCCTTGCCCGTGCCGGACTCGCCCACGAGAAGAACCGTCGTCTTCGCCGGAGAGACGACACGGAGCTTCTCGAAGAGACGCTCCATAGGCTTCGAGATCCCGAGAATCGCCTCGAAGCCGAAGCGCTTGTCCAGCCGCTCGCGCAGGTCGCGGATCTCGCCCGCCTGCCGCGCGCGCTTCAAGGCCGCCTCGGCGCGCAGGCGGAGGTCGTCCTTCGCGAGCGGCTTGGCGACGTAGTCGACCGTCCCGAGGGCCCTGGCCGAGAGCAGCGTCTCGACGTCGCCGTGCGCCGTCACGAGAAGGACCGCCACGTCGGGGCGCGCGGCCGCCAGCTCGGAGGCGAGCTCCAGCCCGGTCTTGCCCGGCATCTTGAGGTCCGTCACGACGAGGGCGACCGACGGGTCCTCGACCGCGCGCTCGAGCGCGGAGTCCGCGTCGCCGAACTCCTCCACGCGGCGCCCGTCCGTCTGCAGCGTCAGCGCCATCGCCTTGCGGCTGGCGGCGTCGTCGTCGACGACGAGGACGAGCGGCGGCACGCTCACGCCTTGCCGCCCTTCAGCTCGCGGTCGAGATCGTCCTCGGTCCACACGGGGATCCCGAGGGCCTGCGCCTTGTCCAGCTTGCTTCCGGCTTCTTCGCCGGCGATGACCGCCGTCGTCTTCTTCGACACGCTCGAGCTCACTTTCCCGCCAGCCATTTCGATTGCCTCGGCGGCTTCGTCCCGCGTCCGCCGGGGCAGCGTCCCCGTCAGGACGAAGATACCCCCGGACAGGGCTCCGCCCGGCCCCGCGGGCCCGGCTTCCTCCGTCATACGGACACCGGCCTTGTCGAGTTTCTGCAGGAGCGTTCGGTTCGGGCCGTGGCCGAACCAGTCGAGGATGCCGCGGGCGGTCTCGGGGCCGATCTCGGGCACCGACGTGAGGGCCTCCTCGCCGGCGGCGACGAGCGATTCCATCGAGAGGAAGCGCCGCGCCAGGACCTTCGCCGTCTTCTCTCCGACCTGCCGGATCCCGAGGCCGAAGAGGAGCCGGGCGAGGCCCGCGCCCTTCGAGCGCTCGATCTCCGCCACCACGTTCGCGGCCGACTTCTCGCCCCAGCGCTCGAGCGGCGCGAGCTCGTCCGCCTCGAGGTCGTAGAGCGACGCGACGTCCCTCAGGAGGCCCGCCTCGCGGAGCTGCTCGATGCGCTCGTCGCCGAGCCCTTCGACGTCCATCGCGCGGCGCGTCACGAAGTGCCGGAGCGACTCGGCGATCTGCGCCGGACAGCCGGGATTGACGCACCGGATTGCGACCTCGCCCTCGCGCTGGACAACCGGCTCGCCGCACGCCGGGCAGCGCGCGGGCATCGAGAACGCCTTCGCTCCCTTCGGCCGCTTCTCGAGAAGGACGCGCGTGACTTTCGGGATCACGTCACCGGCCTTCTCGACCGCGACGGTGTCCCCGATCCGTACGTCCTTGCGCGAGAGGTCCTCCATGTTGTGGAGCGTCGCGCGGCGCACGGTGGAGCCCGCGAGGAGGACCGGCGTGAACTCTGCAACCGGCGTCAGGACGCCGGTGCGCCCGACCTGCACGACGATGTCCGCGACCACGGTCGTCGCCTCCTCGGGCGGGTACTTGTAGGCGATCGCCCAGCGCGGAAACTTCGCGGTCTGCCCGAGACGCTTCTGGTCCGAAAGCGCGTCCACCTTCACGACGACGCCGTCCGTCTCGAACGGCAGCTCGTGGCGCTTCGCCCTCCACTCTTCGAGGAATTCGAGGATCCCGTCCACATCGGACACGAGGGTGCGATGGGGATTGACCGGGAAAGAGATTTCTTCGAGTGTGAAGAGGGATTCGGCCTGCGTTTGCGGCTCGTCTTTTCCCTCCCAGCGCGCGATGGAGTAGAGGAAGGCCGAGAGGCGCCGCGAGGCCGTGATCTTCGCGTCGAGGAGGCGCAGCGACCCCGCCGCGGAGTTGCGTGGATTCGCGAACAGGGGCTCGCCTGCCGCCTCGCGTCTCTCGTTCAGCGCCGCGAAGGACGCCTTCGGCATGTAAACCTCGCCGCGCACCTCGAGCATCTTCGGAATCTTCACCTTCGAAGAAATCCCCTTCTTCAATTCCAGCGGCACGGCATGAATCGTCTTCACGTTCGGGGTGACGTCCTCCCCCGTCGTCCCGTCCCCGCGCGTCGCGGCGCGCGCGAGGCGGCCGTCCTCGTAGACGAGCGACACGGAGAGGCCGTCGATCTTCAGCTCGCAGACGAACTCGGGAGTCCGGCCGAGGCGGTCCACCACGCGGTCCGCCCAGGCCTTCAGCTCCTCGGGCGAATAGGCGTTCTCGAGCGAGAGGAGCGGGATCTCGTGCCTCACGTTCGGGAGGCTGGAGACCGGCGGCCCGCCCACGCGCTGCGTCGGGGAGTCCGGGGTCGCGAGCTCGGGATGCGTCTCCTCCAGCGCGATCAGCTTGCGCAGGAGCGCGTCGTACTCGGCGTCCGTGATTTCGGGGCGGTCCTCCACGTAGTAGAGCCTCGCGTGCTCCGAGATCTCTTCGCGCAGCTCGGCCGCGCGCGCCGCGGGGGCTTTCGTCTTCGCCACGAGCCCGATTCTAGGCGGCGAGGCCGCCGATCGCCCTGCTAGCATCCCCCGTCGTGATCCACCCTCGCGCCGCGCGGCTGGCCGCCCTCGCCGCATTCCTCGCCGCCACGCGTCTCGACGCGGGTCCGCGCGTGCCGCCGGTCGCCTCGTACACGATCGAGGCGTCCGTGAACGCCGAGCACGTCGTCGCGGGCAAGGAGACCGTCCGCTTCACGAACCGCACGACGCACGCCTTCACGGACCTCGCGCTCCACCTGTACCTCAACGCGTGGCGGAACGACCGCTCGACGTGGCTCGTCGAGCAGGCCCGCGGCGGCGGGCGCGGCGACCGCGGACTCGCCGCGAAGGACCCGGCGCGCTGGGGCTGGTCGGAGATCCACCGGATTGCCCTCGACGACGGCACGGACCTGACGCCCGGCCTGAGGTACGTCTCCCCCGACGACGGCAACCCCGACGACCGCACGCTCGCCTCGGTCCCCCTGCCGCGGCCTGTCGCCCCGGGCGAGACGCTCGTACTCCGAGTGGATTGGGAGGCGAAGTTCCCGCGCGCCGTGGCGCGGACCGGCTGGAAGGACGACTACCTCCTCGGCGCGCAGTGGTTCCCGAAGCTCGGCGTCGCGACCGACGCCGGCTGGAACGCCCATCAGTTTCACGCGGGCACCGAGTTCTTCGCGGACTTCGGCGACTACGACGTCACGCTCTCCCTGCCCGCGGCGAATAAAGGGCACATCGGGGGAACAGGCGTCCTCAAGGAGGAGACCGAGCTCGCGGGCGGCCTCGTGCGCGCGCACTTCGTCGCCGAGGACGTCCACGACTTCGCGTTCGCGGCTTGCCCGCGCTTCGAGGTCGTGCGCGACACGTTCAGCGCGAAGGGCCTCCCGAACGTCGACATCGTCCTCCTCCTCCAGCCGGACCACCGCCCGCTTCGCGACCGCTACCTGAAGGCGACGAAGGTCGGCCTCGAGGACTTCGGGACCCGCTACCTGCCGTATCCCTACCCGGTCGTGACGGTCGTCGACCCGCCGTGGGGCAGCCACACGGAAGGGATGGAATACCCGACACTTTTCGTTGGCGGCGGCAGGGAGATCGCGCCGAAGAAGGCCCACTCGCCCGAAAGCGTGACGATCCACGAATACGGCCACCAGGTCTTCTACGGGATGCTCGCCTCGAACGAGGTCGAGGAGGCGCACCTCGACGAGGGCTTCAACTCGTATGCGACGGCGAAGGCGCTCGAGGCCGCGTACGGCCACCCCTCGCTCGTCGTTCGTTTCTACGGCCTCCCCGTGACGTTCGCGGGCGTGACCGTGCCGTATCCGTTCGGTTCGACGGACCGCTTCCACCGCTGGCAGCTCGCCTCGCGCTCGGACGCCCAGGCCGTCCCCTCGTACCGGCAGCTGAACGGCGACGCTGTCCGCAACAACGCGTACCTCCGCACGACGCTGCTCTTCCGATCGTGCGAGCGCACGTTCGGCGAAGGCCTCTGGGCGAAGGTCATGAAGACGTACGCGATGCGCTTCGCGTTCAGGCACCCGACGACGGCGGACTTCCTCGGCGTCGTGAAGGAGGTCGCGGGTGCGGGCGCGGTGGAGGCCGTTGCCGGGATCGTCGCGACGGCAGGCTCGGTCGACTATGCCGTCACGGCCGTGGAGACGCACGAGGCCGCCGGCCCGACGGGCTTCTCGGGCGAGGGTTCCGAACGGAAGTTCGAGGCCGCGAAGAAAGGCGTGACGGGCACGTTCGAGTCCACCGTCGTCGTCCAGCGCTTCGGCGAGGCCGTCTGGCCGGTCGACGTCGTCTTCACGTTCGCGGACGGCTCGACGCTGACGCGGCCGTGGTCCGGCGCCGAGTCCTGGATCCGCTGGAAGCTCCGCGGGCCGAAGCTCGTCTCGGCCGAGGTCGACCCGGCGCGCAAGTGCCTGCTCGACGGCAACACGCTGAACAACGGCCGCCGGACCGAGCCCGACCCGCGCGCCTCGCGCGCGTGGACCGCGCGCTTCATGTTCTGGGCGCAAAACCTTCTCGAAGCGTTCTCCCTGCTCGGATGGGCGGCGATCCCGTGAGGCGCGACTCCGTCCTCGTCCTCGCCTCCCGCGGCGTCCTCTCGGCGCTCGGCACGTGGAGGGCGCTCCTCCTCGCGCTCGTCTTCAACCTCCTGCTCGCGTACGCGTTCGCGCACCCCGTGAACGCTGCGCTGCGGCAGGTGCTGGACAAAAGTCCGTGGGCGGTCCGGCTCGCCGCGGCGAACGCGCCCCTCTTCGAGTTCTACGGCGAGATCTCGCGGGCCCGGCCGGACGTCTTCGGCGACCTGTCCGCGTGGGACGCCATCGCGACGGGCGACGAGGGCGAGCGCGGGGCCGGCCGCCGCAAGCCGCTCTCCGGGTTCCTGAGCACGACCGGATTCTCGGGCTCCGCCGCCGGCTTCGCGGTCCTCGCGGCGGCGCTCGCGGCGCTCTTCGCGGGGGGCTTTGCAGGGCGCTTCGGCGCGGAGAGGGACCGCGGCAGCCTCGCGGCCTTCGGAGCCGACGCCGCGCGCTTCGCGCCGGCCTCGCTCCTCCTCGGCGCGCTCTCGCTCGCCGGCATCGCGGCGGCGTACCGCTGGATCTATGTCGCAAGCGGCAGCCTCTACGAAGCGGAGGACCTGCGCTACGAGTGGGAGGCGATCCTCCTCTCCCTCCTGAGGCTTGGCGCGTTCCTCGTCGCCGCCGCGATCGTGCGCCTCGTCGTCCTCTACACGCGCGCGGCGATGGGACGCGCGGGTAAGGCGAACCTCGTGGGTGCGTTCGGGACCGCGCTCGGGTTCCTCGCGCGCAGGCCGGCCCGGGCGCTCGCGCTCGAGATCCTCTTCGGCGCCCTCGGCATCCTGCCCCTCCTCCTCTGGGCGCTCCTCGGGCCCGTGTGGGACGGCAGGGACGCCGCCGCCCTCGCTCTCGTCGTCCTCGGCCAGCAGGTCGTCGTGTTCCTCCGCATCCTCGCCCGCGCCGCGCACCTGGGCGCCGCATCGGCGTTCCTCGCGCGGGCGGCCGAGGCGTCCGCCCCCGCTCCGTCGCCGAAGCTCACGTCCGAGTCCGAGCCCGCGGCCGAGCCGGCGTCCGGGCCGTGAACGCGATCGTCCTGCGCACGAGGACACCGGTCGCCTGGGCCGACCGCGTCCTCGCGCCGGAGAACCTCCCGGCGTTCCTCGCGGACCATGCCGTATGCGAATTGCAGGCCTCCGTCTACGCGCTCTCGCTCGTCGGGTCCTACCCCGGAGTGCCGGGCCTCGCGGACGCGCTCTCCGCCCTCGCCGCCGAGGAGCTCACGCACTTCCGCAAAGCGTCGCGCGAAGCGAAACGTCACGGCGCGCCGCTCCACACGAAGCGCCGCAACTGGTACGTCGCCGCCCTGCGCGCGGCCTGCCGCACCGGCGCCGAGCCCGCCCGCGGCCTCGACCTCCTCCTCGTCGCCGCGCTCATCGAGGCCCGCAGCCACGAGCGCTTCGAGCGTTTGCTCGAGCGCGTGACGGACCCGCACCTCGCGAAGTTCTACGGTGAGCTCGCCGAGGCAGAGGCCCGGCACGGCCCGGTCTACCTCGACCTCGCGACGGCGCACGCGGGCGACGCGGCGACCGAGAAGAGACTCGACGAGATGCTCGACGTGGAGGCGGCCGCCCTCGCGGCGGTCCCCCGGCAAGAAATCGCCGTCCACGGGGCGGCCTGATCCCCGACTGATCCGTTTGCTTCATGGCGCCGGGCCGGCGCCGCTCCGAGATTCAGGATGTGCTCGCCGGGGTGATCCTTGCCCTCTCCGCGGCCGCCGCGCCTCCCCCCATGCAGAAAGTGGTCACGAAGAGCGCGACGTTCGTGCTCTACGCGCCGAAGGGTTGGGAGGTGTCGGAGGGCGAGCAGCCGGGCTTCAAGACCGTCTCCGTCTCCGCTCCGGGCGGCGCGTCCGAGGCGGCCCTCTTCTTCGGGACAAGCCCGGCCGGGGACGACGTCCCCGCGCTCGTGCGCCGGTTCACGGGCGGGATCGCGGCGCGCTTCCCGGACTTCTCCATCACGGTCTCGCGCGTCTCCCCGGACCGGCGGCGTGTCGTCTTCGACGGGCGCTTCACGCACCCGCGCCTCGGACGGCGCGAGATGCGCGCGTGGGTCTCGGGCGGCGCCGACCGCACGTTCCTCTGGGAGAGCATCGAGGCCGGCGACGGCCGGCTCACCTCCGAGCGGCGCATCCTCCTCACCGTCCTCTCGAACGTGCGCATCCTGCGCGGGGCGTACGCGGCAGCCGGCCGGGCCGCGCCGGCCCCGCTCCCGCTCGTTTCGTACCGGCTGCGCGAGGGCTCGGCGTCGTTCTCGATCCCGCGCGACTTCCAGGTCCTCGAGCTCGGCCGCGGCCACTTCATCGCGGCGGACGCGTCCGGCTCGCGCAGCTTCGCGGTCGCGGACGCAAACTTCCTGACGCCGCGCGTGGGCGTCCACCCGAAGGGGACGATCGTGTCCCCGCTTCTCGAGCCGCACCGCGCGCTTCCCTTCCTCATGTCGGTGGCCGGTCTCTCGTCCGACATGCGCGCCGATCGCGTCATCCCCCGGCCGGACCTCGCGAGGGAAATGGCGCGCGTGTACACGGCCGGCTCCGTGACGGTCGAGGAGTTCCTCCACTCGTCGACCGCGAAGGGGCGGCGCTGCCGCGGCTACACGTTCGGGATTTCCTTCGGCTCGCGGATGGACACGAACTGGAGCTTCCTCCACCTGTCCGTCGGCGCGCCCGCCGAGGAGTGGAACGGCCTCCTCCCGACATTCGTCGCGATGCTCGCGTCGTATCGCGTGAACGACGCGTGGGCGAAACAGTACGTCGCGAATGGCCTCGCGCGCCTCAGGCAGCTGCAGCAGGAGACGTCCGCGATCGTGGCGCGCAACGCGCAAGAGATCCACTCCATGATGCAGGCCGCGTACGACGAGCGGCAGCGCAGCCAGGACTACATCGACTACCAGCGCACGTCGTACATCCGCGGGACGTCGGACTGGATCTCGTCGGTCGAGGGCGGCGCGGTCTATCACTCCGACAGCTGGGGCACGAAGAACCTCGCGACGGGCGAGCGCTGGGACGGCCAAGCCTACAACGCCGTGAACTTCGATGGGGCGAGCCCGAAGCACGACGAGACGCTCACCCGCATCGACTCGCGCGAGCTCTACGAGAAGGCGCTCAGGTGAGGAGGACGCAGCGCATCGAGAGCGACCCGAGTTCGAAGCCCGTGACCGGGAAACTCGTGGCGTCCTGCGCGTCCGACGCGCCGAACGCGTAGAGCACCGGCAGCCAGTGCTCCGCGGTCGGGTGCGCGCGGCGTCCGTCCGGCGTTTCGAGGGCCTGCACGAGCCACGCCTCGTCGCGCGCCTCGATCGCCCGGGCCGTTTCTGCGTCGAAGCGCTCCGCCCAGTCGGGCGTCGCCCGGTCGCCGCGGCGCATGCGCGAAAACGCGTCCCGGAGGTCGTGCGTGAGATTGCCGCTCGCGAGGATCAGGACCCCCTCGTCGCGGAGCGGCGCGAGTGCGCGGCCGAGCGCCACGTGCCCGGCGGGCGCCGTGCGGACGTCGAGGGAGAGCTGGACGACGGGCACGTCGGCCCTCGGATACATCCGGTGCAGCACCGCCCACGTCCCGTGGTCGAGGCCGCGCCCGTCCGCGGCCGAGCCGCCCGCGAGCTTCGCGGCCCGCCGGGCGAGAGCGGCGTCGCCGGGAGCGGGGTATCGCATCGCGTAGAGCGCGGCCGGAAACCCGCCGAAGTCGTGGATCGTGGCGGGCGGGTCGTCCCGCGTCGTGAACGTGCCGTCCGACTCCCAGTGCGCCGAGACGGCGAGGATCGCACGCGGCCTCGGCACGAGAGCCGCGAGCGCCGCGTGGCCGCGGCTCCACACGTTGTCCTCCATCGCGTTCATCGGCGACCCGTGGCCCGCGAAGAGAACCGGCATCCGCGTCATCGCGCCGCCCCCACGCCCGAAGCCGCCTCGCCGCGCATCCACCGGCCCGACGGGAAGCCCGCGGAGAGGAGACGGCCCGCCGCGTCGTAACGCACGACGTACGTGAACGGATCGACCTCGGGCGCGAGGTACCCGAACCGGACGTCGCGCAGAACGACGCGGACGCTTCCGTCGGCCTGCTTCTCCTCGCGCGCGGCCGGGAAGCGCGCGAAGCGGCCGAAGACGCCCGCCGCGCCCTTCTCCAGGGTGCGCTCCGCGAAGGGCCCATTCGCGCGCGGGATCGTGCGTGTCAGGAGATCGTCGCGTGAGCGGTAAACGCCGCCGAGGTGCTCGAGAATGGCCGTGAGGCCGCCCGCATAGCCCGTGCGCGCGAGCTCCTCGGAGCCGGCCGCGCGTGTCCCTTCACGCCCGCGCTTGCCGAGGTCGACGAAGGACGCCGAGACATTCGTCCCGTCGCCGGCGAGGAGCAGCCAGCGATCGGGCGAGCCGGGCTGCGGGATGGCCGCGCGGGAAACCGGGGAGGGCGCGAGGCGCGCGAGCAGGCGTTCGGCCTCGGCGTGTCTCGCCCCGCAGAAGAAGACGTAGGCCGTCGCCGCAAGGAGGCCGGCACGGGCCGCGACGCGCGAGCGCGCGAGTCCGCGGCGCGACGCGACGGCCCACATGCCCGCGAGGCCGAGGAGCAGGAGGCCCGTGAGGATCGCGTCGAGGATGAAGACCCAGTCGAGCGTGAAACGCGACCAGTCGAGGGGCGAGAAGAACATCGTCCCCCAGGACGTGATCCAGTCCATGAGGACGTGCGACAGGACCGCGACGCCGGAGACGGCCGCGAGGCGTGCGTGGAACACGCGGCGCGCGGGGCTGCCGGGTTCTCCCGCGGCGGCGGGAGGCCGGAACGCCGCTGCGAGCGCCAGCAGGACGGCCCACACGGGCAGGAGGACGAACGAGTGCGTGAGGCCGCGGTGCTGCGTGATGTAGAACTCGGGCGAGAACGGCGAGACCAGGGCGTCCGCGTCCGGAAACATCGCCGCGCAGAACCCGAGCCACGCTTCGCGCCGCGCAAAGGCGCGGTCGAGGCTCTCGTTCCCCGTCCCCGGGAGGGCCCGCGCGAGAAGCACTCCCGCGAACCCGTGCGTCAGCGTATCCACCGGCGGACTTTACCCGCAAAGGGCGGGCCCGCAGCCATTCGCTATCCTCGCCCGCGTGAGGCCGCCTCTCTTCGTCTCCCTGCGCGCGGTCGGCGCCAGCCTGGCTCTCGGCCTCGGCCTCGCGCTGCGGGCCGTCGCGCAGGACAGTCCCGAGCCGGACGATCCGCCGCGGGTCCGCCGCGAAGTCTCCGTCGTCTCGAGCCGCCTCGACGACGCGCCTCCCACCGCCGTCGTCCGCGTCGTGTCACGCGAGGAGATCGACGCGCTGCCGGGCGCGCACACGGTGCCGGATGTCCTGCGCTCCGTCCTCGGCGTCGACGTGAGGCGGCGCGGCCCGGGCGGCGTGCAGGCGGACGTCGGGATCCGCGGCGGCGACTTCAACGGCACGCTCGTCCTCGTGGACGGGCAACCCGCGAACGACCCGCAGAGCAATCACCTTTCCTTCGACCTCGACGTCCCCGTCGCCGCGATCGAGCGCATCGAGGTCCTCGCGGGCCCCGGCTCGGCCGTCTGGGGCTCGAACCCCATCGGCGGCGCCGTGAACATCGTGACGCGCGGCGGCGCCCTCGGCCGCGCCGCCGTCCAGCTCGAGGGGCGCTACGCCCACGGGACGCAGTCGCTCGACCAGGGAGGCGCGCGCCTCGCAGTGCGTGTGGCCGAGCCCGTCACCGTTGGCGTTGACTGGTGGCGTGCGGAGGCCTCCGGCTTCCGCGAAGACACCGAGTCCGCGACGGAGATCCTGCGCCTTTCGAGCCGGTGGGACACCGGGAAGGGGCCCGTGACGCTCGGCCTCGGGATCGCGGAGCGCCGCTTCGGCGCGTACTCCTTCTATGGAACGGCGTTCCCGAACCAGCAGGAGTCGACACGCACGCGCACGGCGACGCTCGGCGGCTCGCTCGCGCTCGGCGCCTTCACGCTGACGCCGTCCGTTTCCGTCCGCGCCCATCACGACGATTTCGTGCTCGACCGCGAGAACCCGTCCTTCTACGAGAATCTCAGCGACACCGTCACGTCGACTGCCCGGGTCTCCCTGAGCCACGCGGCGCTCGGCGGCTCCGTCGCGGCCGGCGTGGAGGGCGGGCGCGACACGATCAGCTCGTCGAACCTCGGCGAACACGCCCGAAACCGCGGCGCGGTCTTCGCCGAATTCGCCCGCGCGTGGAACGTCGCGGCGCCCGGCGACGGCGGCTTCCGGGTGGGGCTGAGGGCCGATTCGTACGAGGACTACGGCTCGCGCGTCTCGCCCTACGCGGGAGTGATCGTGCGCGTCGCGCCACCGCTCACGCTCCGCGCTTCCATCGGAACGAGCTTCCGGGTCCCGACATTCACCGAGCTTTACTACAGAGACCCGCAGTCCGCGGGAAACCCGGGGCTCGAGCCTGAGACCGCGTGGTCGGTCGACGCGGGCGTGAAGCTCGCGGCCGGGCCGCTCGGCCTCGACGCCGGGTACTTCCACCGTGACGCGACGAACCTCATCGACTTCGTGCGGACGCCCGGCGATCCCGTGTTCCACGCGCGCAACGTCCTCTCCGCCGTGACGGACGGAATCGAGATCTCCGCGGCGTGGGAACGCGGGCGCCCGGCGTTCCTGTCGACGCTGTCCGTCCAGGCGGCCTGGATCTTCACGGACCTCGCGGCTCTCTCCGCGGCGGCCGGCGGCGCCGCCGAGGGGCGCTACGTCCTCGATCCCCTCCATGTGAAGACGGACGCGCTCGTCGGCCTCGCACTTCCCGTCTCTCTCGGGCTCACCGCGCGGCTCACGTACTTTTCGCGCCCGAGCTTCGCGGACGGAGTCTGGCTGCTGTCCTCCCGCCTCTCGTGGCAGGCCCTCCAGGGCCGCATCCTCGAGTTCTTCGTCGAGGGCGAAAACCTCGGGAGCGTCCGCTACGAGGACGTGCCGGGGGTCCCGCTGCCCGGGCGGACGGCCCTCGCGGGCTTCAACCTGACCTGGTGACGGGCCGCACAGCCGCGGGCGTTTTCGGCGCGTAGACTCGCGGAAGCTCGCGACACTTCCCCTGAACACATGGACGAAGTCCCTCAGAAGACCCGCGCCCCCCGAGTTTCCCTCGACGCCGAGCTCACGTTCTGGCGCGACGGGAACCATGCCGAGGGCCGGTTGACGGACCTTTCGGAAAGCGGGTTCTTCACGGCCACGGACGAGCCCGCGCCCGTCGGCTCGCGCCTCGAGATCAGCTTCACGCTTCCAAACGACCGGAGCGGAAAGATCGTGACGGGCGAGGTCATCGTGGTGCGGCGCGCCGAGAAGGGCCGCCCCGGTTTCGGGGCGCGCTTCTTCCGCCTTCCGCAGGCGGCCGCCAGGATGGTCGAGGAGTTTCTCGCGAGGTCCGCGCGCCGGCGCAACTGATCAGGCGGGCGGCGGCGAAAGGGTCGAAAGGGCCGAGAGGTCCACGAGCTGAATGCCCACCTTCTCCGCGTAGTCGTGAATGCGCCTCTCGCGGTAGAACTCCCCGAAATACACGGCCGAGAGCCCCGAGTTCGCGACGAGCTTGAAGCAGTTCCAGCACGGCGACGCCGTGGTGTAGATCTCCCCGCCCTCGATCCTCACCCCGTTCATCGCGGCCTGCAGGATCGCGTTCGCCTCCGCGTGAACGGTCGCGACGCAGTGGCCGTCCTCCATCAGGCAGCCGGCCTCGTCGCAGTGCGGGAGGCCACGCAGAGAGCCGTTGTAGCCCGTCGACAGGATGCGCTTGTCGCGCACGACGACCGCGCCGACGTGCTTGCGCGGGCAGGTCGCCCGGCTCGCGACCTCGTGCGCGATGTTCATGAAGTAGCGGTGCCAGTCGACCCGGAGCGCCATCGGGCCGGAATCATAACCGGGCGCCGCCGGGCCGCTACCTCAAGCCGAGCTGCGGCGTGATCGTCTGCTGGGCGACCGACGGCGCGAGCGAGCCGCCGCCGAAGAGAACCGCGAGGCCCGCGCCGAACCTGCGGTCGCGCGTGACCGGCTGATCCTCCGCGTGCGGCGCCATGGCGGACTCGAGGTACTGCGCCCAGAGGGCGAAGCCCCGGATCCTTCCCCACGTGCGGACCGTGAGCCGTCCGCCCCAGCTCCACGAACTCGAGTCCGAGAGGCCGCCCGTCGCCGTCTGGCGCGTCCACGACCCGAGAGGCGTGATGTTCACCATCCGGTTGAACAGCGCAAGATCGGGCGTGATGGCGACGTTGAGACTCGTCGTGACGTCGCCCGTCAGACGGTTCTCGGACTGGTTCACGCCGGCGCTCGTCTGAACGGAGAAGACGTTCCCCTGCCGCGAAAGGCCGAACGTCGCGCCACGCGTCTCGGCCAGGCTCGAATAGAGGCCGTCGGTCTCCTGGCGGCCGCCGAGGAGGCCGAGAGAGAACTGGAACTCGCCGAGGGGCTGCGCGACCGAGAGGTTCAGGTTCGCCGCCTTGTTCGTCGAGCCCGCGGACTCCGCCTTGTTCTCCTGCAGCGAAGCCGA
>JBDTTJ010000062.1:0-13758 GCA_039930645.1 Acidobacteriota bacterium
ATCTGGTTGATGAAGATGAGCGTCGTCTTGGACTTCGAGACGACGGCCGTCAGCTTGCGGAGCGCCTGCGACATGAGGCGGGCCTGCAGGCCGACCATCGCGTCGCCCATCTCGCCCTCGAGCTCGGCCTTCGGGACGAGAGCCGCGACGGAGTCGATGACGACGACGTCCACGGCCGCCGAGCGCACGAGCGCCTCGGCGATCTCGAGGGCCTGCTCGCCGGAGTCGGGCTGCGAGACCATGAGGTTGTCGACGTCGACGCCGAGCTTGCGGGCGTACTCGGGGTCGAGCGCGTGCTCGGCGTCGATGAAGGCCGCGAGCCCGCCGCGCTTTTGCGCCTCCGCGATGATGTGGAGCGTGAGGGTCGTCTTGCCCGAGGACTCGGGCCCGAAGATCTCGAGGACGCGCCCGCGGGGCACGCCGCCGATGCCGAGGGCGTTGTCGACTCCGATGGAGCCGGTGGAGATGGCCTGGATCGTCTCCTGCGGCTTGTCGCCGAGGCGGACGAGCGCGCCCTTGCCGAACTGGCGGTCGATCTGCTGCATCGCCTGCTCGAGCGCCTTGAGTTTGTCCTTGTTCACTTCGACCATGTGGTCTCCTTAAAGCGTGGCGGATTATAGGGACGGAAGAAGGAGGATTTTGCTTTCGGATTCGGATTTCGGATTTCTTAGAAGGGTGAATGAAGCTGCCGCGCTCGAGGCGCGTCGGGGCGGCACACTCTGCACGGCGCCACTCGACCTTCCAGGAAAATCTTCTCTTGGGGCGAAACGGCCTACGATGGCGTCGCCTTCGGAAGGAACGGATGAAAAGTAGGCCCGAAAAATCCGAAAAGCAAGGAATTCTCCGCCCCTGGCGCGAGGTGTTCGCGGAGGCCCGCGTGACGACGCTCGTGTCGACGTGGTTCGGCGCAGGGTTCCTGCCGATCGCGCCCGGGACGTGGGGGAGCCTCGCCACGCTCCCGATCGCGCACCTGATCGTGCTGCTGTGGGGGACCTGGGGTCTCGCGGGCTTCGCGCTCGGCGTCGCCGTCGTCGGGGTCCACGCCTCCGGTGAGACTGCCCGCCTGCGCGGGATCGAGGATCCGTCGGAAGTGGTCGTCGACGAGGTCGCCGGGCAGGCGATCGCGCTGATCCCCGTCTACGCGCTCGTCCCGGCGGACGCCGTCGTCCTGCGCGTCGGCACGATCCTTCTCGCCTTTCTCCTCTTCCGCATTCTCGACGTCTGGAAGCCGGGCCCGATCGGCTGGCTCGAGCGGCTGCCGGGCGGCTTCGGCATCATGGCCGACGACCTGCTCGGCGGCGCCGTTGCGGCCGCGATGGTCGCGGCCGGCCTCCTCCTGAAGCGATGATTCCAGACGCCCTGTGCGGCCCCGGAATCGCCGTCCGCGAGGACGAGCCGCTCGCCCCTCGCACGACCCTCCGCATCGGCGGCCCTGCGCGTTTTCTCGCCGAGGTGTCCGACGCGGAGGCTCTCGCGCGCGTCCTGCGCTTCGCGTCCGCGGAGCGGTTGCCGGTCCTCGTCCTCGGCAAGGGCTCGAACCTCCTCGTTCCGGACGCGGGCTTCCCGGGCGTCGTGATCGTCCTCGGCGGCTCCTTTCGCGGGACGCGCGTCGAGGGAACGGAAATCGTCGCGGGCGGCGGCGTCTCGCTGATGTCCCTCGCCGTCGCGGCCCGGGACGCGGGGCTGTCCGGCGTCGAGAACGTGTCGGGCATCCCGTCGTCCGTCGGCGGCGCCGTGCGGATCAACGCGGGCTCGTACGGCTCGGAGATCTTCGACGTCCTCGTGTCGGTGACGCTCGTCTCGCGAGAGGGCGAAGTCCGGACCGCCGCGGCCGAAGCGATCACCCACGGCTACCGCTGGACGTCTCTTTGCGAGTCCGGCGACGTCGTCGCCGAGGCCCGTTTCCTCCTTTCGGAGAAATCTTCGGTCGAAGTTGCCGCGCGGATGGCCGAAGTGGCCGCGAAACGGCGCGGCGCTCTGCCGAAACAGCCGAATGCGGGTTCGATCTTCAAGAACCCTCCGGGCCTCTTCGCGGGAAAGCTCCTCGAGGAGTGCCGCCTCAAGGGTCGGCGGGCGGGCGGGGCGGAGGTCTCGCAGGTCCACGCGAACGTCATCGTGAACACCGGCGGCGCGACGGCGGAGGACGTGAAGCGGTTGATGGAGGAAATGAAGACGGGCGTGAGGGACAGGTTCGGCGTCGAGCTTGAACCTGAGATCCAGATGGTCGGAGAAGAGAGGATTTCTCAGAAGGGTGAGTAGGCCGATGTCCGTATTCACCTTCTAGGAAAATCCGAAATCCGGAATCCGAGAATCTCCGAATCCCCGGCCTCCGTACAATGTCTTGATGGCGGAAGTGTCCGTTCGCGCCCTGATCCTCGCGGGGGGGAGCGGCACGCGCCTCTGGCCGCGCTCGACGGACTCGAGGCCCAAGCCGTTCCTCGCTCTCACGGGAAAGGACTCGCTGCTGCGCGAGACCTACCGCCGCGCGGCGGCCGTCGCCGGGGCGGACGGCGTCTTCGTGTCCGGCCGCGAGTCCCACGCCCCGCTCCTCCGCGCCGAGTTGCCCGAGGTGCCCGAATCCCGCTTCGTGCTCGAGCCGATGCGCCGTAACACGGCGCCCGCGATCGCGCTCTCCGCTCTCGTCGCGTGCGCCGGCGACTCGAACCCCATCCTGCTCGTCCTGCCGTCCGACCAGGCCGTCGCCGACGAACCCGCTTTCCTCGCCGCGCTGCGCGCGGGCGCGGCCGTCGCCGCGAAAGAGAACGCCTTCGTCACCCTCGGCATCCCGCCGACGCGCCCGGAGACGGGGTACGGCTACCTGGAGACGTTCGAAGAGCACGCAGGAGAAGAGAAGAATTCTCCGAGTGGAAGGGAGCAGGGGGGCTGGGCGGGGCGCGGCGAGGCGCCGCCCGCGCTCGTCGTTCGGCGGTTCGTCGAAAAGCCCGACGCCGCGAAGGCCGCGGAGTTTCTCGCTTCCGGCCGTTTCCTCTGGAACGCCGGCATCTTTCTGTTCCGCGCTTCCTTACTCCTCGAAGAACTCGCCAGAACGGCGCCCGACGTGCTCAGCGCGGCCCGCCGCGCATTCGCCGCTCGAGCGAGCGGCGATCACTCCACCTTCGAGGAATCTTTCTCTTCTTCCCCCTCCATATCCATCGACGTCGCGGTCATGGAAAAGGCGAAGCGAGTGCTCACGATCCCGTCGGCCTGCGGCTGGAGCGACCTCGGCTCCTGGGAAGCGGTATTCGAATTTCGCGGCGGCAGGCCCGGCGCGGACGTGATCGAGGGCGATGGCGCCTCGGAAGGCGGCTCGGGGAATCTCGTCCTCGCCGGCGCGCGGCCCGTGAGGGTCGTCGGCCTCTCGGGTGTCGCGGTCGTGGAGTCGCCGGACGGCCTCCTCGTGATGAAGCTGGGCGCCTCGGACGACCTGCGCCGAGCGGTCGAGAAGGGCTTGAAATGAGCACCCCCGCAGCGGCCGCGGTCGTCGCGTCGATCGGACGCCTCGCCGCGACGGTCCGCACGGCGTATCGCGGTCCCGCGGCGGCCGTCGAAGACGCCGTCGTCTGTCTCCTCGCCCGCGGCCACCTCCTCATCGAGGACGTGCCGGGCGTCGGCAAGACGACGCTTGCGACGGCGCTCGGGAAGGCGCTCGGCGTCGGCGTCCATCGGCTGCAGTTCACGCCGGACACGCTCCCGAGCGACATCCTCGGCCTGACGGTCTTCAACCAGCGCGCGCAGGAGTTCGAGTTCCACCCCGGGCCGATCTTCACGCCCGTCCTCCTCGCCGACGAGATCAACCGCGCGACGCCGAAGACGCAGTCCGCGCTCCTGCAGGCCATGAACGAGCGTGCGGTGTCCTCGGACGGCGTGACGCGGCCGCTCCCGGAGCCGTTCCTCGTTCTCGCGACCCAGAACCCCGTCGAGTACCTCGGGACGTATCCGCTCCCCGAGTCGCAGCTCGACCGCTTCCTCCTCCGGATCTCGCTCGGCTACCCCGCGCCTGAAGAGGAACGCCGCCTCCTGATCGCGGGCGGCGCGGACCGCGTCCTCGCTCAGCTCCAGCCCGCGATGAACCTCGAGGACCTGAAGGCCGCACAGGACGCGACCGAACGCGTCACGGTCGCGGACAAGCTCATGGACTACATCCTCGCCATCGTGGCGAGGACGCGTACGGGGAAGGACCTCCTTCTCGGGGTGTCGCCGCGCGGCGCGCAGGGTTTCTTCCGCGCCGTGCAGGCGCGCGCCCTCGTCGCGGGCCGCCCGTACGCCACGCCGGACGACGTGAAGCGCGTCGCCGGGCCGGCGCTCGCGCACCGCGTCCTCGCGTCGCAGCCCGGCGCGTGGGACGGCGGCGGCGGGCGGCGCGAGCGGGACGCGATCCAGCGCCTCCTCGACGAAATCCCCGTTCCCCTCTAGTCCCGTGACGCTCCGCGCGCGCCTCCGGAAGCTCCTCGACCCCGGGATCCTCGTGCGCGTCACGAATCTCGGGCTGGGCTTCATCCTCCTGACGCTCGTCGTCGCCGTGGCAGCGACGAACACAGGCAACAACGGCCTCTACATCCTCGTCTCGCTTTTCCTCGGCGCGCTCGTCGTTTCGGGCATCGTCTCGCGGCGCAACGTCGAGAGCCTCTCGGTCGAGCTGGAGGGCCCGCCCGAGCTGTACGCGGGGATCCCGTCGCGCTTCACGCTCCGCGTCACGAACGGGGGCCGCCTCCCTCGGCGCGCCATCCTCGTGAAGATCTCCGGTGCGGCCGCGCCGCTCCTCTTCGGGCGCGTGAACCCTGGAGAAACCGCCGCGCGCGGCGTGGACCTCGTCTTCCCGAAGCGCGGCCTGCGCTTGCTCGAATCCCTCCTCGTCTACAGCGGCTACCCGATCGGGCTCTTCCGCAAGGGGCGCGTCCACCCCCTGACGGAGGAGCGCCTCGTGTACCCGGCCCCCGCGATCGTCCACTCGGTCCCGCCCGACCCGCGCCAGGCCGAGGGCGGCGACCCGCGCAGCTTCCTGCGCGGGCGCGGCCCCGAGATCCGCAATCTGCGCGACGCGGGGTTCGGCGACGACCCGCGCGACGTCCACTGGCCGCAGACGGCGCGCCAGGGCAAGTTCATCGTCAAGGAGCGCGCGTCCGAGGAAGGCCGCGACGCGCTCGTCGCGCTCGACGTCGCGCGCCCGCCGGGCGCGCCGCCCTCGTGGGACGCCGCGTTCGAGCGCTCCGTTTCCGAGGCGGCTGGCCTCGCGCTGCAGCTCCTCGCGCGCGGGAACCGCACCGGCCTTCTCCTTGGCGACGCCCTCGTCCTCCCGGGCGCAGGGCCCGCGCACCGCCGCGGCCTCCTGCGCGCGCTCGCGCTCGTGGTTCCGGCCGACCGGCCCGCCGCGCCGCGGGCGCTGCCCGCGAGTGTGGCCGTGTTCCGCGCCGGCCCGACGGGGAGGGCCGCGTGAAGCACGAGCCCGGTACCGCGGCCGGGGTCCTCCCGCTGCCGTTCCTCCGCGAGCGCGTCCTCGCGGTGGGGTCGCTCGCGCTCCTCGCGCCCGTCCCGCTTTTCTTTGCGAACGCGCTCGAGCTCCTCGTCCTTCTCGTCTTCGTCCTGGCGCTCGGACTCCTCCTCGTCCGCACGCGCCACGGCCCGGTCCCGCGCCTCCCGAACTGGGTTCTGAACCTCGCCGGCCTCGCCTACCTGCCCGTCGTCTACTTCGACGCCCGCTACGGGAGCCGTTCGCTCCTGAAGACGATGCTCCACCTGCTTCTCTTCACGACCGTATTCAAGCTCGCGGCGATCCGCAAGGAGCGCGACCTCTCGGTGGCGCTCGTCCTGTCGGCCATGCTCTTCGTTGCATCGGTCTCGACGTCGTTCCACGTCGCGATCCTTCCGTACGTCGTTCTCGTGGGGGGCGTCGCGTGGACGGTCCTCGTGAAGTGGGCGCTGTGGCGCGACCTCGCGGCGGCTCCAGAGGAGTGGGAGCGCGACCGCGCCGCGCGCGCGCTGCCGGGCTTCGGCCCGCTCGTCTCGTCGGTTGCGGCGGCGATGGTCCTCGCGGTGCCGCTCTTTCTCTTCCTGCCGCGCCTGAAGGCTCCGGTCGTGCGTGGCGGCGAGGCGGGGCGCGAGATCACGACGGGCTTTTCGGACACGGTAGACCCTGACATTTTCGGAGCTCTCAAGAACAGCGATCGCGTCATGCTGCGGATCACGAGCGAGGAACCGCTGGAAGCCGGCGCGGTCCTACGCCTCCGAACCCTCGCGCTGACGCGTTTCGAGCGGGGTGTCTGGAAGAGGCCCGAGCGCTCCGGGAACGTGCCGCCGGGGACGCGCGGCGGCGTCGTTCCGCTCGGCCCGCGCCCCGGCAGCGGCGCGGCGATGACGATCGACCTCACTCCGCTTCAGAGCCGCGCCCTCCCCGTCCCGGCCGGCGCCGACGGCCTGCGGCTGTCGGAGACCTCGTTCCGCAGTCCGGGCCGCGCCCTCGTCTTCGTCGACTCCGCGCTCAACGTGAGCCTGGGCTTCGAGCCCGAGACGACGGTCCAGTACACGGTGACGACGAGCCGGCGTCCCGGGCGCGACCTCGGCCGGAGCGCGGAGGAGGACGGCCTCGCCGGGCCGGACTCCGAGGCCCTGCGCGCGTTCGCGCGCGACGCGTTCGCCGGGATCGACGTGGCGGCAGATCCGGAGGGGGCCGCGCGCGCGCTGGAGGGCGTCTTCCACAGGCCGCCGTTCCGCTACCAGCTCGACCTTTCGCCGCGCGGGCCGAACGCGCTCGAGGATTTCCTCACGGCGCGGCGCGCGGGCCACTGTCAGACCTACGCGAACGCCATGGCTCTTCTCCTGCGCTCGGCCGGCATCCCAACGCGCTTCGTGACCGGATTTCTCGGCGGCGAGATCGGCGCGTTCGGCCGGTACGTCCTCGTGCGCGGCAACAACGTGCACGCGTGGGTCGAGGTCTGGTGCGGGCCCGAGAAGGGCTGGGTCACGTTCGACCCGACGCCGGCCGCGGGCCAGCCGCAGCTCGAGCGCGTGCCGCTCTCGGCCCGCCTGAGGCAGGTGACGGACGGGATCGAGTTCCTCTACGACCGCTTCGTCCTCTCGTTCGGGCAGAGCGACCAGGCCGAGATGCTCCGCCGGCTCCGCGAGGCGGTGGGCGGCGCCGCGGATGCGCTGAAGGGAGTGGGCGCAGCGGTGGCCGGAGCGCTGGCGCGCCTCACCGGCGGGCGGGCGTGGGCGGGCGCGGGAGCGATCGCGCTCCTGACGGCCCTTTTCGCGCTCGCGCTGAAGCGCCTCGTCGTGCGCGCCCGCTTCGGGACGCGCGGCCTGCCGCCCGCGTCGGCGGCGTACCGCCGCCTCCAGAAGGCGCTCCACCGGCGCGGTGTGCCGCTGACGCCCTCGTCCGCACCTGCGGAGACGCTTGCGGCGGCTGAAAAATTCGGTCCTGCTGCGGCGGCGCCAGCCGCCGCGATCGTCGGCGCCTACGTGAGGGAGTCGTTCGGAGGAGTTTTTGCTTCGGAAGAGGAAAGGGAACAGCTCAAGGGACTGCTGGAGCGTTTCCGGGAAGGCCTCGGCGACCGCCTCTTCACCTTCTAAGAAAATCTTCCTCTTCTCTTCCTCAGTAAGCGTTCTTGTGCGTGAAGCCCCAGCGCACCGTCGCCCAGAGAATCTTCACGTCGAGGCCGACCGTCCAGTTCTCGATGTAGTACAGGTCGTATTCGATCCTCTTGTCGATCGGCGTGTTGCCGCGCCAGCCGTGGACCTGCGCCCAGCCCGTGATCCCCGCGCGCACGCGGTGGCGGAGCATGTACTGCGGAAACTTCTCCTTGAACTCCTTCACGAACTCGGGCCGCTCGGGCCGCGGCCCGACGAGCGACATGTCGCCCGTGAAGACGTTCACGAGCTGCGGCAGCTCGTCGAGCGAGGTCCGTCGGAGGAGCGCGCCCACGCGCGTGCGCCGCGGGTCGTTCTCCTGCGTCCACTGCGCGCCGTCGTCCTCGGCGTTCACGCGCATCGAGCGGAACTTGATCATCCGGAAGAGGCGCCCGTCGAGGCCCATGCGCTCCTGCGCGTAGAACACGGGCCCGCGGTCTTCGAGCCAGATCGCGAGCGCGATGAACGGGAACAGGACCGCGAGCGCCACGAGGCCGAGCGCCGAAAGCACGACGTCCATGGTCCGCTTGACGAGCGAGTTCCAGCCCTCGAGCGGCATCTGCGTGAGGTTGATGACGGGCAGGCCGTCGAAGTCCTCGACGCCGGCCTTGAACGTGACGTACTGGAAGAGGTCCGGCACGACGCGCAGGTCGATCATCTCGTTGCCGACGTCCTTCAGGATGGCGAGCATCGTGCGGTGCGCCTCGACGGGCAGCGCGAGAAACACGGTGTCGACCTCGTGCGCGTGGATCAGGTCGCGAACCGTGCCCGTCGTCCCGAGGATGTTCAGGCCGCGATAGTTCCCCCGGCGCTTGGCGGGGTCGTCGTCCGCGAAGCCGACGGGCTTCATGCCGGTTGCGGGGTGCTCGAGAAGCTTGTCCGCGAGTGCGCGGCCGGAGTGGCCGGCGCCGACGATCAGGACGCGGCGCACGCCCGCGCCCGTCGCCCACATCGTCTCGAGGTACTTGCGGATCCCGAAGCGGGCGAGCGAGACGAGAACGATGTCGAGGACGAGGAACAGGACGAGGAGCTGGCGGCTCGTGTACGTGAAGCCGCGCCAGAAGGAGAGGATGCCGACGAGCAGGATCGTGCCGAGCGTCGCGGCGACGAGGATCGAGAGAACCTCGTCGATCGCGGAGCGGTCGCGCCGGATCTGGTAGAGACGGTGGAAGTAGAAGACGACCGGCCAGACGACGAGGAGGATCGGGATCAGTGGCGCGTAGTTCCCGAACGGCTGCCCGCCCTTGGGCGTGGGCCAGACGCTTTCGAAGCGGATCAGCCAGGCCGCCCAGAGGGCGAGCACGGTCGCGAGCACGTCTGCCGTGAGGAAGACGGCCTGCAGGCGGCGAGTCTGTCTGCGGATCACACGGTCACCGGGGGCGCCATTTTACTTGGGGACGCGGCGGGGTGGGCGCGCGCCTCGTCCATTGCGCGCCGGAACCCCCCGCGGAAGGCCTCCCGCGAGAACCGCGCCGCGTTCGCGGCGGCGGCGGCGGGGTCGAGCCTCAGCGATTGCAGGCGGTCGAGGGCCGCGAGGAGGGCGGGGGCGCCGGGCTCCGGCATCAGGATGCCCGTCTCCCCGTCCCGGACCGTCTCGAGCGCGCCGCCCCGTCCGAGGGCGATCACGGGCGTGCCGCAGGCCTGAGCCTCGAGGGGCACGATCCCGAAATCCTCTTCGCCCGGCATGAGGACCGCCTCGGCCGAACGGTAGAGCTCGCGCAGCATGGTGTCGTTGGGAGTGTCGGCGAAAACCACGGTCTCACCGGCGATCGACTCCAGCCTCCGGCGCTCGGGCCCGAAGCCGGCGATCGTGAGAGGGAGCTTCCGGGTGTTCGCGGCCACGATCGCGTCGTCCAGCCGCTTGTAGGGGGCGAGCGCCGAGACGATCAGGAGCCCGCGGCGCTCCCGGGGCGGGCCAGGCGAGTAGAACTCCGTGTCGACGGGCGGAGGGACGACCGCGGCGTCGCGCCGCCAGAGGCGTGCGATCCTGTTCTTCACGTTCGCCGAGTTCGCGAGGAAGGCGTCGACGCGCGGCACCGTCGCCACGTCCCAGGCCGCGAGCGGCGCCCGGGCGAGGCGCGCCGCGAGCAGGACGGGCGCGGACCGCCCCCGGAAGTAGTCGTCGAACTGGTCGTGCAGGTAGCGCACGGGCGTGTGGCAGTAGCAGAGGTGGAAAGCCCGGGCGTCCTTCCTGGCGTTCTTGGCGACGCAGTGCGACGTCGAGACGACGAGGTCGTAACCGGAGAGGTCCCACGTTTCGGCGGCGGCGAAGAAGAGGGGGAGGAGCGGGCGGTAGTTCCGCGAGGGCGAGACGAGCGACTGGAGGAACGTCGTCCGGATCTCCCGCGCCTCGATCTCGGGATGCTGCGAGCCCGGAAAATGGAAGAGGGTGAACACGGGAGCGTCCGGGAACATCCGGACCAGCTCGAGCAGCACCTTCTCGCCGCCGCGCGTGCCGGTGAGCCAGTCGTGGACGAGGGCGGTCCTCACCCGAGAACCTCCGCATACACCGCCGCGGTCCGCTCCGCGACCGCATCCCAGCTGAACGCGCGAGCTCGCCCCCGTCCCTTTTTTCTAAGCAGATTTCTCTTTTCTTCATCCCCCAGGAGCGCGTTCAGCGCCGACGCGATCATCGCGGCGTCGTGCGGGTTGAAGAACACGGCCGCCTCGCCCCCCGCCTCGTGCAGCGCCGGGAGCTCGGAGCAGGCGACGGGAGTCCCCGCCGCCTGCGCCTCGAGGACCGGGAGGCCGAAGCCCTCGGCGAAGGAGGGGAGGACGAGCGCCTCGGCGAGGGCCACGAGCGCGGGCACGTCGGCGTCGGGCACGAACCCGACCGCCTTCACGCCTTCGGGCAGCTCGCGCCCCGGCTCGACGCCCGCCAGGACGAGCGAGAGCGCGGGATGCTCGGCGCGCACGTGCGGCCACGCGCGCAACAGGCCCTCGAGGTTCTTGTGCGGCTTGTCGTTTCCGAGAAAGAGAAGAAAAGAGGAGATTTCTTTTGAAAGTGAATCGGGCCGTGGCACCTGAACATCGGACGCCGCCGCCTCGTCGCGCGCCGCCGCCACCCTCTTCCCCCACTCGAAGAACTCTTCTCTTACGCCATTCGGAATCACGACGACCTTGCCGGCCTGCTCGGGTCCGAAAGCAAGAATCTCTTCCCGCGTCGCCTCCGACACGGCGATGACCCGCGCGGAGAGGCGCATCGCCCGCCCGATCATCCACTTCGCGTACGCGCGCTTCCAGGGCGCGCCGTGCTCGGGCCGCGTGAGGTGCATGAGGTCGTGGATCGTCACGACGGTGGCCGCCGGCGGCTGGACCGGCACGACGTAGTGCGGCGCGTGGAAGACGGCCGGCTTCAGGCGCGCGATGGCTCCGCGCACCGCGAAGAGCTCGGCGACCGAGTAGTGGCGCGCGTCGCAGGCCACGGGCGCGACGCCCGGCGGCAGGAGCGCGTCGCCGCCGGGGTGCACGGTCGCGCAGAGGTCCCACCGCTCCTGTCGCGCGAGGCCTCCGAGGAGTCCGCGAATGTAGCTGCCGATCCCGAAGTCTCCGGCCTTGCGGGCGTCTACGAGGACGCGGGGTCGCGTCACGAGAGCGCCTCTTCGAAGAGAGCGCGCATCTTCCTCGCGGCGGAAGCCCAGGTAAACGTCGCCGCCCGCGCCGGCCCCTTCGCGCCGGCCCAGCGCCGGAACGCCTCGTCGTCGTGCGCGCGTTCGATCGCCGCGGCGATGGCGCCTGCGTCCCTCGGGTCCGGAAGGAGGCCCGCGTCGCCGACGACCTCGGGCAGGGACGAGGCCGACGACGCGACGACCGGCGTCCCGAGCGCCATCGCCTCGAGAGGCGGCAGGCCGAAGCCCTCGTAGAGGCTCGGGTATGCGAAGACGCGCGCGCCCGCCATCCACCGGGAACGCTCGCCGCCCGCGAGGTAGCCGGTGGGCCGGATGCGCGCGGCGTGGCGCGAAGACGCGATCCGGCCGGCGAAGCCGTGCAGGCCCCAGCCTTCCGTCCCGGCGAGGACGAGGTCGGGGAATTCGGGCCGCCGGTCCCAGATCGACTCCATCGCCTCCACGAGGCGCGGGAGGTTCTTGCGGGGCTCGAGCGTGCCGAGCGACAGGACGTACGGCCGGCCCTCGTTCGGCGCCGGGCCGCCGGCGGGAGCGGGAGAGGCTTCGACGCCGTTGTGAACCACGGTGGTCTTCCCGGCCGCGTCGGGGAAATGGGCGACGAGGTCGCGGCGCGAGTGTTCCGAGACGACCGCGATCCGCCTCGCGGCCCGGACGCTTCCGCCGATGAGGGGGGTGAAGCCGAGCCGGTTCTTCCAGGAGTGCCACTCCGGGAAGAGAATCGGCGTCACGTCGTGGACCGTTGCGACCGAAGGCGGCCCGCCCGCCAGCGGGACGATGCCGAGGCACCCGAAGAACGCGTCCGCCCCCGCGCGGCGCGCTGCCGGGCCGGCGGCGGTCTGGAGCCACAGCGTCCCGGGGAGCTTCGCCGAGGGGGCCACGGCCACCCGGCCCGCGAGGGAGAGGGGCACGAAGACCGGCCGCGGCGACAGGAGGATGAAGCCGTCCCCCGGCCGGTCGGCCAGCCAGGCGGTCAAAAGGCCCTCGAGGTAGCGCCCGACGCCGGTCGGCCTCTCCTCCAGCGGCCGCGCGTCGACGGCAATGCGCATCCGGTCCATGTTATATTCCGCGGCTCCTCTTCGCTGAGGAGACTCCCTGTATGGACCTGAATCTGGAAACGGCTTTCGACGAGCCGGTCGATCTTTCTCATGAATTCGAGATCCCGAGCGGACGTCTCGAGAGGCCGGAGCTTCTCTCGCTGTCGCCGGTCTCGTTCACGGGGCGGCTCGAGAGGGTCGACCTCGGCTTCGTCCTGACCGGACGCCTCGCGTTCTCCGGCGTGGTCGCCTGCGCGCGGTGCCTCGCCCCCGTGCCGTTCGTGCGCAGGGAGGAGGTCTCCTGGACCTTCATGCCCGCGCATGTGAAGCCGGTGGAGAAACCCAAGGCGGCCAAGCCGGCCGACGGCAAGCCCGCCAAGGCCGCGAAGGCCGGCAAGGGCGCCGATAAGAACGAGGACGAAGACGGGGACGAGCTCTCGGCGGCGGACCTCGACGTCCTCTATTACGAGGACTTCGTCGTGCCCTTCGACCCTCTCGTCGAGGAGCAGCTGCAGCTCGAGCTGCCGATGAAGGCGCTCTGCCGGGACGACTGCAAGGGCCTCTGCCCCCAGTGCGGCTCCGACCGCAACGCGACCCCCTGCGCTTGCGCGCCGCCCCCGGACGAGCGGTGGAAGTCGCTCAAGGCGATCCTCGAAACCGACGAAAAGAACTGAAAAGAACGAGCGGACCTTTCCGGCCCCGCACCGACCACAGGAGACGACGATGCCGAACCCAAAGCACCGACACAGCAAGACGCGCCGCGACCTGCGCCGCGCGCACGACTTCCTGAAGCCCAAGCAGACGTCGAACTGCCCGAACTGCGGCATCGAGAAGCTGCCGCACCGCGTGTGCGCGGCCTGCGGCTGGTACAAGGGCCGCGAGGTCACGACCGGGGCCACGAAGTAGCTTGACGATCGCCGTCGACGCGATGGGGGGCGACCACGCCCCTCGCGTCAACGTGGAGGGGGCGGTCGCGGCCGCGATCGACTTCGGCCTCGACACGCTCCTCGTGGGGCGCCGGAAAGAAGTCGAGTCCGAGCTCCTCCGCACGGGTTACACGGGCGGCCGGGTGGGCGTCGTGGACGCGGACGAGATCGTCCTCTTCGACGAGCCCTCCATCACCCCGATCCGCAAGAAGCGGCGCGCGTCCATCCGCATCGCCGCCGAGTGCGTCCGCGACGGGCGCGCGAGCGGGATGTTCACCGCGGGCCACACGGGCGCCGCGATGGTCGTCGCGAAGATGATCATGGGCGTCGCCGAGGGAATCGACCGCCCGGCGCTCGCCGCCGTCCTCCCGGGCCTCAAGAAGAGGCAGGTGCTCCTCGACGTCGGGGCGAACGTCAATTGCCGGCCCGAGCACTACCGCGAGTTCGCGCTCATGGGCCACTTCTACGCGCAGGAGGTCCTCGGTGTCGCGAAGCCGAAGATCGGCCTCATGTCCGTCGGCGAGGAAGAGGGCAAGGGGACGGACACGA
>JBDTTJ010000063.1:0-13596 GCA_039930645.1 Acidobacteriota bacterium
GCGATCGCCGGCGCCGTCGGCCTCGCGGCCGGCGCGTGTCTCGCGTGGGCCTGGCGGAAGGCCGCGCCGCCGTCGTGGGGGGAAGCCGCCTCGGCGCACGCCGCGTTCGACTACGTCCTCCTCCTCGGCGCGCTTCTCGCGGCCGCCGATCTCGCGTGGGTGGAGACGCAGACGAAGCTGCTCGGGCCGGCCTGGCCGCTCCACCTTCTCGTCGTCGCTCTCTTCTACCTTGTTCTCGCGGTCCGGTTTGACTCGCGGATGCTCCTCTCGCTCGCGCTGGCGTCCTTTGCGGCGTGGCGCGGTCTCGCGCTCAGCGTCGCGCACGCGTCGCTCGGCCGGGGCGACGTCGAGCGGCTCCGCTGGGAGGGGCTCGCGACGGGCGCGCTCTTCGCGGCCGTCGGAATCGTGACGGCTCGCGCGGGAAAGAAGACCCACTTCGAGGACGTCTGGGTGAACGCGGGCGCTCTCCTCGTCTTCGGCGCCCTCCTGTCGGGCGTCTTCGGATCGGAGCTCGACTGGGTCGTGTGGCTCGCCGCTCTCCTCGCGGTCGCGGCCGCGATCGCGGCTGCCGCGTACCGTTGGAAGCGCTCGCTCCCGTTCGCGCAGGCCGTCCTCGCGGCATACCTCGGTCTGATGCGCGCGGTCTTCTCGGGAGCGGGCCGGGACTTCGAAGCGCGGCTCCTCCTCGTGGCGATGCTCGGTGGCGCCGCACTCGTGACGATCTTCCTGGCCCACCGGCGCATGAGGATTCCATGAAAGGGGAATGGGTCGCCGCGGAGCGCGTCGAGGACGTGCGTGCAGCCGCCGCCGGATGGAAGCGAGGCGGTGCGATCAACTCGGGCACACTCGAAGAAATCCTCCGGCGTTACCCCGAGCCGCGGACGCTTCCCGCCCCGCTGTGGCGGATCCTCACGTTCGTCTTCGGCAGCTTCATCCTCCTCGCGTTCGCCGCGTTCTTCGTCCTCACCGTCCGGCCGAGCGGATCCTCCGCGTGGATTCTCTGCGGCGTCCTCGGCGGGATGTTCGTCGTCGCAGCGGATCTGCAGGCGCGCGCGCCGTCACTCGCGCTGCGCGGCGGCGTCGAGGCGGCTGGATTCTGGGGACTCCTGCTCCTCGTCGCCGGCCTGTTCCTCTTACTCGAAGAAAATCTTCATCTCTCCGAACCCGATGGCCCGAATTTCGTCCTTCTCGGCGCGGCGCTCCTCTTTGCCATGGGCGCCTTCCGCTGGGGCAACGCTGTCTTCGCGGGATTCGCCGCCGCCGCCCTCTTCGTCCTCCTCGCCCGGGCGCCGCACGGCCGGCTGCTGTGGATCGCGGGCGGCGTCGCCCTGAGCGCCGTCGCCGGGCGATTCACGGACCGGCCGGCGTGGGCGCCTTCGCACCGCGCCTGCGCGTGGGGCCTCGTCGTCTGCGGGATCGCGGCCGTCTACGCCGGCGTGAACGTCTGGTCGCTCGACCACCGGACGATCGAGCACCTCGGAGGGCAGGCGCGTTCCATGCCGGTGTCATGGCCGGGCGATGGCGCGCGCGCCGCGGCCGTCCTTACGACGGCCCTCGTGCCGCTCGCGGTGTTTCTGCGCGGCGCCGTGCGGCGCCGGAAGATCCTCCTCGACGCCGGGTTGGTCCTCGTCGCGCTCTCGCTCGTGACGCTGCGCGCGTACGTCCACGCCCTCGACGTGCGCGTCGTCCTCGCCGGAGCGGGGGCGCTCCTGATCGGAGGGGCGCTCGCGGTGAACCGGTGGCTCTCCCGCGGCCCGGAAGGCGAGCGCCGCGGATTCACCGCGGAGCCCCTCTACACGGACGAAACGGCCTTTCGCGCCGCCGAGCTCGTGCCCGTCCTCGCGGCCCACGCGCCGGCGGCGAAGCCTCCGGACGAGCCCGGTTTCTCGGGGGGCGGCGGCAGTTTCGGCGGAGGGGGCGCAGGTACTTCCTACTGAATGACTTGAGACCCTGATTCATCTGCTCTCTGGCGAAAAAGTTGCGGAGGTCGTCAAATTTCGTGCCGGAGGGTCCTTCATGGCCAGTCCGGCCCCCGTTCGTGAACGACCGAAACCCTTCCTGCTCGACGAGTTCTGCAAAGGTTGCGGGCGCTGCATCGAAGCCTGCGCCAAGAACTGCATCGAAGTAGGCCACGAGATCAACCCGCTTACGGGCCTCGTGCCCGTCGTGCTGAACCTCGACCACTGCAACGCCTGCGGCCTGTGCATGGACGCCTGCCCCGAGCCGTACGGGCTCAGGCCCGAGGCGAAGCCGAAGGCGAGCGAGGACTTCGAGCTCCAGGACCCGGCCAAGCTCTTCGGCGAGCGCGCCAGCCAGCGCCCGAAGGCGGTTGCGATTCCGCCCGAGATCGTCCCCCTCCCGAAGACGGAGCCGCTCGTGCTGAAGGGCAACTACGCGGCCGCGGTCGGCGCGCTCCTCGCGGGCTGCCGGCACGTCTACGGCTACCCGATCACGCCGTCGACGGAAGGCGCCGAGCTGATGGCGAAGCTGCTGCCGCGCCTCGACGGCGTGTTCCTGCAGGCCGTCAGCGAGGTCGCGACCGTCAACATGATGTACGGCTGCGGTGGCGCGGGCCTCCCCTGCATGACGTTCACGTCCTCGCCGGGCTTCTCGCTGATGCTCGAAGGCATCTCCTACATGATCGGGTCCGAGGTGCCGGGCGTCTTCGTCGACGTCATGCGCGGCGGCCCGGGTCTCGGCAACATCGCGCCCGAGCAGTCCGACGTGAAGCTCGCCTGCCGCGGCCTCGGCCACGGCAACACCCATGCGATCGTCCTCGCGGCCTCGACGCCGCAGGAGATGCTCGACCTCTCGCGTCTCGCCTTCACGCTCTCGTTCAAGTACCGCAACCCGGTCATCCTTCTCGCGGACGGCTACCTCGGCCAGATGACCGGCAAGGTCGTTCTCCCCGAGACGATGGTCAAGCCGGGCCTCCCCGAGTGGGCGGTCTGGGGCGACGCGGCGCACCGCGGCAACCTGATGTCGTCGATCTACCTCGACGAGAGGGACCTCGAGAATTTCAACGTCCACCTGAACGAGAAGTACGCGCGCATGCGCGCGGCCGAGCAGCGCGCCGACCTCTTCCTGTGCGACGACGCGGAGGTCCTCGTCGTGTCGATCGGCACGCCGGCCCGCATGGCGAAGGGCGCCGTCGAGATGCTGCGCCGGCAGGGGGTCAAGGCCGGGCTCTTCCGCCCCGTCTCCGTGTGGCCGTTCCCCATCGACGCGCTGAAACCGCTCCTCCCGAAGGCCCGGCGCGTCGTCGTCGTCGAGGCGTCGGCCGGCCAGCTCGAGGACGAGCTCCGCCTCGCCCTCTCGCACGCGGGTCTGCCCACGCCTCCGATCGAATCCGTCCGCCACATGGGCGGCGTCCTGCCGCAGACCGGAGAGGTCGTCAATGCGGTCCTTTCCCGCGAGGAGGTGACCGCGTGAGCGTCTTCTACGAGAACTTCGAGCGGCACTCCGGCGGCCAGGGCCTCAAGGCGCACGCGACGCACTACTGCCCCGGCTGCGGCCACGGCCTCGCGCACAAGTTCCTCGCCGAGGCGATCGAGGAGCTCGGCGTGCAGGACCGCATGGTCGCGGTCTCGCCCGTCGGCTGCTCCGTCTTCCTCTACTACTACTTCGACGTCGGCAACACGCAGGCCGCCCATGGCCGCGCCCCGGCCGTCGCGATCGGCCACAAGCTGGCGAACCCCGACTCGATCGTCGTGAGCTACCAGGGCGACGGCGATCTCGCGTCGATCGGCCTCGCGGAGATCGTCTCGACCGCGCAGCTCGGGATCCCGATCACGGTCATCTTCGTGAACAACGCGATCTACGGGATGACGGGCGGCCAGATGGCGCCGACGACGCTCATGGGCCAGAAGAGCTCGACGAGCCCGGACGGCCGCACGGCCTTCATGGGCCAGCCCATGAAGATGGCCGAGCTCATCGCGGGCCTCGACGGACCCGTTTACGTCGAGCGCGTCGCCCTCTACGACGCCAAGCAGCGCATCAAGGCCCAGAAGGCAATCACGAAGGCCCTCAGGATGCAGGTCGAGGGCCGCGGTTTCGCCTTCGTCGAGGTCCTCGCGGAATGCCCGACTCACCTCGGGCTGACACCCGAGGAGACGGAGAAGTGGGTCAAGGAGTCCATGCTCCCGGTCTTCCCGCTCGGCGTGAAGAAGGACGTCGTCGTCGAGCCGCACGCGAAGGCGCCCGCCCCGAATTTCGACGGCGCGCGTCTCGCGAGCCTCGTCGGAGCCTCCGCCGAGAAGCCGCCCCGCTTCGCGAAGGGCTTCCCCGAGCACCTCGGCGGCAAGGACGTCGCGCTCAAGCTCGCCGGCGCCGGCGGCGACGGCGCACAGACGGCCGCGATGCTCATCGCGCGGGCCGCGATCTCCGAGGGCTTCGACGCGACGCACATCCCGAGCTACGGCCCCGAGTCGCGCGGCGGCACGTCGTACGCCGACGTCCACGTCGCCGAGGACGAGGTTCTGTCGCCGGCCTCGCCGCACCCGCGGATCCTCGTCGCGTTCAACGCGCCGAGCCTCGCGAAGTTCGCGCCGGACGTCGCGCCCGGCGGGACGATCATCTACGACAGCTCGGTCATCCACGACGTCCCGAAGGTCGCGGACGGCGTCCGGTTGGTCGGCGTCCCGTGCACGGAGATCGCGGTCGACCTCGGCAAGGCGATGGTCAAGAACGTCGTCGCCCTCGGCGCGCTCTGCGCCGCGACGGGCCTCTTCCCGGAGGAGACGTTCAAGACCGCGCTCCGGCAGGCCCTGAAGGACAAGTGCGCCCTCATCCCGCTCAACGAGGAAGCGTTCGCCTGGGGAGTCAAGAGCGTAAAGTCCGCCGCGACGCCGGCCCACTGACGGAGGGGACCATGGAGACCAACAAGACGCACAGCCTGACCGCCGCCGAATGGCGCCTCGTGAACGCGCTGCGCGAGGTCCCCGAGTCGGCACTGAGGACGCGCGTGAACTCGCTGGTGGAGGGTCTCATCGAGCTGGCGCGCGAGCCGAAGTGCCCCGAGCACATGGCCGACGGCGCGCCCTGCGCGAGCGTCCACGCGAACTGCGACCAGTGCGTTCAGGTGACCCGCATGCTGGAAGGCCTCGAGGCGATGCAGCTCCAGATGCGGGGATACCCGGGCGCATGACGCCGGGCCGGACCGCGCTCCTCGAGCACGAGGTCTACGCGCTGCTCAGAGAAGCAGGCTTCGAGGTTCCGCGGCATGTCTTCTGGGCGGGAGAACCAGGGGAGATTTCGGAGGAGATTGAAGATTTCCTAGAAGGTTTAGAGAGGGAAGACGCGGAGGGCGAGGTCGTCCTCAAGATCGCCTCGCCGGATCTCGCCCACAAGTCGGACGTCGGTGGACTCTACCTTTCTAAGAAATCTTCCTCTTCCATCCTTCCCGCGGCCCGGAAGATGTGGCACGAGGTCTCCCGCCGTGCTCCGGGCGCGTCGCTCGCCGGCATCCTCGTCGTCGAGAAGCTCGTGCCCGCGACCGGCACGCCGGCTGCCGAGGCGCTCCTCTCGTACAAGAATGACCCCGCGTTCGGACCGGTGCTGGTGTTTGGGCTGGGAGGGCTGCTCACCGAGTGGTACGGGAGTCTCGCCCCCGGCCACACGACCGTGATCCTCAGACCGGGAGAGGTGAAGCAGGGCCTCCAGGCTGCCGTGAAGAAGTCTCCGGCGCTGAAGATTTTCTTTGAAGGGTACAGGGGACAGGCGAAGGCGCCCCTCGAGCTCGACACGGTCGCCTCTCTGCTCGAATCACTTTCAAAGAATCTTCTCTTCTCTTTCTCCCCCTCAAACTCTCTCGGAAATCCGACCCTCGAGGAGCTCGAGGTCAATCCCCTGCTGCTCTGTGCTGATGGCCGCTGGGTCGCCGCCGACGGCAAGGCGCGTCTCTCGGCGCGACGCGCGGACCGCGCGTCGCGCCCCCTCGCAAAAATTTCTTCCCTCCTCGCGCCGAAGAGCGCGGCGGTCATCGGCGCGTCCGCGTCCGGTGCGAACCCCGGCCGCATCATCCTGAAGAACCTCAAGCAGTCCGAGGGCGTCGCGTACGGGAGGCTCTGGGCCGTCCACCCGAAGGAGAAGTCGATCGACGGCGTTCCGTGCGTCGCCTCCGTGGCGGACCTGCCGGAGAAGGTCGACCTCGCGGTCGTCTCCGTGCCGGCGCCCGCCGCGCCCGACGTCGTCGCCGCGCTCGCGAACGGGAAGGCCGAGTCGATCATCCTGATCCCCGGCGGGTTCGGCGAGGCGGGCCGCGGCGACCTCGAGACCGCGCTCCGCAAGGCGCTCGCCGACGGGCACGCGCGTCCCGACGGAGGGCCCGTTCTCGTGGGCGGCAACTGCCTCGGGATCGTGTCGAAGCGCCAGTACAACACCTTCTTCCTGCCGCAGTACAAGCTGCCGTTCCACGACGCGCCGGGCGACTCGCTCGTCGCCGTGTCGCAGAGCGGCGCGTACCTCGTCTCCCTCACGAGCAACCTCGACGGCATCGTCTTTCCACGCGCGTCCATCTCCTACGGCAACCAGATGGACCTCACGGCTGCGGACTTCCTCACGTACTTCGCGGACGACCCGACCGTGCGCCTCCTCGTGTTCTACATCGAGGGCTTCGCGCCCGGCGACGGCGAGCGCTTCGTGAAGGCCGCGCGGCGCGTCACGGCGGAGGGCCGCCACGTGGTCGTCTTCAAGGCGGGGCAGACCGCGCTCGGCGCCGAGGCCACGAAGAGCCATACCGCCTCGCTCGCGGGCGACTACGCGGTCGCGAAGGCCCTCCTCGAGGGTGCGGGCGTCCAGGTCGCCCAGACGCTCGACATGTTCGAGGACCTCACGAAGGTCCACACGATGCTCGGGGACCGGCCGGCCCGCGGCCGCGGCCTCGCGGTCCTCTCGAACGCGGGGTTCGAGTGCTCGGCCGTCCTCGACAAGCTCTACGGCCTCGTGCCGTCGGCGCTGACGCCCGCGACGCTCGGGCGCCTCAAGGCGTGCCTGCCCGGGATCGCGCACGCGGCGAATCCGGTCGATGCGACGCCGATGGCGGACACCCCCGCGTTCGTCGAGGCGGCGGCGGCGATGCTCGACGACCCCGAGGTCGACATGCTCCTCGTCTCGCCCATCCCGGTGACGCCCGCGCTCGACATCCTCGCGCCGGATCCCTATGGCGCGCACTCCGAGAACCTCTTCTCGAAGGGCGCGCTCGCGCAGGAACTCCTGCGCCTCTTCCGCGCGACGAAGAAGCCCGTCGTCGTCAACGTCGACTCGGGCCGGCTCTACGACGACTTCGTCATGGTTCTCCAGCGCGGCGGCATCCCGGTCTTCCGCAAGATCGACCGGGCTTCGCGGGCGCTCGCGGCGCTCTGTCGTTAAGCGGAGACCGCGCCTGATTCATCTGCTTCGTTTCCCCCTCCGGCCCCGCGGCTAAGATCTCGTCTCAAGGAGGCTGCCCGTGAGCCAGGGAAACCAGCCCGTCGTCGCGATGCTCAGCCCCGCCGAGATGGAGCTGATCCGCCTGCTCCGCGAAACCTCCGCGTCTCCGGTGCGCGCGCGCGTCAAGACGGTCGTCGAGGGCCTCCTCATGGCGGCCAAGGAGCCGTTCTGCCCCGAGAAGCCGTGCCCGCAGGCGCCCGCCGAGTGCGACCGCTGCTCGCAGACGATGCGAGTCCTCGAGGGCCTCGAGGCGATGGAGATGCAGATCAAGGGACTGCCGGGAGCCTGAAGAGGGATCCGCTCCTGAGGTAACCTCGCCCCCTCGTGGACTGGAGGGCTCCTTGCACTTACCGTCGCTCCGCCTTGCAGCCTGTGCCATGACCGTCTCGCTCGCCGCCACCGCCCAGACGCCGGCTCCGCCGGTCCCACCCGTGGCGAAGAAGGTGGATAAGGTCCACGCCCTGCACGGCGACGCGCGGCCCGACCCGTACTTCTGGCTGCGCGACAAGCCGAACCCGGAGGTCGCGGCCTACCTCGAGGCCGAGAATGCGTACACCGACGCGGTCCTCAAGCCGACCGAGGCCCTCCAGAAGGCGCTCTACGACGAGATGCTCTCGCACGTGAAGGAGACGGACCTCTCCGTTCCCTATCGCGACGGCGCCTTCCTCTACTACTACCGGACGGAGAAGGGCAAGCAGTACCGCATCCATTGCCGCAAGCCGGCCGGGGACGGCGCCGAGCAGGTTCTCGTCGACCTGAACGCGCTCGCCGAGGGCAAGAAGTTCATGTCCCTCGGCGCGCTGCGCCCGTCGGAGGACGGGAGCCTGCTCGCGTACTCGACCGACGACACGGGCTTTCGCCAGTACACGCTCGCCGTGAAGGACCTGAAGACCGGCGCGCTCCTCCCCGAGCGGATGCTGCGCGTCACGAGCGTCGCCTGGGCGGCGGACGGGAAGACGCTCTTCTACACGGTCGAGGACGAGACGACGAAGCGCTCGCACCGTCTCTACCGGCACAAGGTCGGAACCCCCGCGACCGCGGACGTGCTTCTCCTGGAGGAGAAGGACGAGCGGTTTGGCGTCCACGTCGGACGCACGCGCAGCGGCGCATGGCTCGTCATGGAGATCTCCAGCCACACGACGTCCGAAGCCCGCGTCCTGAAGGCCGACACGCCCGAGGGCGAGTGGGCGCTCGTCGCCGCGCGCGAGCAGGACCACGAGTACGACGTCGACCACCGGGGCGACCTGTTCTACATCCGGACGAACTCCGGCGGGCGCAACTTCCGGCTCGTGACGGCGCCCGTCGCCGCGCCAGGCCGTGCGAACTGGAAGGAGATCGTCCCGCACCGCGCCGACGTCATGCTGACCGGGATCGACCTCTTCAAGGACCACCTCGTCCTCGAAGAGCGCACGAACGGATTGCAGCGGTTCACGATCCGGAGCTTCACGAGGAGCGACTCCCACACCGTCGCGTTTCCAGAGCCCGTGTACGTCGCGTCTCCCGAGACGAACCGCGTGTGGGACACGAACGTCTTCCGCTACGGCTACCAGTCGTTCGTGACGCCCTCGTCCGTCTTCGACTACGACATGGACGCGAAGAAGGCGACGCTCCTCAAGGAGCTGGAGGTCCCGGGCTACGACCGGACGAAATACTCCTCGGCGCGCCTCTGGGCGACGGCGGCGGACGGGACGAAGATCCCCCTCTCGGTCGTCTGGCGCTCGAGGATGGCCGACGGCAAGACCCGCTCGCTCAAGGACGGACCGTTCCCGACGCTCCTCTACGGCTACGGCTCCTACGGCATCTCGATCGGCGTGTCGTTCCGGTCCGACCGGCTCCCGCTCCTCGACCGCGGGTTCGTCTACGTCGTCGCGCACATCCGCGGCGGCGGCGAGATGGGGAAGGCCTGGCACGACGCCGGGCGCATGAAGAACAAGATGAATACGTTCACGGACTTCATCGCGGCGGGCGAGTACCTCGTCGCGGAGAAGATCGCCGCGAAGGACCGCCTCGCGATCGAGGGCGGCAGCGCGGGTGGCCTCCTCATGGGCGCCGTCGTGAACATGCGCCCGGATCTCTTCACCGCCGTCATCGCGCACGTGCCGTTCGTGGACGTCCTGAACACGATGAGCGACGCGACGCTGCCCCTCACGGTCGGCGAGTACGAGGAGTGGGGAAACCCGGCGAAGAAGGACGAGTACGATTACATCCGGACCTACTGCCCGTACACGAACCTGAAGAAGGGTGCGGTCCCGGCGATGCTCGTCAAGACGTCGTTCAACGACAGCCAGGTTTTCTACCACGAGCCCGCGAAGTACGTCGCACGCCTGCGCACGCTCAAGACGGACGGCAACCCCCTCCTTCTCAAGACGAACATGGGCGCGGGGCACGGCGGGGCGTCGGGGCGCTACGACTTCCTCCACGAGATCGCGCTCGACGAGGCGTTCCTTCTGACCCGGCTCGGCGCCGCGAAGTAGCGCGTGGTCACGTCCGGGGACGACCACGCCAACGTCCCGGTCGTTCCGCCCGTCCTCTTCGGGCTCGGGATCGGGGCGGGATTTCTCCTGAAGCGGCAGGTGCCGGTGCCGCTCGTCCCCGCTCGCTTCGCGGGCGAGGCGTGCGGGGTGGGCGCCGCGCTCGGGCTCGTCTGCCTTGCCTTCGGTGGATGGGCGTTCGCGGCGTTCCGGCGCGCGAAGACGACGCCTCACCCGAACCACCCGGTGAGCGCGCTCGTGACATGGGGGCCCTACCGGTTCTCGCGCAACCCGATGTACGTCGGCCTCTCGGGCCTCACGGCGGGGCTCGCGCTCGTCGCGAACACCCCGTGGCTCCTGGCGATTCTGCCGCCTGTGTGGCTCGCGCTGCGGCGCCTCGTGATCGACCGCGAAGAGGCCTACCTGACGCGGAAGTTCGGGGAGGAATATCGTACCTTCCTGGCCCGCACGCGGCGCTGGATCTGACCCCGCCGCGCCTCAGGACGCGCGCAGGCCGTCCACGATCGGCCGCCGCGCGGCCAGCACGGCCGGGACGATGGCCGAGAGGACGCCCACGGCGAGCGCGACGAGGGCCGCGAGCGCGACGACCTCGGGGAAGATCTTCATCCCCGCCGCGAACGGCGCCATCCGCGTCTCCATGAGCGCGCCCTTGAGGCGCGAGAACGCCGCGGCGAAAGCCAGGAACCCGAGGAGTCCGCCAACTCCCGCGAGAGCGAGGCTCTCGCTCAGGACGAGGCCCACGATCCTGGGGCGCGAGAAGCCGAGCGTCCTCAGCACCGCCACCTCGACGACGCGCTCGCGCACGTTCAGCGCGATCGTGTTGGCCGCGATCACGATGACGACGCCGATGATGATCGCGCCCATCGACGTCAGGAGGAGCTGGACGTTCCCGAGAAGCGAGACGAACCCCAGCGTGAACGCGTTCTCGCTCTCCGTCTTCGTCGGGTTCGGCGAGTTCTCGTACCAGTCATCGACCTCTCTCGGGAGGCGCCCGGCGCAGGCCGCGTCCACGCAGCGCGTCCAGATCGTCGAGACGGTGCCGCGAAACGGCGGCCACGCCTCCTCGAGGTACGCGCGGTGGAAAAAGATGCTCGCGGAGTTCTCGTAGGGCAGGCTATAGACGCCCTGGACCGTGAACGAGAGGTCGACGGGGTAGAGCGTGCCCGCGATCGTCACCTTGTCGCCGATCTTCCAGCCGTACTTCTTCACGAGGGCGATGCCGACGAGGCCGCCGGAGCGGTCTCGTTTCCAGTCTTCGGCGGAGCCCTGCGCGATCCGGGCGTCGTCGAAGACGTCGAGGAACGTCTGGGGATCGACGGCGAAGCGCGGGAAGACGTTTCCGGCTGTCGCGTCGCGGTACGTGCCGCCGAACCGGTCGATCGGCGTGATCGAGCGGACGCCCTCGAATGACGCAATCCGGGAGACGACCGCGTACGGCAGGGACGTCGTGAGCCCGACCTTGTGCCGCGTCACGAGGCGGTAGAGGCCGCGCTCGCGCGCCGGGTCGGGGAGATTCAGCGTCCTCAGGAACGTCGCCATGAACGCGACGAGGAAGACGGGGAACAGGATCGAGCCGACGGTCAGGATCGTCCGCGTCTTCTTGCGCAGCAGGTTCTTCAGGACGAACGGGAGGAAGCGGATCACGTCAGGACGCTTTCGGGGCGTCCTCCGTCAGGATACGCGCCCCGGATTGCGTCACGAGGACGTCGTCCTCGATGCGGATGCCGAGCCCGAGGTATTCCTTCGGAACATGCGCCTCGTCGGGCCGCACGTAGAGGCCCGGCTCGATCGTCAGGACCATGCCGGGTTCGAGCGGGCGCGGCCGGCCGCGCTCGTCCCGGTAGCGCCCGCGGTCGTGCACGTCGAGGCCCAGCCAGTGCGAGGTGTGGTGGAGCGCGAAACGCTGGGCGGCGTTCTTCTTCTTCAGCGCCTCGCGCCGGCCCTTCAGGAGACCAAGGTCGAGCAGCGCGTCGAGGAGGATGGCGCGCGCGGCCTCGTGCGGGGCGTCCCACGGCGCGCCCGGACGCACGGCTGCGATCGCAGCGCGCTGGGCGGCGAGGACGGCGCCGTAGAGCGCCTTCTGGGGGCGCGTGAACCGTCCCGAAACCGGAAATGTCCGCGTCACGTCGGATGCGTAGCCCCCGAACTCGCAGCCGGCGTCCACGAGGACGAGGTCCCCCGCGGCGAGACGCCGGGAGTTCTCGACGTAATGGAGGATCGTCGCGTTCTCGCCCGAGGCCACGATCGTCGGGTACGCGGGACCGCTCGCGCCCATCGCTCGAAAGCGCCGGTCGACGGCCGCCTCGACTTCGTACTCGAAGCGGCCGGGCCGGGCGGTCTTCTGCGCGTCGCGGTGCGCGGACGCGGCGATCGCGGCCGCGCGCTCGAGGAGCGCGATCTCCTCGGGCGACTTCACGAGCCGCATCGCGTGCAGGAGGTCCGTCGGGTCCGAGACCGTCACGGGTCCGCGCTTCGGGTGACGGGCCTCGCGCCGGAAGCGCGCGAGGAGTCCGGAGACGAGGCGGTCGTGGGCGCCCGAGAGGCCGAGCGCGTGGTGGAGGACGCGCGCCTTGCGCACGAGGTCGGGGAGTCGCCTCTCGAGCTCGCCGGCCGGGTGGGCCCTGTCGGCGCCGAACGACTTCAAGGCGCCCTCGGGTCCCGCGCGGCGGCCCTCCCAGGTTTCGCGGTCCCGGTCGCGGGGCAGGACGAAGAGGGTGAGCGTCCGGGCGTCCGCGTCGAGGACGGCCGCGGCGCCGGGCTCGGGGAACCCCGTCAGGTAGAAGAAGTCGGGATCGGGCCGGTAGCGGTAGTGCACATCGTGCCCGAACGAGGCCTCGGGTGTGGCGAAGAGGAGCGCGACGCCCTCTCCCATCGAGTCGTAGAAGCGCGCCCGCCGGCGCGCGAAGACGGTCCGGTCGGCCATGCGCCGAGTCTAACCGGCGCGGCGTGCGAGGATGGGGCATGGACTCCCGCATCGTCCCGGCGCTCCGGGCCCGCTATCCCGAGTTTTCGGGCGCCCGGCTCAAGCGCGCCGTCATCGAAGGCCAGGTCATGGTGGACGGCGCCGTCGTGAACGACCCCGGCGCGCTCGTGAAGGCCGGGGCGGACGTCCGGTGGGACCGCGACCGCCGCATCGAGCGGCGCGTCGCGACGGCGCTGAAGGTTCTCTACGAGGACGACGACGCGATCGCGGTCTTCAAGCCGTCCGGCCTCCTCACGCACCCGACGGAGGCCAAGGAGAAGGACACGCTCCTCGCGCGCGTCTCGACGTACGTCCAGAAGCGGCACGGCGGGGGCGCGCGAACGTACGTGTCCATCGTCCACCGCCTCGACAAGGAGACCTCCGGCATCCTCGTCTTCGCGCGCAGCCGCCGCGGCCTGATCGGAATGCAGGCGCAGCTTCGCGCGCACACCATGGACCGGCGCTACCGCGCGGTCGTCGAGGGCGACCTCGTGGGGAACGCGGGAACGTTCGACAAGGATCTCGTGGCCGAGCCGGGCGAGCGGCGCCGCGGCGTCGTGAAGGCCGGTGAGACGGGCCTGAAGGCGATCACGGAGTGGACCGTCCTCGAGCGCTTCGGGATCGCGACGCTCGTCGAGGCGCGCCTGAAGACCGGCCGAACGCACCAGATCCGCATCCACTTCGCGAACGCGGGGCACGTCCTCGTGGGCGACT
>JBDTTJ010000064.1:0-13552 GCA_039930645.1 Acidobacteriota bacterium
CGAGAAGCTCGTCCTTGTCCTCGCTCGCGGTCGCGAGGAAGTTGCCGCGCGGGTCGACGACGTACGACGATCCGTAGAAGCGCCCGATGTTCCACGGCGCCTCGGTGCCGACGCGGTTGCTGGCCGCCACGAAGTATCCGTTCGCGACCGCGTGCGCGGGCTGTTCGAGCTTCCAGAGGTACTGCGAGAGGCCGGCCACCGTCGCGGAGGGATTGAAGACGATCTCCGCGCCGTTGAGACCGAGGGCGCGCGCGCCCTCCGGGAAGTGGCGGTCGTAGCAGATGTAGACGCCGACCTTCGCGTGGCGCGTCTGGAAGACGGGGTAGCCCATGTTGCCCGGCTTGAAGAAGTACTTCTCCCAGAATCCCGACGTGTGCGGGATGTGGTTCTTGCGGTACTTGCCGAGGTACCTGCCGTCCGAGTCGTACACGGCGGCGGTGTTGTAGTAGACGCCGGCGTCTTCGCGCTCGTACACGGGCACGACGACCGCCATGCGGTACTTCTTCGCGATTTTCGCGATGGCCTCGGTCGTCGGCCCGGGCACGGGCTCGGCGGCGGCGTACCAGCGGGAATCCTGCGACGGGCAGAAGTACGGCCCGTTGAAGATCTCCTGCAGGCCGAGGATCTGCACGCCCTTCTTCCCGGCCTCGTGGATGAAGGGGAGCGTCGCCGCCATGGCCGCCTTCTGGACGCGAGCCAGCGGCGCCTTCGGATCGGACACGGGGTTGTGCGTCTGAACCAGCCCGACGGTGACCTTGCGAGGCATTAAAACCACCTCTCGATGACGACCTTCTGGTCCGTGTAGAACGCGATGCCGTCGCGGCCGTGCGCCTTCACGTCGCCGAAGAAGCTCTCCTTCGACCCGCCGAACGGGAAGAACGACATCGGCGCCGCGACGCCGACGTTCACGCCCACCATCGCCGGCGGCGCCTGCGACGCGAACGTCCGCGCGGACTTGCCGCTGGACGTGAAGATCGACGTCGCGTTCGCCTGGGGGTGGTCGTGGAGGAGCGCGAGCGCCGCGGCGAGGTCCGGCACGTTCATGAGCGACAGCACGGGCCCGAAGATCTCCTCGCGCCCGATGGAGGACTTCGGCGAGACCTTGTCGAAGACGGTCGCGCCGAGGAAGAACCCGTTCTCGCGGCCTTTCACGGTGAGGCCGCGCCCGTCGAGGACGAGTTCCGCCCCCTCGGCGAGGCCCTTGTCGATGTAGGAGAGGACGCGCTGGCGCGCCGCCTCGCGGATGACCGGCCCCATCGTGACGCCCGGCTCGAGCCCGTCGCCCACCTTGATCGCCTTCGCCGCCGCGACGAGGCGCTCGCGGACGTCGGCATGGTGGCTCGCAGCGCCGACCGTGACGACGATCGAGCCCGCGAGGCACCGCTCGCCCGCGCAGCCGTAGCAGGACTCCGAGACGATCCCGATCGACTTGTCGAGGTTCGCGTCGGGCATCACGACGATGAAGTTCTTCGCGCCTCCGAGCGCCTGGACGCGCTTGCCGGCGTGCGAGGCCGTCCGGTAGACGTGCTTCGCGACGGGCGTCGAGCCGACGAACGACACGCCCTTCACGTCCGGATGCTCGCAGAGCCCGTTCACGACGTCCGCTCCGCCGTTCACGAGGTTCACGACGCCGGGCGGGACGCACTCCGAGAGCAGCTCGTGCATGCGCTTCTGCGACAGCGGCACCAGCTCGGACGGCTTCACGACGAACGTGTTGCCCGTCGCCACCGCGAACGGCAGGAACCAGAGCGGAACCATGGCGGGGAAGTTGAACGGCGCGATCGCCCCGAAGACGCCCATCGGCTGGCGGTGGACGTCGCAGTCCAGCCCGCGCGCGATGTCCTCGAGCCCGTAGCCCATCATCATCGAGGGCATCCCGCACGCGACCTCGACGGCCTCGATGCCGCGGCGGACGGACCCGCGCGACTCGTCCAGCGTCTTGCCGTGCTCGGTCGTGACGATTCGCGCGATTTCCTCGAAATGCTCCTCGAGCCGGTTTTTGAACGCGAACATCGCGCGCGCGCGTTCCACGACGGGCGTCGCGCGCCAGGCGGGAAACGCCGCCTTCGCCGCGGCGACGGCCGCGTCCACGTCGGCGCGCGTCCCGAGCGGCGATTTCGCGATGACGACGCCCGTGGCGGGGTTGTAGACGTCGCAGGACGACGTCGCGCGCGAGTCGACCCACGCGCCTCCGACGAAGTCGCGCAGGAGGGGAGCGTTCGTCATCCGGCACCTCCGATGAAGCGGAGCGCCGATTCTAGACCGGGGAGAGCGAATCTCAGCCGGCGCCTACCGGTAGCACCCGTTCACGTCGAGGACGAGGTTCAGCGAGCCGCTCGAGTTGTTCCGCACGGTCACGCGGCCGGCGCCGTCGCTCGAAAGGAAGAGGTGCGCGTTGTTCGCCCGAGTCCGGCCGGCTCGGAAGCTGACGGTCGAGACGGCCGGCGGAGACACGAGCGTCGCGGGGTAGATCACGAGGTCGCCGGCGGCGGCCGGGCTCACGATCGTGACGTTCGCCGAGACCGTCTGCGTCCCGGCCGGAACGCCGCACGAGCCAACGAGCGTGAACGTGCGCGAGGCCCCGGCGCCGAGCGCGGGTCCGCCGAGCGGGCCCGCTGCGTTGCGCGTGTCCACGAGGCGGCAGGGCGTGATCGTGAAGAACGTCGTGGCCCCCTGCGGCGTCGGGGTCGGCGTCGGGGTCGGCGTTCGCGTCGGGGTCACGGTCGCGGTCGGCGGGGGCGGGGTGGGCAGGGTCGTGGGCGTCGGGGTTCGCGTCGGGGTCAGGGTTGGGGTCCTGGTCGGCGTCGGGGTCGGTGTGCCCGGCAGGAACGTCGGCGTCTGGGTCCGGGTCGCGGTGGCCGTCGGCGTCAGAGTCGGTGTGATCGTCGACGCCGCCGTCCGCGTCGCCGTCGCCGTCGGAGTGGGTGTCGGCGTCGGCGGGATGCCGGTTCCGTAGGTGTAGAGGGACGTCGCGGTGTAGCCCTGGTTGGAAGGGTTCCGGACGGTCACCTCGACGACGCCGTCGGCGTGCGCGGCAGTCGTCGCGTTGATCGTCGTCGCGTTCACGAAGGCGACGCCCGTCGCGGCCACGCCGCCGATCGTGACGGTGGCGCCCGAGACGAACCCCGTGCCCGAGATCGTGACCGCGGTGCCGCCGGCGGCCGGGCCCGCGTTCGGGGCGACGTCCGTGACGATGGGGCCCGCGACCGTGCCGAAGCAGCCTGGGCGGCCCTCGACGTACGTCCGGATTCGCGCCGTGACGGCCTGGCTCGTCTCGCCCGGCACGCCGAGGAACATCTTGATGTTCGAGTATCCGCCGGAGCGCTGGTGGCAATAGCTCATGATCGTCCCCTTCTCGGGGGGGACGCTCGTCGGGCCGACGTAGCACTCGCCCGAGTAGCACTGGTCCACCTCGGGGGTGTAGCAGTGCGTGTGGGGCGATCCGAAGTTGTGCCCCAGCTCGTGCGCCACGACCATGAAGTCCCAGTAGGTGTACGTAATGTTCGCCGGAGCGACGCCGGAGAGGCTCGCGCTGACGCCGTACCCGGCGCCGCCGCAGAGCGCGTTCAGGTAGGCGATGCCGCCGCCGAGACCCTTCCCCGAGAGCATGTGCGCGGTCGACCGGGGAACGGTGGTGCGGTTCTTGTTCCAGTACGTCAGGAACTCGGACAGCGCGGCGGACGTGCCACTCGTCGCGTTCCACGGGTCGGCCGCCGTCGTCCAGATGGAGAGGTGGTTCACCTGGAGCGTCACGAGAACGTCGCGCTGGTAAACCGCCGAGACGAAGGCGAAGAGGTCGCCGACGTACTTCGTGAGGTTCGTCGTCGAGTTGAACTTCGCGTAGAGCTCGTAGTCCGTCTCCACGGCGATTCCCGCGAAGTACATGACGTTGCTGAGCGCGCGCCGGTTCAGCGAGGCGGCGGGTTTCGACTCGGGGGGCACGGGGAGCGAATCCGTTCCGCAGGTGAAGGTCCGCATCGCGTCGGGGACGTCGGTCTCGGGGTCCAGCGTCCGGACGAGGGTGCGGCCGGGAGGTCCGTCGCCGTAAGGGTGACGCTCCGGCCCGAGGACCGAGACGCGCCCGCCCGTGATCACGAAGCCGCGGAGCGAGCGCCCGCGCGCGAGGACGACGACCGACGACGGGTCGCCAACGACGCGCCCCGTGAACCAGCGGTCGGTGGGAGCCGGGGCGAGCACGTCGCCGAAACGTCCGTGGACGACGATCTGTGCGTCCGGCGCGAAGACCTGCCGCTGGGAAACCTCGAACTCGACGCTCGTTCCGTCGTCGAGCGTGACGGGCTGGGTCGTGATCCGGGCGTCCGGCCCGAGCGGCCCGTCGAGAACCCGGAACGTCCTGTCGTCCACGACCCGCTCGGCGTCGGCCCGGGCGGCGCCGAAGAGGGCGAACACCGCCAGTGCGACCGCCGCAAAGACAAGCCCACCCGTACGCCCGCGCGAAACCCGGTTCATGGACACACTTCCTGACAAGTAGTGTCGAGGCCCCACGCCGTGGGGGATCATCCGGGGGTGACCCGCTCCGCCCGACTCCTTGCCTGCGCCGTCGCGGCGTTCGCGCTGCTCCGAGGCTGGCCGGCCCTGACGTCGGGCTACGAGGGCCCGTACGACGAGGGCAACACTCTCTGCGCGGCCACGCGGGTTCTCGCTGGCGAAACGCCCTACCGCGACTTCTGGAGCCTGCACCCTCCCGGGACGACGTGGCTTCTCGCCGGCGCGTTCCGCGTCTTCGGCGCCACGCTCGGCGTCGAGCGCGCCGTGAAGCTCGGCGTCGTCGCGCTCGCGGCCGTCCTCGTCTTCCTTCTCGCGCGGCTCGCGGCGCGGACGGGCTGGGCCGCCGCGGCCGCGCTGCTCTTCATCGTCCTCCCGACGCAGACGCTCTCGCTGCGGTCGCGCGACGCCGGCCTCGTCCTCGTCCTCGCGACGCTCCTCGCCGCGTGCCGGCCCACGGACCGCCCGCGACGCCGCGCGCTCGTCGCCGGGCTTCTCGCGGGCCTCACGTTCTGGTTCAAGCAGGATTTCGTCGGGGCTGCGGCGGTGGCGGGCGCGATCGCCGTGGGGACGTCCGCCGCCCTGAGTGCGCCGGCCGGGCGGAAGCTGCGCGCGGCTCTCTTCGACGCTCTCGTCCCATTCACCGCCGGGCTCGCCGCCGGCCTCGCCACCCTGGCCGCTGTGCTGGCTGTGAGAGGGACCTTCAAGGAATTCTTCGAACAGGCGATCCTGTTCCCCACGGCGTCGTTCGCGCGATTCCGCTCGATTCCCCTATCCTTGCGGTTCGAGCAGCTCGCCGACGCCGTCGGAGAGGGGATTTCTTCGAAAGGGTCCTTGCAGGCGGCGCTCGTCCCGGTTCTTTTCGTCGCGGTCCTCGTGGCGGCGGTCGCGGGGATTGCGTGGAGGGGACGGCTCTTGCGGCGAGGCTTCGGCGGCGCAGCCTCTTGCGCGTCCGCCCTGCTGGCTTCTTCCGTCGCCGGTCTTCTTCTTCTCGCGGCGCCCTGGCAGCGGGCGGACCTCGAGCACCTGAATCCCGCCCTCGCTCTCGCGCTCGTCGTGCTGGCCGCTCTCGTTGGGCCGCGTGAGCCGGCCGGCGCCCCGCGTCTGCTCGCCGCGGTTTCGGCCGCTGCTTTCGGCGCCATCGCCTTCCTGGCGCTCGCGGCGCCGTCCGCGGCGCGCGGGGTCGCGATCCCGCCTGACCTCGTGGAGGCGGCGCGCTTCGTCGCGGCGAATTCGAGTCCCGGCGAGCGAATCTTCGTGGGCAACGACCGGCATGACCGGCTCGGCTACAACGCGCCGCTCGTCTACTTTCTCGCGGGCCGCCCGAACGCGACGCGCTACGACAACCTGCATCCCGGTGTCGCCACGACGCGCGCCGTGCAGGAGGAGATCGTCCGGTCGCTGGAGGCCTCCGGCGCGCGCTGGATCGTCCTGTGGGAAGGGCCGCCTCCCGGCGAGCCGAACGAAAGCTCGCTTTCGAGCGGCGTCGTCGTCCTCGACGAGTGGATCGTCCGCCGCGCGCGCGAGGCGGCGCGGTTCGGGAGCACTCGCGTGATGAGGATCGAGGAACCGGCTACGCGGCGCTGACGCCGAGTCCGCCGGCGAAACCCTCATCCAGCGTCCGCGGCCGGTAGCCGCACGCCGTGGTGAACGGACCGAAGTCGAGGTGCGCGTCCTGATTCAGGCCGAGGAGCGCCTCGGGCGTGAGAAAGAAGGAGGGCGAGACCTTCACGGCGAGCGAGGCCGCGGCCATCGCGAGCGGCAGCGGGACGTGGAAAATGCGGCATCGCTGTCCCAGCGCGGCCGCGATGCGCGCGACGAGGTCGTTGAACGACAGCACCGTCGCGCCCGACACGCCCCACGTTCCACCGGCCGCGGCCGCGCTCGAGAGCGCGATCTCGACGGCGGCCGCCACGTCCTCGACGTGGACGGGCTGGAGCTTCGCGGTCCCCGGGCCGAAGACGGGAAAGACGCCGGGCGCGTTCTTCACGAGCTCGACGAGGCGCGCGAAGTGAAGGCCGCCGCCCTCGCCGTAAACCATGGTCGGCCGGAGCACGACGAACGGGATCCCGGAAGCCGCGACGAGCGCCTCCGCATCGACCTTCGACTGGCCGTAGCTGTTCTTCTTCGCGTACGCCGCCGAGACCGCCGAGACGTAGACGAAGCGCTCTGCGCCCCACCGGCGCGCCACCCCGAGGACGTTGCGCGTCCCGTCGACGTTCACGGAGCGGATTTTTTCCGCCGGGTTTGGAAGCATCGCGGCCGCGGCGTGGACGACGGCGGTGACGCCCCTGCCGAGCGGCTCGAGCGACGCGGGGTCGAGGATGTCCCCCCGCACGAGGTCGACACCCGGCAGGTCGGCGGGAAGGTCTTCGGCGGCGGGAACGAGGCCGCGGACCCGAAGGCCCGAGGCGGTGAGACGGCGCGCGACACGGCGGCCGACGTAGCCGCTGGCTCCGGTGAGAAAGATCATGGGCCGGAGTCTGCCTGACGCCCCCACGCGAGGAAGTCCTTCTGCAATTCCGGCGCTCCCGTGCCGAGCGCCGCGGCGAGAGCGGCCGCGTCTCCCGCGCCGCCCTTCGCGACCGACTTCAGAAAAGCCCGGAAGCTCGCGGCCCGCGCGGCGTCGCCGAGGCACCAGCGCACGAGCATCGCGCTCGTCGTCGTCGCGTCGCGGCGCGATCCGGAGTTCGCGAAGAGCCGGGTGGCGGGGGAGAGCAGCGCCGCGAGCGGAAGCGATTTCCCGGCGCGGGCGCTCTGGATCCACGCGTCCGGGATCTCGCGCGCTTCGAACGTGTCGGGCTGGAGCCTGCCCTCGGCGTCCACGCGGCACCACGCCAGATCCTCGGCAAGGCCCTCGTCGAGCCAGGCGGGGATCGACGCACCCAGGGCGCCAACGGAGAGGAGGTGCGTGAGCTCGTGGACGAGGAGGGCGCGCGAGTCGAGCGGGTTTAGCCCGAGTGCGAAGGCGGCGAGCCCGGCGCCGGCATGGCCTTTGGCGGTGAAAGAGGGGCTGCCATCCGACTCGACGAATCGCCTGTAACGCTCGTCGCTGGAATAGATTACGACGACTTGCCCAGCTCCTGGCGCGGCCGCGAGACCGTATCGGGCGGTGTAGGTTGACGCGAGGCGCTCTGCCACGAGGTCGAGGCCCGTCAGCTCTCCCATGGCGGCGTCGGTGAGGAGTGGCCACGACCCCAGCCGCGCCTCTCGGCCGAGAGGCCGCATCGCGTTGCGCGCCTTGAGGATACGGGCAGGATCCGCCCGGACGGACACCGGCTGAGGCGCCTCGGCAGCTGCAAGGCCAGCCAGGGCGCCAATGGCGCCGAGGATGAGGAGCCCTGAAAGGGAGGCGACTGGTCGGCTCATGTCGGAAGAGGTTAACGGATCTTCGCCTCGAAGGTGTCTGACGAGAAAGCCGTCAATCTGAATTCTCTTTATTAACTATTCTAAGAAAATCTTCCTCTTCGATTTCCTTCTTGACAGGCCCCGGATTGTGAAACAATTCGAAGAGGATCAACCCGGAGCACCCGCGGGGTAGCGGGCGAAAGCTCCTTATTGGAGAGGTTCTCATGGCTGCATGGGACCCCACAGACGGAATGCAGCCCGCAATCGCGGGCGGTGGAAGTCTGTCCGAGGTCGCGGTCCTGCGCGCGGTCCTCTCCGACGAGCTCCCGGCCAACGACGACGTCGCGTCAGAGGCAATTGGCACGACGCCGGGCGAGTGGGACTGGAACGCGCTCAACAACGTGCTCCGTCCGAAGCTCGTGAGCCTCGCGATGCGCAAGTACCGCTTCAGCCGCGAGGAAGCGGAAGACGCGGTGCAGACGGTCTACATGCGCGTTCTCGCGCGCGACCCGCGCGTGAAGGACCCGATCGGCTACGTGAAGATCGCGTTCCTCAACACCTGCCTGAACATCGCGACGTCGCGCGAGCGGCGCACGGAGCAGTTCCCCGAGGGGATGGACGTCTCCGATCCGTCGTGCGAAAAAGTCACGGCGCGCCTCGAGGCCGTGCGCATGGTCAACAAGGCCATCCGCAGCGCGGGCCCGCGGTGCAAGCGCATCGTCCGCCTCTACTTCGGCCAGGAGTACAGCCTCGCCGAGATGACGAAGGCGACGGGCTACTCGCAGAAGACGGTGTGGAAGCGCATCTGGGGCTGCCTCGACAAGATGCGCAAGGTGCTCGCGTGAGCGCGAACCCGAACGTCGCCACCTGCCCTGAGCACTGGCAGCTCTTCGAGCTGATCACCGAGGGCTCGACGGAGCTGACGGCGCACGTGAAGCAGCACGTCGAGACGGGCTGCTCGATCTGCACCGGCAGGCTCGAAGGCATCCAGACGGTCGAGCGCGCGCGCGTCATGAAGGACGAGTTCGACGCGTTCTTCGACGAGCTGCCGTCCGACGACGCGCCGGCCGACGAGCGCGAGAAGTTCCTTTCGCAGTTCAAGCGGAAGAGCCGCCCCGCCGACCGCCTCGGGCGCCTGTCTTTCGACGGCAAGCAGATTGCGGTAGAGATCGTGAAGCTCGCGGGCGAGCAGGGGATCGAAGCGGCGAAGTCCCGCATCGAGGCGATCGAGGCCGATCCGAGCCGCGGCTACGCCCTGTTGTACGCGGCCCAGCTCGCGATGCCGAAGGTCTCCAGCGACCCGGCGATGTACGTCGAGCTCGCGAAGGCGCTCGCCGCCGCCTCGCGCAGCCTCCCGTTCCTCAAGGACAAGGGCCCCGCGCAGCCGGTCTGCCGCGAGCAGGTCATGGGCGAGGCGACCTTGATGGAATCGAGCGCGCTCAACACACTCGGCCGGGCCACTGATGCTCGTGAGGCCGTGAAACGGGCCCGCATCTCGTTCCTAGAAGCAAAAGAAGATTCGTTCGCGCTGGCTCTAACGGATTTCTTCGAAGGATCTGCGGCAACGTTCCAAGGCGACTTCGCCGGTGCGTGGCGCCTCCTCAGATGCGCACACTCCGAGTTCCTCGTCTACGGCCAGGAGAACTGGACTGGCCGAGCGGAGGCCGCGCTCGGAACTCTTCTTCTGAACTGCAACCGGAACCAGTCGGCTCTTCACTTCTTCGACCGCGCCCTTGCTAGCCTCCACCCGGAACTCGACCTCGCCGCCTACATGTCGACGCTCGTCAACCGTGGAGGGTCGCTCCTTCTTCTGAACCGGTTCGAGGCCGCAAAAGCCACCTTCGCGAAGGCGCTGACCTTTGCGCGCAGGATGAACTCGAAGATCGCGCTCCTCACGATTCGTTACGGGCTGGCGTCCATCGAGCTGAAGCAGGGCCATTACCTTCGTGCGATGAACTCTTTCCAGAAGTTGAGCGAGGAAGCCCGACGCGACGGTGTGGAGCAGCGTGCCCTCGCTGCGGATCTCCGGGTTGCGGAATGCGTCGGCAGGCTCGGCCAGGGCGAAGAGATGCTTACCCGCGTTCGCGCGCTTCGTCGTATGGCGGACGGCGTTTCCATCGAGAGTGATCCGCCGCTCCGAGAGCTGTTCGCCCAGGCCGACGAGGCCGACATTTCCAGCGAGCTTGTCGCTCACGTTGTCGAGTACCTCGAGGCCCGCGACCGCGGCGTTCAGAAGGGGTACAAGCCGTTCCGTCTGGTGGTCAACGGAAACTGATCTTTCTCTAGACAACGTTCAATAGTCAGGGGGCGGGGTGCCATGAATCGGGTGCCTCAAAATAATTCTTTTCAGAGGGGGGTCAAAGGTGTGCCCGCCTCTGTCCGTATATATAGCCCACGGTTAGATAGCCCAGTTTCCACCAACAGTTGGCCGCCCGATGGGGTCGGGGGCTCTAGGAGGACGACAAATGCGTTTCATGCTTGATCTCCTGTTCGCTTTCATTGGAGGCATTGAGGGCGTAGACACTGGCACCTGCGACGTAACGTCGATGCCTGTGCAGGGCAGAGGTGCTCAGGTCACCTCGATGCCCGTACAGGGCTAAGTTCCTAACCCACTTTCGCTCAATTTGACTGGCTAGGCCAGCCATGTGACAGGTGTTTTCGTGCGTGCAAACGCGCGATTTGGGTGCTTTCTAGAGCCCGAGCCTGCGAATCGACCATTCCCCCGAGTTCTTTTCCAGGCCGATTGCGAACGCCCCGCTGTCTTGCGGGGAGGTCAGTTCCTCGGCCTCGACCCCCGGCGAGATCTCGGCCGTCATGAAGGGCGCCCCGCCCTTCGCCTCGTAGGCGCAGACGAAGACGCGCTGACACGGCTCGAAGCCCGCCGGGCCTTTCGGCTCCACCGCTTCCCAGATGACGAGGTGCGAGGTCTTCCTCTGGTCGAGGACGGGCAGGACGGACGCCGCCCGGAGGCGATGGCTCGATCCTCCGACCTCGGGGGGCAGGAGAACGACGGGATCGGCGGGGCTCACGTTACCGCGTCCCGGAGAGGAAGCTCGGCCGATGAGCCAGCCACTGAAGCTGAAGGTCGCGCTCGAGTGGCAACCGAAGGCTTCCAAGCGGGTCTCTGAGATCGGTCCGGGGGTCTCGCACGTTGACGGGCGACAGGGCGAAGACCTGGTAGATGCCGGGCGCCAGATAGTCCTGCACGTGAAAATTACCGGCGCGGTCCGCGAGCATGACGGTGGTCGCGGCCAGGCCGTTTGCCTCGCCGAAACGCCGCAGGACCGTCGTGGGGATTTCAATGTCGTCTCGAGCGAAGAGGAGGATCGCGTCCGGTCTGGGCTTTCCCGGCGTCTCGATGACCTGGATGGAAGGGCCCGGGCGAAGCGGGTAAAGGACGAGGTAGAGCGTGTTCGCCTCCGCATCGTCCTCGGGGCCCGGCTCGCCAGGCAGTGTGGCGACTTGGACGCTGTAGCCCGCGGCGATCGCGAAGATCGGGACCGCGATGCCGGGCTGATTCCGAAGAACAAGCTCTCCCGAAGCGTCGCTTCGGCCGAGGCTCGTGAGAGGAGCGAGCCTCGGCATGGAGACGAACGGATCCTCCTGCCGGAGGACCTCCGCATTCATGACGGGCCTTCCCGCATCGTCACGGATGCGAAGCCGAAGCGGTACGGCCTTTCGAAGCCTGAGCTCCAGATCGGCGCCCTCGGGTCCGGCCGTCCTGACGTCGTGCATGGATCGTGTCGCGTAGCTTTCCGCGGTCGCCGTGACATCCACGAACTCGGCGCCGATGTCGTCGAAGGCGGCGGTGCCGTCTTCACCAGTTGATTGCGAGCGAGTCGAGCCAGGACCCGGCCGTCCGGACGCGGGAGATTGGATTGCGAGGCGGGCACGGGGCACGGCTTCGCCCGTCCCGGCATCGAGGACCCTGAATCGAAGCTCCCCGCCTTGATACTCCAGGTTCTTCTCGACGTCGTGGTCAGCTTTCAGGTCGACGACCACTCCGCGCGCAGGCGTTCCGTCAGGGCGCCGTACTTGAAGAAGCACCATCCCGGCGTCGTGGACGGTCAGGCGGAAATAGCCGTCGCCAGTGGTCACGTCCTCGGCGAGCCGCAGTGCGTCGGGAAGAACGATTGCGTCGGCGGGAACGGCCTCGACGGAAACGCCGGGCCACGAGAATCCTGCCCGCGTCACCCTTCCCCGAATCGTTCGCGGCTCGGCGCTTACGACCAGACGCTGGAGGTCGGGCGCGGATTCGCGAACGTCCAGGTCGGCTTCTCCGGTCGCGATTACGGCGCGCGCGCGGATGATCGCCCGGTAGCGGCCTTCCGCGAGCGGACCCACCCGCGCGGGCGACGAACCGCGGAGTTCACCTTCCCAGACCAGCCGCTCACGTTCCGGGACGAACGGGCTTCCATCGGCAGGAGCTTTGGGCCGGTCCGGGATTCGAATGAGTCGTGCCGAAGCCGTGAGCCCTTCGGGGGCACCCGGATTCATGCTGACTTCCAGGGACGGCAGCCGCCGCAGCAGGATCTTTCGGGCGGCCTTGCCAGGCCCGGGCTTTGCGGCCGCTTCCGCGACAGCGGGCCTGAAGCCCTTCGCCTGGATACGCAACTCGTAAGGGAAGGGGGGAATGCGATCAACGAAGAGGCTGCCCGCGGAGTCGCTTTGCAGACGCCTGCTCTCCATCCATGCGCCATAAAGATCCGCCTCGGGGACGTTTACGCGCGATCGCCACGCGACAGCTGCACCCGAGACAGGCTGATCTAGTTCGTCGACAAAGAAGAGGTGCTCGGTAGCCCCTTTTCCCGCCTGAGGGACGGGAAGTACGCGTTCCTCTCCGGGGCGCACGGCAACGTACCGGAACACGGCCGGCAAGGAGACCGAGTCGTCGAACAGCAGGTCGTGCTCGCCGGAGGCGAGTTCGATGCGTACGGTGTTCTCGCGGCCCCGGCTCGTGGAGACGCTGTGCGGCGAGGCCGAGGAGCCGGCGGTCTTCGCAATCACGTGGCACTTTTCCGGGTCGGGGCGGTTCCCGGCAGGAGCGTCGAGCCGGAAGAGAACTCGCGCTCGGGCGAAGAAGGTCACACCGAACAGGACTTCCTGTCGCGAGAGCTCGACCGGCTCGAATCCGCCCGCCTCGAGACGGATCCTGACGATCGACCGCGGGAGACTCAACGTCACGCGCCCGCCCTCGACCCTGTTCTCGATCGGGGCTTTCCCCGGCGGCGCAACCGCGACCACGCGGATAACCGACGCAGGAGGGGCACCGACGAACGTGACAGGCACGCGGATTTCCGCTCCACTCTCGGTCCCGCCAATCACAGCGAGAAGGAATGCGATCGCCGTTCTCGTCATCGGCCCCCCTCCGAATGGTGCGCGTCAGATCAGGCAGTTTGCGGGATGACTCGTATCTGCATTGAAAGGGGAGCTCTTGCTCTCGGCCGTGATACCCCAGAAGGGATCCGAAGGGCCGTAGCACGGCCACGGTGAATTCGGATTCGAGCTTCCGTAGGCGGGATCCGGAGGGCCCTGCAGGTCGCATCGCGCCTCGCCAACCTGGCAGGACCAGTCGAGTCGCGCCGTCAAGATTACCGTACAGAAGGTCCATCCGCTTCCCGGTTCACGAACGTCGAGACAGGGAGCAGGCAGCGTCACCCCGAGAATCGTGGGACAGTTCTGGCACGTTTCGAACGCG
>JBDTTJ010000065.1:0-13529 GCA_039930645.1 Acidobacteriota bacterium
TTCGCCTTCTGGAACGTCATCCACCGCTCGACCGAGACTGCGAGAGAGTAGACCGAAAGAATGCAGAGCAGGATGAAGACGCTCTTCGCCATGGGCCCCATCGAGTTCCAAAGGCCCATCATGCTCATGTCCATTTGATTCGTCCTCCTTAACGTTTCGCCGAATTTGATTCTACGTCGTTGTGTTCTGGCATTCGTGTGGCGGTCACTGAAGCGTGAACGTGACGGTGACCGTCAGGTAAACCGGGACCGGGCGCCCGTTGAAGGTCGCCGGCTTGTACTTCCACTGCTGGACCGCTCGGATCGCGGCGTTGTCGAGAAGCGGGTTGAGGCCGCGCAGCACGCGCACGGACTCGACGTCTCCCGTCTTCGTGATGATGGCCTCCAGGATGCAAACGCCCTGCATGCGCGCTTTGCGGGCCGCCTCGGGATATTGCGGCTTGACGCGGTTGATCTCGACCGGTTCCTTGACCTCGCCGCCGACGCGCAGGGGCTCCTCGACGTTGCCGCCGATGACGCCGCCCTTGACGCCGCCGAGGACGCCTCCCATCACGCCGCCCGCGACGCCGCCTTCGACGCCGCCCTCGACGCCGCCCTCGACGCCGGCATCGGCGGGCTCAGGCGCGGTCGTCGGAGGGGGAAGGGTGTCCGGGACGACCATCGGAGACGTGACGGTCGTCGGCTTCTGCGGCTCGACCTTCGCGGCCGTCTTCGGGGCCGCGGCCTTCGGGGGCGGCGGCGGGGGAGGCGGCGGCGGTGCGGTCTGGGAATAGAACTGCACCGGGATCGGCGGCTCCGGGATCTCCTCGATGTACCACATCGAGAGCCCGACGGCCGATCCGATGACGACGACGTGGATCAGGACCGAAAGCGGGAGCGTGTACCAACGCTTCGCGGCGTCGTGCTGTTTCCGCGATTCGATGAGGGAATTTTCGAACATTCGTCCTCCCGCGTCCCTACATCGCCTCGAGCGGATTTTTGGCGGCCTGCTCGAGCTTCAACTTGTCCTGGACCTTCTTGCGGATCTCGAGCGCCTTCGTCTGCCACTCGGTGGCCTTCGCCGTGAGCTCGGCGACTTTCGCCGGGTCGCCCTCGATGCGGGCGTACTGGCGGTACACGAGGTTTTTGTAGAGCATCGCCTCGAAGTAGTCGGGGTTGAGCTCGATCGCCTTGTCCAGCGAGCCCATGCCGAAGTCGAGGATTTCCTTGCGCTTCTCCGGCGTCAGCCCGTGCTCGGGGGAGACGTCCGCGCCCGGAGAGTCGTAGGACTTCTGCCACGCCGTGACGCCCATCGTGTAGAAGACGTCGGCGTTCGTCGGCTCGAGGACGGCGCGCTTTTTCTGCCAGTCGATCGAGTTCTCGTAGTCGCCCTTTTTCGCGTACAGCATCGCGACGGTCTGGACGGCCTGCGAGTCCTTCGGGTGGCTCGTGATGAAGTCCTTGAAGTACCCGATCGCCTCGTCGTACTTCTGGGCGTTCATGTACGTCGTGACGAGGAACTTGGCGGCCTTCTCGTCGTCGGGTCGCGCCGCGAGGTACTTCTTGAAGTGCTCGATCGACTTCGTCAGGACCGCGACGTCCTTGGGATGCGTCGAACCCGGGTTGTAGAGGGCCATGTTTCCCATCGCCACGAACTTGTCGAGGCGCACTTCGTCGGGGTCGAGGGCCTGGGCCGCCTCGTATTTCTTCAGGGCGTCCTCGTAGAGCTGCTCCTTGAAGTACGCGTTCCCTTCCCGAATGAGCTGTTTGCTCTTGAACTTGTCGCAGCCGGCCGCCGCGAAAGAGAGAAGGACGAGCGCCGCCGCGGCGAGCCGCTGCCCTTTCCTTCCGCCGGTCCGATTCGTCGTCATGACCCGTTCACTCCTTTCCAAAACAAAGACCCGCCCGTGCCGGCCCCGAGTTGGACCCCGCGCGAGCGTCGTCAGTTCCCGGGCGGCCTCACCACGCCGCCTGAAACGACGAGCTTGATCCCCTCCTCCACCGAGAGGCGAGGGTCGAGAATATCGCTTTCCCGGGCAAACACCAGAAATCCGCTCGTCGGGTTCAGAGCCGTCGGCACGTAGATGGAAATCATGTCGCCCGGGAGGGGGGCGAGGCCGTCGCCTGTGACGAAACCCAACGCGAAGGTTCCCTTCTTCGGAAATTCGACGAGCACCACTTTGCGGAACGCGCGGCGCCCGCCCGGCGAGAAGGCATCCACGAGCTGCTTCGAGGCCGTGTAGACCGTCCTGACGAGGGGGAGATTTTCCAAGAGGCGGTCGAAAAGTTCAAGAAGTTTCTTCCCGGCGAAGTTCGTCGACAAAACACCCGCAATCCACACGAGAAGGACGGTGAGAAGGAGTCCCAGGCCCGGGATCGGACGCCCGAAGATCTCCCGCGCGAGCGGTTGCATCCAATCGTCGAAGAAGCCGAAAAGGACCCGGAGGACGGCGACCGTCACGGCAATGGGGACGATCAGGAGGATGCCAGCCGTGAGGTGCCGGCGCACGTGGAGCGTCATCGGGAGGCGCATTCTATGCGGGCCGTACAATCCCGAAAATGATGCGAACTGCTCCTCCCTTGCCCGCCCTCGCCATCCTCGCCGCCGTCCTCGCCGGCTGGGCCGCCGCGCCGCGTCTCGCCGCCCAGGAAAAACCGGGCGCCGGCCCGGCGCCGTTCATCGCCCGGGAGGGCGTCTCGGTGACGAACCTCGACGTCGTCGTGACCGACGGGAAGGGCAACCGCATCACGGGCCTCAAGAAAGAGGACTTCATCGTCGTCGAGGACGGGGTCGAGCTGCCGGTCTCGAACTTCACCGCGATCGAGCAGGGTCGTTTCCTCCTCCCGCCCGAGGAGCCCGCGGCCCCCGCGGCGCCCGAGGCGGCGCCCGCGCCCGTCGCCGCGCCGCTGGCCGCCCCCAAGACGCGCATCGTCATCTTCGTCGACAACGTCCACATCACGCCGTTCGACCGCAACCGGGTGCTGCGCAACGTCGAGACGTTCGTCCGCGACTCCATCAAGGGCGACGTCGAGGGGATGATCGTGACCTTCAACCGGACGCTCAAGGTCCGGCGGAAGTTCACGAACGACGGACGCGACCTCTCGGACATCCTCAAGCAGATCGAGGAGGAGTCGGCCCTCGGGTCGCAGACCGACTCCGAGCGCCGAGACGTCATCAAGGCGATCGACGACTCGACCACGGCCGACCAGGCCGTCGGCCGCGTGCGTCAGTACGTGCAGTCCCTCGAGAACGACCTCAAGTTCACGTTCGACGCGATGAAGACCACGATCAACCAGCTCTCGGGCGTGGAAGGCCGCAAGATCCTCGTCCACGTGTCGGGCGGCCTGCCGCAGTCGCCGGGCCTCGAGCTGTGGTCCTACGTCCAGTCCCGGTATTCGAACTCGACGTCCTACTCGATGGGGCAGTTCGAGTTCGACAAGACCACGAGCTACCTCGGGATCATCCAGGCCGCGAACTCCGCGGGCGTCTCGATGTACGCGATCGACGCCGCGGGGCTCACGGTGGACTCGAACGTGACGGCCGAGAATCGGACGACGTCCCAGAGGATCGACACGTTCATCGAGAAAAATAATCTCCAGAACATGCTCATCCTGATGGCCGAGGAGACGGGCGGGCGCGCGACCATCAACCGCAACGACGTGGGGATCGCCCTCAGGGACATGGAGAAGGACTACACGTCCTACTACTCCCTCGGGTACCGCAGCGTGCGCTCGGGCCTGGACCGGCCTCACAAGGTCGACGTGAAGCTGAAGGCCAGGAAGGGCCTGACGATCCTCGCCCGCCGGAGCTACGTTGAGAAAGGCTTCGACACGAAGGTCCGCGAAGCGGTCACGTCGGCCCTCTTCTTCTCCCGCGACGACAACCCGCTCGGCGCGGCCCTGACTGTGGGCGATCCCGTTCCGGACCGCGGCAACTTCATCGTCCCGATCCTGATCAAGGTGCCGTTCTCGCGCATCGCGATTCTGCCCGAGGGGGCCAGGGCCCGGGGCCGGCTCGTCTTCTACTTCGTCGTGGTCGACTCCGAGGGCAAGCAGTCGGAGCTCACCTCCCAGCCCGTGATGGTGGACCTCGACGCGAAGACCTTCGCCGCCCAGAGCAAGCGCGACTTTCTCTACGACGTGAAGCTCGTGATGATTCCGGGCGGCCAGAAGCTCTCGCTCGCGATCCGCGACGACATCTCGAACACGACGAGCTACCTGCAGAAGGCGATTTTCGTCTCGGCGTTCGCGGGGGAGCGCCCGGCGAAGCCGTGAGGCCATGATCGGACCCGTCCGGCGCGTCGTCCTCTTCGCCCGCGAGCCCGTGGCGGGGCAGGTCAAGACGCGGCTCGCGCGCGAGATCGGCGTCGGGCCGGCGGCGGCGCTCTACGGGGCGTTCCTGCAGGACCTCGCGGCGGCGCTCCCCGATCCGGCGCGCTGGGACGCGGTCCTCGCGCACGCCGAGTTCGAGCCCGGTCCGTTTCTCGTCGGAACGTTCCGCCCGCCGTGGGAGCTGTTCCCGCAGGGCGACGGGTCGCTCGGAGAGCGCCTCGCCCGTACGGTGCTCCGCGCGAGGATGGAAGGCAGGCGCGACGTCGTCGTCGCCGGCAGCGACGCGCCGACGCTCGGACGGGAGGACCTCGAGTCCGCGTTCGCCGCGCTCGAGGTGGACGCCGACGTCGTCTTCGCGCCCGCGCCCGACGGGGGCTTTTCTCTCGTGGGGCTGGCAGGCAACTGGGATTTTCGGAATTTCTTCGAGGGGGTCCGATGGTCCACGGCGCACGCCCTCGAGGACGCTCGTCGCTCGGCGGTCACGAGGGGAGCGCGAGTGGCCCTCCTCGCGACCGTTCCGGACGTCGATGAACTGAAGGACCTCGTGGCCCTTTCTCCCTGGTTCTCGGCGGATCCGGCTCTCGCGCCCGCGACGCGGCGGGCGCTCGCCGTGCTTGGCGCAGCGGGGCGGCCGTGAGAGTCGTCTCGGCCGACGAGTCGCGCGCCCTCGACGTGCGGACGATCGCGGCCGGGACGCCCGGGATCGTCCTCATGAAGCGCGCCGCGAACGCGGCCGTGCGGGAGATCGCGGGCGTCCTCGGGCGCCGCCCGTCCCTCGCCGCGCGCGTCGTCGTCCTCGCCGGCCCGGGCAACAACGGCGGAGACGGCTTCGAGGTCGCGCGCCTCCTCATGGCGGGCCGGCTCGCGTCGAACGTCGAGACGATTCTCCTCGGCAACCCGCTGCACCTCACGCCGGACGCGCGGAAGACGTACCACCGCCTCGAGCAGGTCGGGGGCGCGATCCGCGAGGTGAACGACGCGCGCGAGCTCGAGCCGCTGGCGGTCGCGACGCTCGTCGTGGACGCGCTCTTCGGGACAGGGCTCAAGCGCCGCGTCGCGCCCGACGGCCTGCCGGCGCGCGCGATCGCGCTCGCCTCGTCGGGCCGCGCCTTCGTCGTTTCGATCGACCTGCCTTCGGGCCTCTCGGCCGACGAAGCCGATGCGTGGGTTCCGTCCGTGCGGGCCGATCTCACCGTGACGTTCGGCTGGCCGAAACCCTGCCACGTGGAGCGCGGGCCGGCCGCGCGCTGCGGACGCATCGCCGTGGCGGATCTCGGCTTCGTCGAGCCCACGGAGCCCTCCGTGCGCGAGGCCGTCGCGGTTCGAGACGTGGCCGCCCTCTTCCCGCGCCGGGCCGCCGGGTCGCACAAGGGCACGTACGGGCGTCTCCTCGTCGTGGGCGGCTCCCGAGGGATGGCCGGCGCGCCCGCGCTCGCGTGCCGCGCGGCTCACCGGGCCGGAGCGGGTCTCGTGACGGCGGCCGTCCCCGACGACGTGCGCGCGATCCTCCACATGCTGACGCCGGAGACGACGTCGGTTGGAGGAGATGCCGACTTCGCGCGGTACTCCGCGATCGCCGTCGGGCCGGGGTGGGGCGTTGGATCGGCGGCGCGCGAGACGCTCGCGCGGGCCGTCGCCGAACCGGTTCCCGCGGTGTTCGACGCCGACGCCCTCAATCTCGCCGGCGGCGCCGCCTTTTTCGGCGGCCGCCGGGTCCCGACGGTTCTCACGCCCCATCCCGGCGAGGCGGGCCGCCTGCTCGGGATCACGGCCGAGGACGTAAACGCAGACCGCGAAGCCGCGGCGGTGAGAATCGCTCGGGCGGCAGACGCGGTCGTGATCCTGAAGGGCTTCCGTCCGGTCGTCGCGGACGCTTCTGGCCGCGCGTCCCGCGTGCTCGCGGGAAATCCCGCGCTCGCCTCGGGAGGCACGGGCGACGTCCTGACCGGCGTCGTCGGCGCGCTGCTGGCGCGCGGGCTTTCCGCGTGGGACGCCGCGAGCGCGGCCGCCTGGCTGCACGGGACGGCGGGAGACCTCCTCAGCGAGGCGAAGGGGGAGGAGTCCGTCACGGCGTCCGACGTGGTCGAGGCGCTGCCGGACGCGTTTCTCCTCGCGCGCGAGGCCGCCGCCGAATGACCCTCGTGGCGAGCGCGAGCGAGGACGAGACGCGCCGGGCCGGCGCAGCCCTCGCGGCGCGGCTCGAGCCGGGTGACGCGGTGCTGATCGCGGGGGACCTCGGCGCGGGAAAGACCGTCTTCGTGAAGGGCCTCGCCGAGGGCCTCGGACTCGACCCCGACGAGGTCTCCTCGCCGAGCTTCGCGCTCGTGCACGAGTACGGCCCCGCCGGGAGGCCTCCGGTCCTGGTGCACGCCGATCTCTACCGGCTGCCGGGCGCGGGCGGAGGCCTGGAGGACCTCGGGCTCGAGGCGCGCGGCGGCGCGATCCTCGCCGTGGAGTGGCCGCGCCCGCCGCTCACCGGCCTCGACGCGTGGAGGGTGAGGATCGACCTCGCGGAGGGCGGCGCGCGCCGGATCGACGTCGCGCCGCCAGAAGGCCGCGTTCTCTAGAAGGCGAAGATCAGTCCGCCCGTCAACTCGGTGTTGTGCGACCAGTTCTCCCAGCGGTTCGAGCACCAGTTGTCGTGGCTGCTGCACGAACCGTGGTCGCCGTCGCGCTGGTCGATCACGCGGTAGCGCGCATCCAGGCGCACGCCGACCTTTGGAACGAACCAGAACTTCGCGCCGCCCGAGACGTTCGCCGTGAAGCGCGAGCGCGACGGAACGTACGTGGCGGTGTCCGTCACGTCGAGGGTCGCGACCCCGGCGCCGAGGCCGAAGTAGCCGTTCGCCCGGTTCTTGCCGAAGCTGAAGATCGTGTTGGCCTCGTAGACGTTCTGACGGAGGCGGCCGGCCGTCACGTTGTTCGCCGGCGCGCCGTAGAAGTAGGGGGTCCGGAGGTCCGGGTGCGCCGACGTCCAGTCGAACTCGAAGCCGAAGTGCCGGTTCACGTTATAGGCGAGCCGGACGCCGTAGGTGAGGTCGTCCTGCGGCTCGAGGTAGGTGTACGTCGCAGTCCCGACGGGGTAATTGCCGTAGAGCCGGCCCCCGAAGTAGCCGCCCGCGAACGGCGAGATCTCCAAAGTTCCGGAACGGTCCTGTGCGGCGGCCTCGCCTGCCACAGTGGCGAGGGCGAGACAAACGGCGAGAGAGGCAAATCGGGATCGCATGGGGTCAACCTCCTGGAAAATCTAGGCTTGGGCGCGCGGGCGTCCTCCGCCGTCCGAAACATGGGACGCGGGGAGGCCGTTCCGGGGAGCTCTAAGCAACCCCCGTTCCGGGATGCTACGCCGCCGGGAACAAACCGGGCCAGATCGTCGCCACGAGGAGGACGAGCGTCAGAAGGATCATGACGCCGACGGTCCCCCACGCGATCCAGTTCCAGACGCGGCCGTTCACGTACGTCCCCATCAGGTCGGCCCGGTTCACGAGGAGGACCACGAAGAAGAGCACGAACGGAAGGAGCAGGCCGTTCAGGACCTGGGACAGGAAGAGGACGGGAAAGAGCGGGACGCCGGGGATCAGGATGATGCCCGCGCCGATCACGATCATGGACGTATAGAGGGTGTTGAACTGCGGGGCCTCCGACCACGACTTGTCGACTCCGGCCTCGAATCCGAGGGCTTCGCAGATGGAGTACGCCGTCGCGAGCGGGAGGATGGACGCCGCGAAGAGCGAGGCGTTCGCCAGGCCGAAAGCGAACAGGGTCCCGGCCCACTTGCCCGCGAGCGGCTTCAGCGCGAGCGCGGCCTGCTCGGCGCCTTCGATCCGGATTCCCTTCGGAAAGAGCGTCGCGCCGCAGGCGACGATGATGAAGAACGCAACGCCGGCCGCGACGATGCAACCCACGATGACGTCCCATCGCGAGTACCGGTATTCCTCGGGCCCGATGCGCTTCTCGACGATGGAGGACTGAAGGTAGAACTGCATCCAGGGCGCGATCGTGGTCCCGACGATGCCGATGATCATGAGGATCCACGCGGCGCTCGACTCGATCTTCGGCTCGAACGTCTGCTTGAGAACGTCGGTCCAGACGGGCTTCGCAAAGAGCGCGGAGACGACGTACGTGAGGTAGACGGTGCACGCGATCAGGAAGATCTTCTCGACCGTTTTGTAATTGCCCTTCACGACGAGCCACCAGACGACGAACGCCCCGACCGGGACGGAGACCCAGCGCGGAATTCCGAAGATCTCGAGCGCCGCGGCCCACCCCGCGAACTCGGCGACGGTGTTCCCGATGTCCGTCACGAGGAGCGCGACCATCAGGTAGAACGTCGTGCGCAGGCCGTAGTTCTCGCGGATGAGCTCGCCGAGGCCCTTGCCCGTGATCGCGCCGAGCCGCGCGGACATCTCCTGGACGACGATGAGCGCGACCGTGATCGGGAGGAGCGTCCAGAGCAGCGAGTACCCGAAGTGGGCGCCGGCGATCGAGTACGTCGCGATGCCGCCGGCGTCGTTGTCGACGTTCGCGGTGATGAATCCGGGGCCGAGAATCGCGAGGAAGACGGTCAGGCGGCGGCGCCAGCTCCGGATCTCCGGGCGCGGCGCCGATTCCGCCGCCGGGGCGATCAGCGCAGCCTCCGGCGGTGACGCCGCGGCATGTCCTGGAGCCGGTCGACCACGTCGTCGATCGTGATGATCCCCATCAGGACGCCCTCGGGGTCGGTCACGGGCAGCGCGAGAAGGTCGTATTTCGACATGGTCTCGGCCACGTCGTCGGCCGAGACGTCGGGCGTCACGCTCTTCACGGGCGTCGTCATCACCTTCTCGAGCGTGACGTCGTCGTCCGCGGCGAGGAGCTCGCGGACCGAAAGCGCTCCGAGGAGGATCTCGCGCTCGTCGACGACGTAGAAGTAGAACAGGACCTCGGCGTCGCGCGCGATGGGGCGCAGCCTGAGGAGCGTCTCGCGCACGCTGAGGTGCGGCGGAAACGTCACGAAGTCGGTTCCCATGAGGCCGCCGGCCGTGTTCTCGTCGTGAACGAGAAGCTCCGTGACCTCGTCGGCGGCCTCCTTCTCCATGAGCTGAACGAGGCCGCGCGCGTGCTCGCCCTCGATCTCGCCGAGAACGTCGGCCGCCTCGTCCGCGGGCATCTGCTCGAGAATCTCCGAGGCGTGCTCCTCGGGCAGGTCCTCGAGAATCTCGGCCTGCATCTCGGGCTCGAGCTCGTGCAGCGTTTCGGCGGCGGTCTCGACGTCGAGCTTGCGGAAGATCCCGGTGCGCTCTGTCCCCGAGACCTGGCTGAGGATGTCGGCGATGTCGGCCGGGTGGAGGCGCTGGAGCCTCTCCTGCGGAAGCGTCGTCTCGAGGCGGTCGAGCTGCGGATGGAGCGGCTGGATCGAGTCCCACGGAATCAGGCGCGAGGGAAGTGAACGGTCCGAGAGCCGTCCGCCGCGCGGCGTGATTCCCGCGCCGAAGACGCGCCGCACGAGGCCGCGCACGCCGACGTCGGCCGCCGTGAGGACGAGGTCGCCGGACACGACGTCGAGCTTGAGGTCGTTCACGCGCACGACCTTCACGCCGTTGATGTCGACGATCTGCTTGTCGAGGAGATGGCGCGCGAGGAAGATCTCGTCGTCGCTGGGCGGCCGGTGGAGAAGGTCGTCTTTCATCAGCCGCGTGCGCACGGTCCCGCGCTGGAAGATCGCGACGTCCTCCCACGGGAGGACGAACGTGTCGAAACGGTCGCGGAGAAGGAGGCCCGTGATCTTCGGGAACGGCGACCGGACGCCGGTCGAGACCGCGAGGTCGCGGATCTTTCCGACGGGCTGGCGCGCCACGTCGCGCACGGTCTCGCCGAGGAACTCGGACACGAAGAACCCTTCGTGCGCCGGAACGGCGGTCGTGCGGGTCGGCGGCGGCGCGGGAGGCGGCACGACGCATTGTCTTGGCTGCTGTGCGTCGCGTCAACGAATTCGGGTAATCTCGCGCGCCAAATGGCGGAACGCGGAGCGCGCGGCGTCCCCCGAAGCGTGCCGGCCGTCGCCGTGACGCGCGGCGGACGCGTCGAATCCGTGCACCGCGGCTCCGTCGCCGTCGTTTCGGAGGACGGAACGCTCCTCGCCTCTCTCGGCGACCCGCGCCAGGCCGTGTGGCTGCGCTCCTCGGCCAAGCCGTTCCAGCTCGCCCCGTTCCTCGCCGCGGGCGGGGAGGACCGCTTCGCCCTCTCGACCGAAGAGATCGCGCTCGCGGCCGCTTCGCATTCCGGGGAGCCCGCGCACACGCGCCTCGCCGCCGCGATGCTCGCGAAGGGCGGCTTCACGGAGAGCGACCTGCATTGCGGCGCGCATCCGCCCATGCACGAGCCGTCGGCCCGCGCCGTGTGGGCGGCCGGAGAGAGCCCGACGCCCCTCCACAACAACTGCTCGGGCAAGCACGCCGCCATGCTCCTCGCGTGCCGCCTGATGGGCCTCGATCCCGCCGCGTACTGGAAAAAGGGGCACCCGCTCCAGAGACGGATACTCGCCTCGGTTTCCCGCATGACGGGCGTTCCCGCCGCGCGGATCGCGCGCGCCGTCGACGGCTGCTCGGTGCCCGTCTTCCGCGTGCCGCTCGCCTCGCTCGCGCGCGCCTACGCCCGCCTCGTCGGAGACGGGCCGCGCGGCGAGAGCCCGGCGGAAACGTCGGCGCGCCGCCGGATCGCGGGCGCGATGGCGGCGGCGCCCGGGATGGTGGCGGGGACCGGCCGCTTCACGACGGACCTCATGCGCGAGTTCGGCGGGACTCTCGTTGCGAAGGAAGGCGCCGAAGGCGTCTACGCCGTCGGCGTGCCCGCGGCTCTCGCGCGGCGTGGCGGGAAGGCCGTCGGGATCGCCGTGAAGATCGCGGACGGCGCCGAGCGGGGGCGTGACGCCGTCACCGTCGAGGTCCTCGCCGCGCTGGGGATGGCCAAGGGAGCGCGCCTCGCGCGCCTCAGGACGCTCGCGTTCAAGCCGGTTCTCAACGTGCGCGGGGACGTCGTCGGCGACCTCCGCACCCTGTTCCGGCTCGGGAGCGCCTGACGTGAGCGTCGTGAGGATCGGAAAGAAGACCGAAGGGCTCTTCCTCGTCGTCTATTCCGCCCTGCTTCTCGCGGTCACGCTGCTCCTTAAGGGCGGGAGCGGCGTGAGAACGAACCTCGCGCCGTTCGAGGACATCGCGCGCATCCTCGTGCGCGCCGGCCACGGCGGGGCCTTCTCGAACGCGTTCGTCTACGCCGTCGTCGGGATCGTCGGGAACCTCGCGATGTTCGCGCTGTGGGCGTTCCTCCTCTGGAAGTTCCTCGACGGGCCGGGCCGCACGCCGGCGCGCAACCACGTCGACGTCATCCTCGTGGGCGTCCTCTTCTCGCTCGGGATCGAGAGCGTCCAGCTCTTCCTCCCGACGCGCGCCGCGGACATCAACGACGTGTTCTGGAACGTGCTCGGCACGGTCGCGGGCAGCGCCTTCGCGCACCTCAATCGCAACGTGCGCTTCGAGTGGGAGTGACGGGACCGTAGAATCGGAATTGCGACGGCCTGCCGGAGTGGCGGAATGGCAGACGCAGGGGACTCAAAATCCCCCGGCCCACAAGGCCGTGAGGGTTCGAATCCCTCCTCCGGCACCAACCCTGAAGATGCGATATGACGCGGCGTCTCTAAGTCATTCATTCCGAATAAAATAAGGGAAAGTTTGTATTCTTCCTTATTTTATAAGGTGGAGGTTTCTGTCTTGGGGAAAGGGGTATCCCCGCCGAGCGTCCGGGGCTGGTCGCGCCCTCAGTCCGGCAGCACGATGACGAGCTGGCGGCTCATCTTCCAGAACCGCGCCGGGTCCCGCACGGTGAGCTGCGCCTCGTGCGGGCTCATGGCCGCGATCACGTAGCTGTCGGCCGGGTGGTCCGAGAGGAGCACCGCCTGGTCGGCCGACGCGCCGAGGTCGAACCGCGTCACCTTCCGGATGTCGATCCGGCGGAAGAGGGACTCGTCGACGCGTCCGGTCCGCTGCCACGTGCCGCCGAACCCGAGGACGGACCCTTTCCGCTCGACGTATCCGGCCTTCTGGAGCATTCCCCTCGGCGCGATCAGGACGTACGCCGCGGCGAGCTGGACCTCGCGGTCCGCGAGGAGCGCCCTCGCCTGCTCGACGGCGTGTTCCTTCTCCTTCACGGTCCCGCGGAGCCCTTCGGCGGTCTGGGTGAGCTCGCGCGTGCGCTCCTCGAGCGCGGCGATCGTCTCCTCTTTCTCGTCCAGCTGCCGGTGGAGCTCGCGGACGAGGCGCTCCAGGCCCAGGACCCTCTCGTCCGAAGCGTGGTTCGCCCTCTCGAGGGCTTCGAGCTTCTCGAGGTTGGCTCTCACAGACCTGCGGATGTCGTCGATCTGCTCCTTCAGCGTCTCGCGGCTCCCCGCCGACGCCCGGCCCTCCTGAGCGACCGCGATCGACGTTCGGATCGCCTTGAGTTCCTTGACCCGCAGCTCCTCGAGGGCGCTCTGGACGTCGTCCAGCGTTCGCTGGAGTTCGGCATTCCGGGCGCGCTCGGCGGCGATTTCCTCCAGCGAAGGGCTGGGCTTCTCCGGAAGCGCGTTGATCGCAGCCGTGAGCGGGTCGGGTCCCTTCTTTTCCGGCACTTCCCGCGCGCAGCCGGCGAGCGCGATCGCCGCAAGCGCGGCCGCGAAGATCGTGCGGGACGGGAGGGATCTCGCGATGAATTCGTCCATGGAATCTGCGACTCAATCGTACGCCGTCGGCTAAACCGTTCAACAGGCACCACAAGCGGGACCGCCTGTCATACTCGTTGACGCCCGGGGGAGGGCAGAGTAGTCTCTCCATCCCCTTTCCAAGGAGGAGTTGGCCGTGGCGTTCAAGATCGGCGATAAGCTCGTCTACCCGAACCACGGTGTGGGCGTGGTGGAGACCATCCAGGAATCGCTCATGGAGGGCTCGCCCGCGCCTTGCTACCAGCTCCGCCTGCTGGGCAACAACTCGCGCGTCATGGTCCCCGTCGGCAACTCCGACCGGATCGGCCTCAGGCCCCTCACGCGCCGCAAGGACGTCGGCGGAGTCTTCCGCGTCCTCGAGAACGGCATCCTGCCGCCCACGGGCGACTGGAAGGGCCGTTACAAGCAGAACCTCGACAAGATGCGCTCGGGGGCCCTCACGGACATCGCCGACGTGCTCAAGAACCTCAGCTGGGTCCAGAAGCAGA
>JBDTTJ010000066.1:0-13417 GCA_039930645.1 Acidobacteriota bacterium
GCCGCCGAAGGCGCCGCCTTCGACTATCGCTTCCTCGATCACGAAGTCTTCTGAGCGAAGATTTCCTCGAGGCGGTCGAGGACGCGGTCCAGCGAAAACGTCCGCGCGGCCTCCAGACCCTTGGCCCGGCGCGTCGCCCAGAGCCACGGCTCGTCGAGGAGGCGCGCCGTCTCGCGGGCCATGCCCGACGCGTCGCCGGCCGGCACACGGGACACGGCGTCCTCGGGCAGGACGACGAGCGACGGGATGTCGGAGATGACGACGGGAACTCCGGCGGCCATCGCCTCGAGCGGCGGGAGCCCGAACCCCTCGGCATCGAAGGACGGGAACAGCAGGACATCGCACGCGTGGTACCAGATCGGCATCACCTCGGCGGGCAGCGCGTGCCCGTACACGTCCGCGTCCAGCAGCTGCCTTTCCTCGATCGACGGCGGCAGCGCGCTTGCGCGGTAGAGCCGGACGTCGCGCCCCGCGCCGCGCAGGTGCGCGATGGCCTCGAGCGCGACGGCGATTCCCTTCAGGGGCGCCTCGAACGGCCCGACGACGCCCACGGTGGGCGGGCGGCGGGGCGCGTCGCGCCGCGGATCGGACGGCGCGAAGAAGGCCGCGGGAATCGCCTGCGGGAGCAAGTGGTAGGGGCCCGGGTAACGCGGGGCGAGGACCGCCTCGAGGTGGGCCGACACGAGCAGCTTCGGCACGTTCTGCCGGTAGGCCTCGTCGATCTCGTCCAGCCGGTGGAACGTGTGCGGGTGCGGCGCCTCGTACCCCTGGCAGAAGTGAAAGATCTTCGCGGCACGGCGGGCGCGGACGACGGGAGGGACCGTCGGGAACCACGTCGCGACGTGGACATCCGCCTCGGGCAGGGTGGTTGCGTCGAACGCGGCGACCTCGACGACGGGCACGCCGACGCTCAGCCACGCGTGGCGCGCGTCGCGCGTCACGATCGTCACGTCGTGGCCGCGGCCGCGCAGACCCTCCGCGTGCTCGACGACCACCTTAACGCCCCCCGAGAGCTCGAGGGACTCGAGGACGTAGACGATCTTCACAGCGATTCCCACGCGAGCGGGGGCCGCATGAGGCCGTTGCGCCACGTGTCCGATTCGACACGAAACGTCCGGCTCCGCGAGTCGTAGAGCGCGAGCGCCTTCTCGTCGCCGAGGAACACGGTCGCGACGAACTCGCCCTTCCAGAGCGGGAGCTGGTCGATCCGGACCCGGACCTTGTGCCGCGCCCGGCCGCCGAAGGGACCGGCGCCGTCCGTCCTGGACTCGGCCGTGAACAGCTCCACGTTGTCGAGCGTCGCCACGCCGAGGTGCACCTGCATGAGCCGCTCGGGCGTGTCGCCCTCGAACGCGATCTCGGCGATCCACGGCTCGTTCGGCCGGAACTCCTCCATCTCGCGCCCGTCCGCGCCGACCAGCGTGAAGCCGGTGATGCGCCCCTTGGAGTCGGCGGGCGGGTGTGCGTGATGGACGCCGGGGGCGTCCTTGCGCGCCAGGAACCGTTCGTACGCGAGGACGACGCTCTGCGCGTCTCCTTCCGCCGCCACGCTTCCCGCGTTCAGCCAGATCGCGCGGTCGCACAGCGTCGAGATGAAGTACATGGCGTGGCTGCAGAAGAAGATCGTCTTCCCCGACGCCTTGAGCTCGAAGATCCGGTCCACGCACTTCTTCTGGAACCGGCCGTCGCCCACGGCAAGCGCCTCGTCGAGGAGGATGACGTCCGGGAGCACCGCGGTCGCCACGGAGAACGCGAGACGCATCTGCATCCCCGACGAGTACGTCTTCACGGGGCGGTCGAAGAAGTCGCCGAGCTCGGCGAACTCCTCGATCTCGGGCAGCGCGGCGGCGACCTCCTCGCGCGAGAGGCCGGCGAGCGCGGCCTGGAGGATCACGTTCCGGCGGCCCGTGTCCTCCGGGTGGAAGGAGGAGCCCAGCTCGAGAATCGACGCGATCCGCCCCGGGAGGTGCACCGAGCCGGACGTGGCGGCCGTGGTGCCCGCGAGGATCTTGAAGAGCGTGCTTTTCCCGGACCCGTTTTCGCCGACGACGCCGAGGACCGCGCCCTTCGCGATCGAGGCGGACACGCCCCGGAGCGCGTGCACCTCGGCGTGCCGCGGCCGGCCCGTGAGGGCCTCGACGAGCCGGTCGCGCGGAGCCTCGTAGATCCGGTAGACCTTCGAGAGGTTCGAGAAGGAATACGTCGCCGGCGTCTCGGGCATGGGTCTCGGGGATGTTATCCGCCCTGCGGCTCGCGCGGCCCCGAAAAAGAACGGCCCGGACGCGTGGCCCGGGCCGGTTTCGAAATCGTGTGTCGAAGTGTCAGGGGACGGGCGTCGCCTTCACGAACGTGGCGTCGCCCGACGTGTTGTCGATGATCGTCGCGTAGCCCGCCACCGTGAGCCCGTCGTCGACGTTGTCGACGACGATGGACAACCGGGAGAGGTCGCCGGAGAGCCCGCCGAAGAGGGTCGCGCTGGAGACCTGGGCGAAGCCGTCGACGAAGACGGGGATGTCGCGGAGGTTCCCGCCGCCCGGCGCGTACACGTGAACGCCAACCCACCTGGCCGAAGACCCCGACACGGCAAAGAGCGCCAGGTTCGTCCGGTACCCGGCTGTCGCCGCGAGGCCCGTCAGGGCGAGGCGCTTGTACGCGCCCACCCGGTTCGCTCCGTCGAGCGGCGTGTAGCCCGGAATCTGCAGACCCACGTGACCGGCGGGCGTGTCGTTGTACGTCTCACCGAGGACGACGACCGGATCCTGGTTCGCGTCGCCGGCGGCCGGCGAGACGTCGAGGAACGAGCTCGCATAGCTCGTCGCGTCGTCCACCGGGATGAAACCCTTGACGGTGAGCCAGACCTTGACGAAGTCGTCCCACTGCTGCGTCTGCCCCGGCGTCATGTTGACGTCGCCCTGGGTGCTGTTCAGGCTCGAGCAGCCGTTCGTGTTGCACGCGATGTACGAGAACACCATGTGGACCTTGCGCGACGTGGTCGACGGGTTCGAGAGCGTCACCCGGCTGCGCCATTTCTCGCCGTTCGCGCCGGTCAGCCGGATGATGCCCGGCACGCGGTAGGAGTTCGAAGGCGCGTCGGTCGGCGTCACGACGACCGGATCGGTCGACGTGAGGTCGATGACCGTCGCGTACGGGTAGACGGCGGTCCCCGCCAGGATCGTGACCTTGACGGTGTAGAGGTCGCTCGCCCCGGCGTAGCCGGCGGCTTCGAGGGCGCGGGAGATCTGGGTCGACTGATAGGCCGCCAGGTCGACGTCCTTCGTGCCGAGGAACGCCGCCGACGTGCCGTCGAAGAAGTTGAGCCGGACCTTCGCCGAGTCGTTCTTCAGGTTCACGATGCCGATGTTCGTGTACGCCGCGGCGTTCTGTCGGAGGCCGATCAGGACCGAAGCCGCCGCGGAGGCTTGCGCCGACACGCCGCCCGCACCCGACGCCGGGGGCACCGAGAGGCCGAACGTGCCCTTCGCGGGATCGCCGTTGTTGAACGTGCGGGCCGTGATGACCGGCGCGAGCGGCGCGACGTCGCCGCGCACCATGAACGCGCCGTAGGCGCCGTTGGGCTGGCCGAAGAAGTCTCCCAGGAGGTTCGGAGACCCCAGGGTATTGAGCGGCGGAACGACGAGCTGCTTGAAGCTCAGCGGCGCGTACGGGTTCGTCGCGTCGAGGAACGCGACGGAATAGGTCGCCGGGATCGTCGGGTGCGGATTGAAGATCGTGACGTCGGACTGCCAGTGGGCTCCCGTCAACGCGGACGTCGAGTTGGCCATGCCCGGCACGACCCACCTCGGAGGCTCGGGCGGCGGGATGACCGTGAGGACGAGCGTCTGGTTGACGCTCGCCGTGCCCTTCGTGACCGTGAGCTTGACCGTCCACGTGCCCGGAGCGAAGCCGTGAGGCGGCGGCGTCTGGCCCGTCGCGTGCGCCGTTGCGTCGCCGAAGTCCCACGAATAGGCGTCCACGGCGCCGGGCGCGTCGAACGCCGTGAAGACGATGTTCTTGAACGCCGTCACGTTGGAGTACGTGATGGCCGTGGCGTCCTCGTACGCGGCCGAGAAGTTCCCGGTCGGGCCGGACACGATGATGGTGTAGGACGCGGGAACGGCGCACGCGAGGCCGCCCGAGGCGGTCAGCACGGCGTTGCGCGTGCCTCCGGTCTGGTAGGCGTACTGCGGCGACTGCTGTGCCGACGTGCTGCCGTCGCCAAACGTCCAGCTGTACGTCGAGAACGTCGAGACCGTCGGCACGAACTGCAGGGCCTGCCCCACGCTGACCTGGTAGGCGCTGAACTGGCCCGAGCCCACCGGAACGATCGTCTGCTGCGAAAGGTAGTCCTTGAGCGTGTAGTCCACCGCCGTGCAGGCCGGCGCCGGCGGGCCGCTGGCGCGCACGACGTGGGTGACGATGTTCGAGCCGCTGGCCCCGGCGCTGTCCGATACGCTGCAGGTGTACGTGGTCTGAACGTCGGACGCCGAGCCGTTCGATGCCGTGAACGTGAAGACCTGCTGCGAGCTGAAGCTGCCGCCCGTCGGGCCGTACCACGCAAAGGAATACGACCCGTTCCCTCCCGTCGCCAGACACGTGAGGGTCACCTGGTTGCCGGCGTTCGCGGGGTTCGGGCTCGCGTAGGCGTTCACCGAGATGGGCGTGGCCGTGGCCCCCTTGTGGATCGTCACGTTGACGGTGTTGTTGCCCTGGCCGCCGGCCGTGTCGTGGACGGTGCACGTCGCCGGGAGGGTGACGTCGCCGTTCGACAGGTTGGAGGCCCGGAACGTCGGGTTCTGCTGAGAGCTGAACGTGCCGGCGGTCGTCGACCACTCGTACGCGGTGTAGGTCCCGGTGCCGCCCGTCGCCGAGCACGAAAGCTGCACGGTGTCGCCGTGGTTCGCCGGATTCGGCGAGGCGTTGACCGATACGACGATCGGCGGGGGCGCGTTGCTGACGGTGATCGGGAATCCCGCGGGCGTCCCGACGGGGTCGGGCCACTTGGCCGTTCCGCTGGAGGACCCGGTGTAATTCGCATTGAGCCGGAGAACGTAGCTTCCCGGCGTGGCCGGGACGGCAATCGAGATCGAGCCGCCCGCGATGTCCGGAATCCCGACCGCGACGTAGTTCGCGTCGTTGTCCGTGCACGGCGCGGCGCAGAGGTAGTACTTGTACGTCGCCGTGATGCCCGAGCCGCGCTGCGAGTTGTTCTGGATCAGGAGCGACTGATAGGTGTACGCCGTGAGCGGACCGGCCGACGCGGCGTTCACCGTGAAGACCGGAACGAAGGACGTCACCGTGAATGGCAGGCCCGCGGTGGTGCCCGCGACGTAGTCGGGCGTCGAGTAGCCGTTCGCGTACGTGGCCGTGAGCCAGTAGTACGACGTGCCCGAGGTCGGCACGCAAGACGGGCCGGTGCAGGGCGTGGGCGCGCCGGCCACGAGCAGGTTGTTCGGCGCCGTTCCGAAATACCACTGGTAGCCGGTCGGATGCCCGTCCGATGCGCTCACGAGGGGCTGGCCCGAGAGGATCTGCGTGGACGCGACGCGCGTCGCGGGGATCTTCCAGTTCACGGTGAAGACCGCCGTGTTCGAGATGCCCAGCGAGTTTGTGGCCTCGAAGGCGATCCTGAGCGGCTTGACCGTGCCCGCCGGGTCGCCCGCGGCGAAGTCCGGTCCGCCGGAAGCGGAATTGCCCAGGACGGACGCCCAGCAGCCCGCGCCGGTCGCAACGACACCGCCGGCTATCGGGTCGCAGGGCCCGACGAGGGTGTTCGACGCGGGAGGTACCGCGCCGTTTGTGACAAGGCTCTGGTCGGGGTTCTTGATGCGCGGAGAAGTCCCGGCGTCCTCGATCCCGTTGCCCGCGTGGAAGTCGAAATCGAAACCCCACGAGGTGAGGGGCCTCGAGGAGGGCTGCGGGACGACGGACGGGACGATCGTGAGCTGGTCGCCGACGAAGACGGTGCCTCCATCCGCGACCGCGGCGCCGCCCGCGCTGGCGTTCACAACCGTCAGGCTGGACGACGCGGGCGTGTCGGGCGAGGCGCACGAGAACGGGACGACCCAGGCGTCGCCGGACGCCGCGTAGCCGTAGAGCGTGTTCCCGGGTCCGTCGATGAAGCCCATGGCCGACCCGACGCTGAAGTTGGGGTTCGTCACGAGCGACTGGCTCGCCGTGGTCGAGGCCGTCGCCCACGCCCCCACCGTCGTCGAGAACATGCCGAACCGGTAGCTCGGCGCCCGGCGGTTGGACCACATGAGCGCGTAGAGCGTGCCGTTCTTCAGGACGAGGGAGGACGCCGGACCGGCGTTCACCCATGTCTCGTTCTGGGCGGCGGGAATCCGGTAGGCCGGACCCGCGGAAACTGGGGCCGGGAGGGGGCCGCCGTCCCGCGTGACCGAGACGAGACCGTAGCTCGGAGAGTTCTCCTGGCCGATGATCGGCGCGAGGGCCACGAGGAGCCACAGCTTGTTCGAATTCGCCGGGTCGACGGCGCCCGCGACGTACTGCGGCGTGCGGCCCCCGAAGTCGGGGACCATCGCGCTGGTGATCTGGAGCGTCTTGTACGCGGCCGTGATGCTGCCGACGGGCCCGGGCGTCGTGGCGTCGATGACCTGGACCGCGCTCCCCGCGATGTAGTACAGGAACCCGCCCGCGAGGCCGAGTCCGGTGCCGGCCGGCCAGTTCGTCGTCTCGTAGGAGAGGTTCAGCGACCCGAGCGCCGTGGGAAGCGTCGTGACGTCGGCGGCGGATGCCGCCGCGGTCCCGAGAGTCGAGTAGGCGATGTAGCGCGACCCGACCTGCTGGACGACCGTGCCGGAGGCGCGCGAGTTGCCGAAGTCGCCCCAGATGCCGAAGCCGTTGTTCGGGTCGGCCCGGCCGACCATCGTGTGCCAGTCGGGCTCCCCCGGCCCGCTCACCGAAAACGCCGCGCGCACTCCGTCGGGCGATACGGCGACCGTCTGGATGTAGCTCTGCCCGTCGCCGTGCTGGGGGATGGGATTCGAGTCGGGCGTCGAGGCGTCGTAGCGCAGGTCGTCCCAGCGGATGACCGTCGGGTTAGCCGGATTCGACAGGTCGAGGACCGAGTACCCGAAGGACTCCTGCAGCAGCAGCCGCCACGGCCCGCCCGCGCCCGCCCGGTAGAGCGAAAGGTTGCTGTTGTAAGCGGCCGAAAGCGAACTGGGCCGCGCCGGTCCCGGCGGATTCGGCTCGAAGTCGGTGGGCGAAAGGACGGAGCACCCCTGGCCTTCCAGCCGCGCCGGCAACGCGACGAGGGCGAGGATGGCGAGAACGAGTCCGGCACCGTGGCGGAGGGCGAGGCGCGAGCTTGCTGTGGAGACCTTCATGCGATGTGTGTTCCCCGATCCCGGTGGTAGTGGAAGCTTCCCTCGGGCAAGAAGCTGATAGCGAACGACATATAGATCTTATCGCTCCATGGCGCGGCCTGTCCAGGCACAGAAATCACAGGCGGTCGGATCCCCTGCGAGGAAGTGAGGTGGTCCGGACCGATCTTTCACCCCGTCTTGACGAAAAAAAAACGGGCGGCCGAAGCCGCCCGCTCTCCTGAGACGTCAGGAAATCAGTTCTGGGTACCGAGGCCCTGGCCGATGGCCGGCCGGCACTGGAACTGGTTGTCGAGGTTCGAGGCCGCGTGGCCGACGCTGATGAAGGCGCCAGGCGCGGTGTGCTGAACACCAACCCAACCCATGTTGTAGAGGCCCGTAGCAGCCGAGGCGCCCGTCATCGTCGCGCCGCGGAGCGTCAGGTCGACCCAACCGAACTTGAACCCAGCGGGGTTCCAGTCGGCCGTCGCGGCGAGGTTGATGCGCTGCGACTCGAGGAAGATGTACGTGTTCGAGGTCTGGCCGGCCGGCTGACCGGACGGGCCGGGCGGGATGCCCACGCCGCCGAACAGGTTCTCGTCGCTGTCGTAGGCGAGGACGCCGACCTGGTGGATGGCGTCATAGAAGCCGGTGCCCGCAGCGCCCTTGTTGCCGGACGAGGTGGGGTTGGCCCACGCGCAGAGGTTGACCTGCGTGCCGCCGTAGAGGTCGCTGCGCCAGACCTGGATCCAGGACTGGAGGCCAGCGGCCGAGTCGGCCAGGTAGCGGAAGGCGTAGTGGTCGCCGAGGGGCTCGCGGCCGTCGCCGGGGAAAATGAACGACGCGGGAGCGAAGTACGGGGCCGCGGCGCAGCCGACCGTTCCCTCGTTCGCGCAGGCCGCGATCGCCGTCGTGGCGACGAACTTGCCGAAGAAGGTCTTCGTCGTGGCCGTGTAGGGGAGACGCGAGTCGAACTCGAGAGCAACGGCCGGGTCGCCGGAAACGTTGCCGCCGTTGGCAGCCGTGTCCACGAAGAAGATGTCGCCGATGAGGACGTTCGGGGTGTACGTCGTGCCCCAGCCGATCGTCGCGATCGCGTCTTCGTTGTAGAACTGGGCCTGGTCAGGGAAGTAGTTCGTGCAGTAGTTGACGACGTCGATCGTCAGGTAGCCGCTGAGGGCATCCTTGTAGACGCTGTCGGTGCCGTTGGACCAGCCGCACTGCGGGTTGTCGACGTCGAGGATGTTGGCGCCCTTGGACGTGGTCCAGGACGTGACGTCGCCGGACTCGTCGAGCGAATCCCACACCGTCGGGCGGAAGAGCGCGCCGATGGCGTCAACCGAGGTCAGGTTGTACTGGGAGATCGAGCGGATGACGTCCGTCGTGAGGTTGATCGCTTCCGGGTGCGAGAAGCGGATGAACTGGGTCTGGCCCCAGCCCACGCTCGGCTGATACGTCGCGCTCGGCTTGCCGGGGTTGACCAGGCCGCACGGATCGACGGGGTACTTCGTCGTGTCGTACTGCGGGAGGTTCGGGCTCAGCTTGCCGTTGAGGATGTCGCGCATCGAGAAGGACACGGTGTCCTTGCCGGTGAGCGGAAGGTTGAAGTCGATGACGGCCTTGGAGTACTTGTTCCAGACCGTGACGTGAGCGATGACGCCGGGCGACGACACGTTCACGACCGACACGAGCGTGTCGGTGCCGCCGGACGGGATCGGGTAGTCCGTGGCGCCGTTGAGGGAAACCTTGAAGTACGGAACGAGCAGCGTCGCCGCCGGCACGTTGTCGTACGAGCAGGTGACCGCGTAGCCGGTGCCCGCAACCGCGAGCAGCACGAGCGCGATCAGAACGGAAAATTTCTTCATTTTTTCTCCTACCAGTGAATTCAATTGATACGGGTGATTTCGTCGTTCTTCAGGAATGAAATCCGGGCTCTCGCCGCCTGCGATATTGAATCACCTCCCGCAATTTTTTCAGAAGCGGAGCTCCCTTTTACCGGAAGCGAGAAAAGCATCGGATCGGATAGAGATTTCCCGAACATTGGGCAGACGATAGGGGCGAAATTCCCCGATGTCAAGGCCAATCCCGAAAATTATGTTGGGGCCGCATATCTACAGGACTAGTGTCCGGCCCCCCCGGAATCTCACTTCCCGAGGCCGCGAAACACCCGGAACCCCCCCGCCCGCGTTTCGTCGCCGGTGAGGTACTGGTACATGAGGACGACGTCCGGCTGGCCGTCGCCGTCGACGTCGGCGATCCGCAGGGCCGTCGGGTGGTTCACGAAGGAGGGCTCCCGGTCGGCGGAAAGCTCCTCGAACTCCCCGCCGGGCTTCTGGAAGAAGACGCGCACCCTGTGCGCGCTCTCGTCCGCCCACACGACGTCGTCCAGGCCGTCGCCGTTCAGGTCCCCGGCGACGATCGCGGGAGAGGGCGAGTCGTACTGGAGCGTCTTCACGATGCGCTTGCCCGTGACCTTGCCATCCGCGCCGCGGAAGTACACGGTGATGCCCTGGCCGTCGATTTTCGGCGCGCCGCCCGACGGCGTGCGCTTGAACCACGAAGCGAAGAGGGCGGGGCGCCCCATGTACGTGCCGGCCGCCGCGCCGGAGGCCTGTCCGTAACCCTCGATGACCCCGACACCGGCGTAACGGAACTCCTCGGCCTTCGGGTCGAATTCGTAGAGGTTCGAGGTGGCTCCCGTGTAGCGGCAGCCCGACGTGTAGAACGGCAGCCCGGCGCTCGCCTCCCGCGGGAGGGCCACGGCAACCGCGTACCCGAAGCAGGCGCCCTCGAGACCCGTGTGAACGTCGCGGAACGAGGACCCTTCGTTCAGGAAGGCGCGGACGTCGAATCCGCGCAGGTATCCGTCCGCCTCCCGCACGGGAACGCCTCCGGTCCGGATCCACTCGGGGTCGTCGGACACCACGAGAAGGTCCTTCTTTCCGTCGCCGTTCAGGTCGCCGATCGCGATCGCCCGCGTCGAGAGCTGCCGCGGGAGGCCGCGCGACTCGATCGAGAACCTGCCTCCGCCCTTGTTGAAGGCGATGGCCGGGCCGGAGCCGTGGCCGCCGAAGACGATGTCGAGCTTCCCGTCCCCGTCCATGTCCGCGACGGCGGCGGCGCCGTAGGCGGCGTCGATCTTGTCGGGGTTTTCGAGCTCGAGCGGAACTTCGCGCCAACGCCACTTCCCCGCGTCGTCCTTGTCGAGACGGAAGACCTTGAGCGTCGCCCCCGTCAGCCGCGCCGGAGGGGCGACGATCTGGGGGTGGCCGATCCCGAGCACGTCGCCGAGGTCGAAGTTCTCGCGCCACATGCCCGAGCGCGGCAGGCCGGCCGAGATCTCCTCGAAGCGCAGTGGATCCTTCGACGCCTTCGGCGTGACGATCCCGGCCTCGCTCTGGGGCATCTCGATGATCGGTTTGAGATCCTCGGGAGCCGGCGCCTTCTTCGCGCTCGGATCGGGTTTCTTCCTCTCGGGAGGCGCCTCGACGATGAAGGCCGTCTCGTCCTGGCTGAGGATCGGGAAACCGGGGCTGTTGACGATCGCGAGGAAGACCCGTCCGTCCTTCTCGTAATACTGGCCGCCCTTGAGAAGCCTCAGGAGCCGCTTTCCGGTGGCGGGGTCCACGTACGGCACCGGATCGACCGGCGCGTCGTCGTCGACGTCCGCGGGGGGCTTGATGCCGAGCGCTTCCTGGACCTTCTCGTTCGTCTTCGCGCGCTCGGCGAGCGTCGGATTCGGAGCCGTCGTGCCAGGAGCGGGAGCGGGCGGGGTCGACGAAGAACAGCCGAGGGCCACGATAGCCACGATAACGGGGAGGAAACGCTTCACGGAAACTCCTGTCGACGCACGAAACCCGGCGGCCTTCGACCGGCGGGCGAGCGGAATTCGGGGTTCAGAGAACGTCTGCGAAGGCCGGACGCAACCGGCGATAGAGCTGACGTCCCAGAAAGCCTAGCACGATGAATGCCGCGGTTTCGATGCCGAGACGGCGCCACGGCGGGACCGGCATTCCGAAGAGCGCCGCGCGGAAGAGTGCGATGACGTCGCGCAACGGATTGAACGTGAGAAGCGGCGTGGCCCACGCGGGCATCAGGGATTCGGGATAGAGGATCGGCGTCACGTAGAACGCGATCATGAGGACGGGCGGCAGGATCTGCGCGAGGTCCCGGAAGAACGGGTTGAGCGACGCGAGGATCAGCGTCGGGCCCACGAGCAGGAGAAGCTCGAAGGCGAAGGCCGCCACGAGGAGATGCGGCTGCACGGAGCCCCTTCCCGTCACGAGGAGGAAAAACGTGAGCAACGCGACGCTGATCGTCTGGATCACGAGCGCGGCGCCGACCGAGGAGAGCGTCAGGAGAGCGACCGGGAACCTCAGCTTCTTGACGAGGTGAGCCTGGTCCGTGACAGAGGTCGTCCCCCGGACGATCGCCTCCTGGATCCCCAGCCAGGGGAGCATTCCGGCGAGCAGGAACTCGACGAACGTCCCCTGGAAACCTTTCGGGGTGGGGACCTTGAGGACGTACGCGAAAACGAACGCGTTGAGCGCGCACATGATCGCGGGATTCAGGATCGCCCAGAAAGGGCCCGCGAAGCTCCCGGCGTACCGGGCGGCGAGGTCCCGGCGGAGCAGCTGGGAGAGCAGGAAAACCTTGTTCTTCAACGGACTAGCGTCCCTCGGGCGGCGCGAAATACGCTTGAAATGGCACCGCGGAAGGGCTATCTTAACCGGTCAGCGATCATGAGTGCCGTACCGCGCGCATCCCAGATTCTCCTCGTGGGGCAGAAGATCCGGCAGATCCGGAAAAGCCGGCATCTCACCCAGGCGGATCTCGCCGCGCGCATCGGGGTGACGCAGTCCGACCTCTCCCGAATGGAAAACGGTGAGTACAAGGTCGGCCTCGACACTCTCTTCAGGATCCTGCAGGTGTTCGAGCTGTCCATGAGCCACTTCTTCGAGGAGCCCTCCGCCGAACCGGCCGTCGCCCGGGAAACCCCCGGCGCCGCCGCGCCGTTCGAGGACTGGGCCGCGCTCCCCGAGGACTCCCGCCGCGAAGTCGCCGAGTTCATCGCCTTCAAGAAGATGCAGATCGAGAAGGCGAAGGGCGAGGAAGACCCCGGAGACGACACCAATGGCTGAGTCGGCCAAAGGCGCCCGCTCCGCCGCCGAGGCCTCGCGCCGCGACGCGCTCTCGCACCTCGAGAAGGGCGAGTTCGCGGCCGCGCTCGAGTGCTACGACGCCGCCCTGGCGTCCGCGCGGGCGACGGACGAGCCCGCGTTCGTCGACTGGATCTACGTCTGCCGCGCCGCGGCCGCCGCCGAGACGGGTCCCGCCTCCGACGAGCTCGTCGAGCTGAAGCGAATCCTGCTCCGCACGCGCGAGCCGCAGACGGCGTTCCGCGCGGCGTATTCGAGCGCCGCGATCTACAGGCTCCGCAAGGAGCGCACCAAGGTCTTCTTCTACGCGAACCTGGCGCGCCGCCACGCCGAGGAAATCGGGGACCCGCGCCTGATCGGCGCGTGCCTCAACGAGGTCGGCAACGCGCTCGCGGCCGACAGCAAGTTCGAGGAGGCGGCCGAGGCTTACCGTACGGCGCTCGAGCGCACGCGCGCCGAGGCCTCGCTGCTCTCCGTCCCGCGTGCGCAGTGGTCCGACAACCTCGGGTACTGCCACATCGCGCTCGACCGCGTGACCGAAGGGCTCGCGCTCGTGCACGGGGCGCTCGACATGCTCGAGAAGGAAGCCGCCCGCGGCTTCACGGTGTATCCCCTCCTCGACCTCTGCTTCGGCTACCTCAAGCAGGACCGGTTCGAGGAAGCCCGCTGGTTCGGGGAGGAAGGCCTCGCGCGGGTCGCGGTCGCGGGCGACCTCGAGGCCGAGAAAAACCTCCTGTACCTCCTCGGGGAGGCCTGCCACCTCTCGGGCGACGCGCCCGCGGCGCAGGGCTATTTCGACCGTCTCGCGCGCCTGTATCCGGACTTCAAGAATCTCCGCGCGTACCTCGACGTCTTCGACTTCCGAAACGTCATCAACCTCAGGAGCTGACCGTGTCCTTCTCGCGCCGACCCTTCGCCTCCCGCATCGCGGCC
>JBDTTJ010000067.1:0-13415 GCA_039930645.1 Acidobacteriota bacterium
TGATCAGGCTGCGCGCCGGGAACGGGCGGCCGTCCGCGAGGACGAGCGGGAGCGACAGGGCCGCCGCGAGCGACACGACGCCGCGCATCCCCGACCAGCCCACGATCACGACCGCCTGCCAGGGCGGATAGGGATGCCTGGCGCGGAATTTCGGGAACAGGTAGCGCGGTAGGTACGCACCCGGGAACATCCAGGCGAGGCGCACGAAGACCATCGTCCCGAAGGTCGCGAAGATGCCGTCCACGACGACCGGCCAGGGCCAGTCGAGCGTCTTCAGGATCACCGGAAGCTGCAGGCCGATGAGGACGAAGACGAGCGCGTTGAGAAGGAAGATGAACGTCTGCCAGACGGCCGTGCTCTCGATGCGAGTTTTCGAGGACAGGATACGGGGCACGTAACGTCCCTGCACGACGCCCGCCGTCACGGTCGCCAGGACGCCGGAGACGTGCAGGTGCTCGGCCACGATGTACGTCACGAACGAGACGAGGAGCGAGGCCGTCGTCGCGAGGATCGTGTCGTCGAGGTAGCGCTGAGCCTGCGCGAAGAGCCACCCGAGCGCGAGGCCGACGGCGACGCCGCCCGCGACCATCAGGCAGAACTCCGCGATGCCCGGCAGGACCGCGAGATGCCCGGTCACGATCGCCGCGCTCGCGAATTTCAGCAGGACCAGGCCCGTCGCGTCGTTCACGAGGCTCTCGCCTTCGAGGATCGTGACGATCTGGCGCGGGAGGCGGACGCGCTGGGCGATGGCCGTCGCCGCGACGGCGTCCGGGGGCGAGACGATGGCGCCGAGGACGAGCGCCGCCGGCCACGGCACGCCCGGAACGAGCGCGACGACGACCGCCGCGACCGCCGCGGTCGTCGCGACGACGAGCCCTACGGCAAGCAGGGAAATCGAGAAGAGGTTCGCGCGGAAGTCGCGCCACGACGTGAAGTAGCCCGCGGCGTAGAGGATCGGCGGGAGGAAAAACAGGAACACGAGCTGCGGGTCGAGGGAGACGGCGGGCAGGCCCGGGACAAACGCGACACCCATTCCGCCGATCACGAGGAAGATCGGGTACGGCACCTTCGCCTTCTGGGCGAGGAAGGCGAGGAGCGTCGTCAGGCCCAGAAGCGTCAGGATCGTCTCGACGGTCTGCACGAGACGGATTCTCGCTTATGATGCGGCCAAATCATGCCTTCGGCGATCGTGGCGGGAGCCTCCGGGCTCGTCGGCGAGCGCCTCCTGCGACGACTGCTCGCAGGCGGTTCGTACGACCGCGTCATTGCGTTCGTGCGTGGCCCGGTCAACCTCACGCACAAGAGGCTCGAGCAGCGCACCGTCGACTACGAGCGCATGGGGCGCATGTCGGCGTTTCCGCGCGCCGACGACGTCTTCTGCTGCCTCGGAACGACGATCCGTAAGGCGGGCTCGCCCGAGGCCTTCCACAAGGTGGACGTCGGATACGTCGCCCGGCTCGCGGAGGTGTCCGTCCGGGCGGGCTCGGCCCAGTTCCTCCTCGTGAGCGCCGTCGGCGCGAGCGCGCAGTCGGGAAATTTTTACTTGCGCTGCAAGGGCGAGGCCGAGGACATGGTCCGGACGCTGCCCTACCGGGGCGTTCAGATCTTCCGGCCGTCGTTCCTCATCGGGCACCGGCGCGAGAGACGGGCCGGCGAAGCCGTCGGGGTCGCCCTCGCGCGCGTGCTGTCGGTCGCCATGCTCGGTCCGGCCGCCCGCTACCGGCCGATCCGGGCGGACGACGTCGCGAAGGCCATGGTGGCCGTCGCGAAGGAGGCGCCGCCCGGGATTCACGTCTACGAGACGAAGGCGATGCAGGCCCTCGCCGACGACGACGCCGCCTCTATTTGAGGCGCGCGAGCGTGTCCGTGAGGCGTTTCTTCTGGTCCTCGGGCGCCATCGAGAGAGCCTTGCGGTAGTTCTCGACGGCGCCGGCCTTGTCTCCCTTCGTCTCGAGCCCCTCCGCGAGGCTGTCCCGGGCGTTCCAGCTCCCCGGATGGTCGGCGGCGTTCTTGCGGAAGACCACGATCGCGTCGTCGATCTTGCCTTCGCCGAGAAGCGCATAGCCCTGGTTGTTGATGTCGGCTTCCGTCGCGAGCGTTTGCGCCTTCGCGCGCGCCGCCGCGGCGCCGGCCGCGTCCCCCTTGAGGTCGAGGAGGCCGGCCCTGGTCCGCAGGTTCTGGTAAGTCGGCGTCAGGGAGATCGACCGGTCCGCCCACGTGGTGGCCTCGTCGAGGTTCGTCTTGTTCCGGAGGCACCACGCGGCGGCTCCGTTCCAGCCCTGCCAGCCGAAGCGAGGCAGGCCGCGGAGCTGCTCCCGAATGCTTGTGAGCGTGACGGCGTTCGCGTCCACGCCGATCGGGACGGAGGCCCGGAGCTTGTCCCAGCGCAGGGTCAAAGCGACGCCATCCGCGACCGGCTCGTCGAAGGACCACGTGAGCCGTTCCACGAACTCGGCCGCCGCCGGCCTGACCGCCGCGCGGGCGACGTCCTCCTTCTCGTCGTAGCTGTAGCTCCCCCATGCTTTCGCCTGAGAGCTCAGGATGAACGTCCACGTGTCCGCGGTGGGCAGGACGTGGACGCCGTACGTGCCCGCGGGCACGGCCTTGCCGCCGAACGTGAAGGGCGTCGTCGCCGCGAGCGTCGTGTTCTCGTTCGCGCCCGCGCGCCACACCTGCCCGTACGGGACGAGCTTGCCCCAGACCTCCCGCTTGTTCACGGCCGGGCGGTGGTACGCGACCGTGAAGTCGGCAAGCCCGACCGCCGCGCTCGCGCTGGCCGCCGGACTCGCATCCGGCAGCTTGATCTGCATCTGGGCCGCGGCCGGAGGGACGAGAAGCGCCAGGACGGGGACGAGAGCGAGAAGGGCGAGGGTCGTACGTTTCATGTCTTGCCTCCCTGTCTTCACCGTTGAATCTCTTCGAAGGTGAATACGGGATGGGAAAACGAAGGGTTTCAACGCGTCGAGCGGGACTCATCGTGCGCCCGCCCGCGCCCTTCCTCCCCCGGTCCCAACGCGGCGAAGACGCGCGGTAAGGTCAACGCCGGAAAGCGCGGCGCTCGGCGAGCGCGCCGTCCTTCAGCACGTAGAGGCGGCCCGCTGCGACGTTCTCGAACTTCGCGGCCGGCTCGGTCGCCCCGGGGGGGATCAACTCGACCGTGGCCGTCTTCGCCGCGCCGACCCCGAAGTGGAGAGGGAGCCACGCTCCGGAGGCGTACGACGGCCGCAGGATGAACTCCTGCACCTGCCGCACGCCGCCCGCGGTCACGACGACTTTCGTCCCGAGCACGGTGCGGTGGTTTGCTCCCGCCACCGGAAGAATTTCGAGGGCGTTCCCCGGAGCGGCCGTCGCGTTACGCAGGACGTGCGCGCGCCCGATGATCGACGTGATCACGAGGTCCACGCGCCCGTCCCCGTCGACGTCGCCCGCCGCGAGTCCACGCGCCGGGAGGCGCAGGAGGCCGAGGTCACCCGAGGACGGCGTCGCGTCCTCCATCCGGCCGCCGCCCGCGTTGCGGTAGAGGACGGGCGGCTGCTTGTAGCTGCGGTCGCCGTGCGCGTACGGGCCGAGGCTCTTGCTGTTCCCGAACAGCCGCGCCATCGACATGATCATCTTGGGGATCAGGTGGCCCGAGACCATGGCGAGGTCGGGGCGCCCGTCGTCGTCGAGGTCGACGATGTCCGTCCCCCACTGGACGTACGGAAGCGACGGGCGCTCCACGCCCGACGAGTCCGTGGCGTCGTCGAACAGCGCGCCCTCGACGTTGCGGTAGAGCGTCTTCGGCTCGCCCGCGAAGTTCGTGACGAGAATGTCCGGCCGGCCCTTGCCGTCGAGGTCGCCGATCGCGACACCCATGCCGGCGCGGGCCTCCTTGTGGTCGCGCCTGCCGGCGCCCGCTTCGACCGTCACGTCCTCGAATGCGCCCCCGCCCCTGTTGCGGTAGAGGACGTTCGTCGTCCGGTCGTTCGCGACGAAGAGGTCGGGCTTCCCGTCCCCGTCGTAGTCGAAGAACACGGCCGAAAGGCCGCGTCCGCCCGCATTGAGCACGCCGGCCTCCTTCGCGCGCTCGACGAACCGGCCGCCCTCGCCCTGCACGTTCAGCTTCGCATCCTGGCCCTCGTAGTCCTCCGGGACGCGGACCTCGAACTGGCCGAACGAGCTCTCCTTCGCGTAGTCCGTGTCGAGGTAGCCGACGACGTAGAGGTCCGCGCGCCCATCCCCGTTCACGTCGCCAGCCGCGAGCCCGACCGAGTAGCCGGGCGCTACGAGGCCGCGTTCGGCCGCCACGTCGCGGAACGTCCCGTTCCCGAGGTTCTTCCACAACTCGACGCTGCCGACTCCCGTCACGACGAGGTCGAGATGCCCCTCCCCGTCGAGGTCCACCCAGTACGCGCCCATCCTCCAGCCGCAGGACCTGATTCCCGAGGGCGCCGTGACGTCCTCGAACGTGCCGTCGCCGCGGTTTCGATAGAGCACGCCGCACGGGCCGGCTTCGGGTTTCTTGCCGCTCGCGGCCGAGCCCGCGAAGAAGAGGTCCGGAAACGAGTCGCCGTTGAAGTCCCCCATCGCAACGCCCGCACCCATCGTGGCGAGGTTTCGCCCGCGGCGCAGGTCGGTTTCGTACGAGAACGTGACGCCCGACTTCTTCGTGACGTCGGTGAAACGGATCGGGGAACGGGAAGAGGCCAGGGAGGAAGAGGGGATTTCTTCGAATGAGTAGGAGAGCAGGGGCGCCAGGAGAAGCGCGGCGAGTGCGGCTGCGGCCAGCACTCTCCACCTTCTAAGAAATCTTTCTCTCATCTCTCTCCGAGCGCCTTGCGGAACCGCTCCGGGCCGACCTCGCGCGTGAGCGTCTCCTCGAGGAACTTCGGGTCGGGGTGGCGTTCCGTGTCGGGGTAGGGGTACGCCGACATCCCGTGAAACGGCCACGGACCGTAGCTCTGGCCGGTCACGGTGTTCTTGTCGAAGTCCTTGTCCCAGCCGTCGGACACGACGACGAAGTCCCGCTTCCAGCCGGCGGGAAGCGGCGGAAGCCTCGACGCGTCGTACGTGATGCGGATCGCGTCTCCGCCCTTGAAGAGGACCCAGCGGTCGTCCGTCTTCGAGAGCAGCTCGGTCACGTCGCCGAGGCGCGTGATCTTTCCGGGCACGTCCTCCCAGGCGGGCGCCGCGTTCGTGTCGCCGTGGTCGAAGACCTCGGGACCGTCCGGCGTCTCGCGGAACCGCCGCGAGAACCCGCGCTCGGAGAGCGTTGCCTTCTCCGGGGCAAGCACCTTCATGAGGACGTTCACGGCGGGGTCGTCGACCGTGACGTACGCCTCGTCCCAGAAGATCGCCATCGTCGTCCGGATCCTGACGCGCGGGTCGGCGGGGTCGACGAGCCCCGTCATATCGACCGGCATCGTCTTCGTCTTCCCGGCTGGGAACCCGAACGACTCCATCGCGACCCTCCAGCCGCCCTTGCCATCGGGCACTTCGAGGACGGGCGGGAAGTGGACGAGATCCTTCCGCTGCGAGATCGAGACGTTGATGGACGTGTCCGTGTAAAAGATCCAGCCGTCCAGGAAGAGGACGACGCGGTTTCCCTTCGCCACCGGGCCGAGGTCGAGGACGAGCGCATGCTCCTTCCGGACGCCCTGGTAGCGGGTTTCGGGGCCCGGGTCGACGTAGACCTTGTCGGCGTGCGCGAGCCGCTCCGTCACGTCTTCCGCGCGGCCGGACGCGTCCGACCACGCGGCGCGCAACGGGCGAGGGGCAGCGACGGTGAACAGCTTCTTCTCCGTCGCGCCGGGGATCATCCGCTCGTTCGGGACCACGGCGGTTCCGATCGGGTGATCCACGGCCATGAGCGAAACCTCGTCGAGGTACGCCGCCTCCCAGAGCTCCTCGGTGTAGTCGAGCAGGAGCTTCCCGTCCGGAGTGGGCGCGAGCATGCCGTCCGGCACGAGCAACCATTCGCGCGTGTCGGCGCCCGCGAGGTGGACGCCGTCGAAGAGGAGGCCGATGGGCGCGCGGCCGAGCGCGTCGGACACGAAGCTCCAGACGCCCGTCTGGCCGTTGTGCGCGTACACGAAGGGGCACGAGCCCTTCAGCTGCTGGACTTCCTTTACGACCGTTCTCGCCTTCTGGTCGAAGAGGTTCTGGGGAACGCCGTTCGTCCACGTCGCGCGCACGACGTCGGCCTTCGTCCGCGCGCCGAGCCCGACGTGCACCGGCCACAGGCCCGCCGTGCGCGTCACGACGAGGTTTCCCGCCTTCACCTCGACGAGGCTCCCGACGCCGCCGCGATTCACCTTGCCCGAGCCTGTCGCGAGGCCCTCGAGCGCGACGACGAGCCAGCCGTTCGCGTTGCCGCCCTCGTTGATCAGGACGGACGTCTTGCCGCCCGCCGATACGAGGAGGTCGAGATCGCCGTCCCTGTCAACGTCCCAGGCGAGAAGGCCGTCTGTGTTCGGAGAAGAAAGAGAAAGAGAAGATGAAGATTGCTTGGAAGGTAAAGAGAAGATCTGCCATCCGGCGAACTTTCCGCCACCCTGGTTTCGATACGCCCGAAGATCGCCCGCGGCAGTCGCCGCGATCACGTCCGGGAACCCGTCGTTGTCGAAATCGCCCAGCGCCACCGCCCGCACCGCGGCCGAGGCCTCTCCCGTACCGAAACCGCTGTCCGCGCCTTCATAGAAGCTCCCATCGCCCTTGCCGATGAGAAGGCGAAGCCCCTTGGACGTACCGACGAGGATGTCCGGACTCCCGTCCCCGTTTACGTCTTCGACCGCAAGGTCCGCGGCGCCTGACACGTGAAGGGACACCGTCTTGAAGAGTCCTTGGCGGAGGTTCAGCCGCAGGACGAGGTCGCCCTTCGCGTCGATCGCGACGACGTCGAGGTCGCCATCGCGGTCCACGTCGGACGCAACCGCCTTCTTCGACTGAAATGCGGCGTCGCCCGTCTTCGCGGTCGCGTCGGTGAACGTGCCGTCGAGGTTGTTGCGCAGGAGCTGATCGGGCTTGTTTCCACCGAGAAGATAGACGTCGAGATCCCCGTCGAGGTCGAAGTCGAAGAACACGGCGGAACCGTAGGGCGCCGGAACCGTGTACGCGACGGCCGAGCCCGAGTTCGCCAGATCCACCTTTCTAAGCAATCTCCCCGGGTCCTCTTCGGTCGCCACGGGCGCCCGAAAGCCGACCGGAATCGCGGCACCGGCTCCGGCGCGAAGGCCCTCTTCCACCTTCAAGGAAAATCTCTCGACCGGCAACCCGACGACCTGCGTGAACACTTCGCCGAGCGACTGCTGGTAACGCGGCGTCACGCGCTGGACGTTCTCGAGGACGCGCACCTTGACGGCGGCCGTCTTGAGGTCGCCCTTGCCGAGCGCGTCCTTGGCCTCGGCCAGGAACTGGCGGGCGCGTGCGTCGCCGTCGGAAACGAGAGGCTCGAGCTCGCCGAGCGTCTTCTTCGCGGCCGCGGCGTCACCGGCCTCGACCTCGAGCAGCAGGAGCTTGAGCCGCGCGGGCAGGTTCGCGGGCGAGCGCTGAGCGATCTCGGAGAGGAACACGCGCCTCTTCGCCTTCTCCGCGTCGCCGGCCGCCGGATCGGAGTCCACGCTGCGGGCGTAGCGCCAGCGGGACTCGAGGTCCCGCGGGTCGAGGCCGGCGGCCTTCTCGAGGGCCGCCCGCATCGCCGCGGGCCGGTTGCGCTCGTTCTCGAGGGCGGCGCGGATCGCCCAGACGTCCGCGCGGTCTCCCGCCTTCGCGAGGAGCGCATCGGCGCCCGCAAGGTCCTTCTCGCGCAGCGCGGCGACGGCCCCGTCCGCGAGCGGCAGCGCTTCGCCCGGCACGAGCTCCGCGAGCTTCGCGAACGTCGCCCGCGCGTCCTTCGCCTTGTCCTGCTCGAGCTGCGCGAGCCCGACGTTGCGCAGCGAGAGGATCTTCGACGCCTGCTCGGGCGAGAAACGAAGAGGGGGATTTTCTGCGAATGAAAAAGGGGCGGCAGCAAGGCCAGAGCAAAGAGCGACAAGTCCTAGCGCGATGCACCGTCCGAAGAGAACCTTCATCGAAGGTGATTATGGCCGGAGCGCGGGGCGAAGCCCGCGCGGGCCCCGCGCGGCGCAACTCGGGCGTGCCGCCTTTGCCTTTGCCCTATTCACTTTCTAAGCAGATCTCTCCCCTCTTCTCTTCCCTCCACCAGCGTCACCCTCGTGCCCGCCAGCACGTCCAGGAGCGTGTCGCGGCGGCCGTCCGGCCAGCGGATCTCGATGCGCTCGGCCTTCGCGTTCGCCCCCAGCCCGAAGAGGAGGTCGTGCGACGACTGCGACATGAACGACGAGCCCGCGCGCACCTCGCGCAGCTGGACCCTGCCGCCGGTGTAGAGCCGGACGACCGCCCCGAGGGCGTCTCGGTTGAATCCGGTCGGCATCGAGAGGCGCACGACGACGCGCCCGCCTCCGTCGGCGCCCCAGCGATTCGCGTACACGAGCAGCGGCCCGCGAAAGCACGCGACCACGACCTCGGGCGCGCCATCGCCGTCGAGGTCCGCGTAGGCGAGTCCACGCGTGTCCTCGCGCGTATCGAAACCCTCGACGAACGACCGCTCCTCGAACGTCCCGTCGCCGCGATTCCAGAACAATTTCTTCGGCGTGTGCGACGCCATGCCGCTCGCGCCGAAGTTGATCCCCCCCCAGACACCGTCGTGGAAGTTCACGCCCTCGCGTCCCATCGCGTTCCAGAACCCGATCTCGTCGTCCTTGCCTGTCGTCGCGCGGAACATCCCGTTCACGACCAGGAGATCCTCGCGGCCCTTGCCGTCGAGGTCGACGAACTCCGTGCCCCACGCCCAGCCGCCGTCCGCGACCCCCGCGCGCTCGGAAGCCCTCTCGAACTTCATCCCGCCGAGGTTGCGGAAGAGTCCGTCGCCGCGCGTCCGGCGCGTCATGATCTTCGCCATCCACGGCCGCGCGAGGAACGAGCCGGGGACTGCCGGCATCGGCCAGCGCGAGTCGCGCAGGATCCACTGGAAGGGCGTCCAGTAGTCCGTGACGTGGAGGTCCCACCGCCCGTCGCCGTCGAAGTCGCCCCACGTGCAGCCCATGCCGTAGCCCTCGTCCTCGACGCCCGCGGTCTTCGCGACGTTCACGAACCGGGGGCGGCCCGGCGTCGAACGGTTCTCGAAGAACGAGTTGACTCCGAAGTCGTTCGCGACGTAGAGGTCGTCGTCCCCGTCGTCGTCCACGTCGCAGGCCGAGGCTGCGAATCCCCAGCCCGTGTCGCCGAGGCCGGAGGCGGCCGTCTCGTCCACGAAGAAGGGGTGGCCGTCCCGGACCACGTTCCGGAAGAATCGGTCGCCGACGCCGTTGAGTCCGCCGTACGAGGGGCCCGTCGTCCGCGCGTCGCCGTAGCACGCAACAAAGAGGTCCGCGCGGCCGTCGCGGTCCGCGTCGAAGAAGACCGCGGACGTGTACGGCGCCGACAGGCCCGCGAGCCCCCAATCGGCCGTGACGTCGCGGAACTGCCCGTGCCCGAGGTTCTTCAGCATGCGGCAGGGCGAGACGTGGTTCGTGAGGAAGAGCTCGGGCAGACCGTCGCCGTCCACGTCCGCCGCGACGCCTCCCGACGCCTCCATGTGGGGCAGGAGGTCGAGGCCCGAGCCGGCGGTCGCGTCGCGGAATCGGCCAAGTCCGTCGTTGAGGAAGACGCGCGGGCGCCTGCCGGGCACGATCACGTCGACAGACCCGTCGCCGTCGACGTCGACGAGCAAGACGCCGGGGTGGTGGTGCGTCGCGGGCATGCAGATGTTCGTGGCCTCGACGGGGTCGAGCGTCTCGTTCGTGACGCCGAGGCCACGGGACGAGGCTTCCTCGAAGAGATGAGGACTTCCGTTCTGGATCCGAGCGGGGCCATCCACGGCTCGCGACGCGCGGAGGATCCATGTTTCAATTCCGCGGGCCTTTTCGAAATCGAGGTCGAAAACCGCGAGTGCCGCGACGCGCTCGGGATCCTGTCGCCCCTCCAGGCGGACTTCCAGCCGGATCGTGAGGGCCGAAGAGGATCTCTTCTGAAGGTCGATGATCCGGAATCCCGAAGCGCAGCGACTCTTGCAGGCGCGACGCCACCGGTGCGAAAGATCGGCCAGCGGGCCCGCGCCTTCCCCGTTTCCGAGACCTTCGGGAACGGGGGTGGAGCCCTCTTCACCTTCAAAGAAATATTCTTCGATTCCCTGGACCGTCCCCGACACGCCGCGCGAGTAGTCCTCGAGCGTCGGCATCGGTCGCGTCCCGCCGCAGGACGTCGAGAGGAGCGCGGCCGCAAGGGCGGCGGAGAGGCGGCGTGGCACGGGCGGATCTTAGCCAGAACGAAACTCTGTCTCCCTCCTCGCCTCTAGGCATAATCGGCGCGTGCCGCGGACGCCCTCTCTCTTCGCCGCTCTCCTCGCGGCTGCAGCGTGCGGCGCGTGTGCCTCCACACCGGACACGCCGAGGGCGCCCGAGACGCGCTGGGCGCCGCCAGCGAACGCAATTCCGCCCGCCCCGACGCCTCCGCCGCCGCCCCCCGAGGCGTCGCCGGAGAGGCTCGCGAACCGCACGATCTCCCTTTACGAGGCGATCGACGTCGCGCTCGCGAACAGCCCCGTGACGCGCCAGAGCTGGTTCCTCACGCAGTCCGCGGCCGCCGACGTCGGGAGCCGCCGATCGGCGTACTACCCCGCCGTGGAGGTGGACTTCTCCGGCACCCGGCAGAAGCAGAGCTCCCTCGGCGGCTCCGTCACGGCACTCTCGACGACGTATGCGCCGTCCGTGAGCCTCAACTGGCTCCTCCTCGACCTCGGGGGCCGCGCCGCGGACGTCGAGGAGACGAAGCGGCGGCTCCTCGCGGCGAACTTCATCCACAACGCCGCCATGAACGACCTGATTCTCGGGGTCGCACAGGCGTACTACCTGTACGAGGGGGCCCGCGCGCTCCTCGTGGCCCAGGACGCGAGCCTCAAGCAGGCGCGCGAGAACTATGCGGCCGCCGAGGAGCGCCACCGCGCCGGCGTCGCGACGATCGCGGACGTCCTCCAGGCCCGGACGGTCGTCTCGCAGCAGAAGCTCGCCTACGACCAGGTGAGCGGCCAGATCCAGACGTTTCGGGGCCAGCTCGCGACGGCCCTCGGCGTGCCCGTCAATCTGCCCGTCGAAGCCGCCGACCTGCCCGCCGACGTGCACGAGGACGCCGCGGTCGCGTCCGTCGACCGCCTCATCGCGGAGGCCGAGAAGAGCCGCCCCGAGCTCGCCGCCGTGCGCGCCCGGGCGCAAGCCGCGCAGGCCCGCGTGACGTCCGCCCGGTCGGCCGGCCTTCCGACTCTCTCGGCGTCGGCTTTCGCCGGCCGCAACTACTACGACTTCCTCGGCGAGAGCGTCCCGTACACCACGAACTACTCGCTCGGCTTCTTCCTGCGCGTCCCGCTCTTCACCGGATTCAAGACCGTGTACGACACGCGGAGCGCCGAGGCGGCCGCGCGCGCTGCGGACGCCGGCGCCGAGACGTACGCGCAGCAGGTGATCTTCCAGGTATGGAACAGCTACTTCGGGGTCCAGACGGCCGCGCAGCAGGTGCGCGCCTCGAAGGACCTCCTCGCGAGCGCGAAGGAGTCCGCAGAGGTCGCGCGCGGGCGCTACCGCGAAGGCGTCGGTTCGATCCTCGACCTCCTCACCGCCGAGAGCGCCCTCGCGAACGCCCTCGCTCAGGACGTGAGAAGCCGCGCCGGGTTCCTCCTCGCCGTGGCCCAGCTCGCACACGACACGGGGAGCGCCGACACCGCGCTCATCCCCGTTCCCGCAAGGAAGGAAGCTCCATGAGACGGATCGTCCCCGCCCTCCTCCTCGCCGCGGCCCTCGGCGGCTGCACGCGCGCCGAGCGCAAGGCGTCCGGGCCGCCGTCCATCCCCGTCACGGCGGCCCCGGTCGAGAAGCTGGACGTCCCGCTCGAGGTGACGGCGGTCGGGCACGTGGACGCGTTCTCGAGCGTTGCCGTGCGGACACGCGTCGGCGGCGAGGTCACGAGGGTGGCGTTCCGGGAGGGCCAGGACGTGAGGGCCGGCGACCCCCTCTTCGAGCTCGACCGGCGGCCCTACCAGGCTGCGCTCGCCGAGGCCGAGGCGAACCTCGAGCGCGACCGCGCGCGTGCACGGGAGGCGGACGAGAACCTCAAGCGCTACGCCGAGCTCGTCAAGAAGGACTACGTCACGAAGGAGCAGTTCTCGCAGGCGACCGCGAACGCCGACGCCCTCCGCGCGACGGTCAAGGGCGACGAGGCGGCGCTCGAGACCGCCCGCCTCAACGTCGCGTACTGCACGATCGCCGCGCCGATCTCCGGGCGCACCGGCGGGCTCCTCGTCCACCCCGGCAACCTCGTCAAGGCGAACGACGACCGCGCGCTCGTCGTCATCAACCAGGTCGAGCCCATCTACGTGACGTTCGCGGTGCCGGAGGCGGCGCTCGCGGACGTCAAGAAGCGGGCCGCGGCAGGCACGCTCAAGGTCTCCGCGCTCCCGAACAGCCCCGGGGCCGTCGCCTCCGAAGGCGACCTCACGTTCATCGACAACACCGTGGACGCGACGACGGGCACGATCAACCTCAGGGCCACGTTCCCGAACCGCGAACGCGCGCTCTGGCCCGGCCAGTTCACGAACGTCTCGCTCGTCCTCGCGACGGACTCCGGTGCGACGGTCGTACCGAACACCGCAGTTCAGCCGGGACAGTCCGGCTCGCTCGCCTGGGTCATCAAGCCCGACGACACGGTCGAGGCGCGGCCCGTGACGGTGCGGCGCGTCTTCAAGCAGTGGTCCGTCATCGAGAAAGGCCTCGCCCCCGGAGAGCGCGTCGTCACGGACGGCCAGCTACGCCTCGCGCCCGGCGCTAAGGTCACGATCAAGAAGGCGGGCTGAGGCGCACTTTGAACATCTCGGAACTGTTCATCCGCCGGCCCGTCGCGACGACGCTCGTGATGCTCGGGATCCTGTTCTTCGGGATCGTCGGCTACCGCCTGCTCCCGGTATCGGACCTTCCGAACGTCGACTTCCCGACGATCCAGGTGACGGCCGCCCTCCCGGGCGCGAGCCCGGAGACGATGGCGGCCGCCGTCGCGACGCCGCTCGAGAAGCAGTTCACGACGATCGCCGGCCTCGACAACATGACGTCCGCGAGCATCCTCGGCGTCACGCAGATCACCCTCCAGTTCAGCCTCAGCCGCAGCCTCGACGCGGCCGCACAGGACGTCCAGGCCGCGATCGGCGCCGCCTCGCGTCAGCTGCCGCCGGGAATGCCGACGCCGCCCACGTACCAGAAGGTGAACCCGGCCGATCAGCCGGTCCTCTACATCGCGCTCACGACGCCGACGCTCCCGCTCTCGGTCCTGAACGAGTACGCCGAGACGATGATGGCGCA
>JBDTTJ010000068.1:0-13343 GCA_039930645.1 Acidobacteriota bacterium
GAAGACGCTCGACCTCTCCAAGCTCGACCTTCAGGACGCCCTCGACCTCGCCATTCTCGTGGAGGAAGAAGCGAAGGAGCGCTACGACGAGCTCGCGGCCCAGATGGAAGCGCACCACACCGCCGACGCGGCTGTGTTCTTCCACTTCATGTCCGGGAACGAGGCGAAGCACGGCGAGGAGCTCTCCGCGCGCCGCAACGAGCTCTTCGGCGACGCGCCCCGCCGCGTGGACCGCTCGATGGTCTGGGAGATCGAAGCGCCCGAATACGAGAACGTTCACGCGTTCATGACGCTCCACGAGGCCCTGACCGTCGCGATGGCGGCCGAGGTGAAGGCGCATTGGTTCTTCACGGACGCCCTGAAGCTCCCGATGGCCGATCCGGTCCGGAAGCTCTTCCTCGAGCTGCAGGAGGAAGAGATCCTCCACCAGGAGCTCGTCGGCCGCGAGATCGCGAAGTTGCCGCCCGACGAGGCCGCGCCCCCGGAAGAGTTCGCGGACGAGCCCGTCTCGCAGTAGGCGCGGGGAGGCCCCTCAGGGCCGGAACGGCATCCCGGTCAGGCGCTCGTACGCCTCGGCGTAGCGCGCGCGTGTGCCCGCCACGACGTCCGGCGGCAGGACGGGCGCCGGCGGCGTCTTGTTCCAGCCGGTCTTCTCGAGGAAGTCGCGCACGAACTGCTTGTCGAAGGACGGCGGCGATCCGCCCGGGCGCCACGTGTCCGCCGGCCAGAAACGCGAGGAGTCGGGGGTGAGCACCTCGTCGATCCAGACGACGGCCCCCGCCGGATCGAGGCCGAACTCGAACTTCGTGTCGGCGAGGACGATCCCGCGCCCCGCCGCGTACGCGGCCGCGCGGGAGTAGAGCTCGAGCGTGAGGCTCTTCAGGCGCGTCGCGAGCTCCGCCCCGGCCGCCGAGGCCATGGCCTCGAACGAGACGTTGATGTCGTGCCCGGAGTCGGCCTTCGTAGCGGGAGTGAAAATGGCCTCGGGAAGGCGGTCCGCTTCGCGCAGCCCCTTCGGCAGCGGGATGCCGCAGACGGCGCCCGATTCGCGGTACTCCTTCCACCCGGAGCCCGCGAGGTAGCCGCGGGCCACGCACTCGAACGGGACGACGGCGCACTTCTTCGCGAGGACGCTTCGGCCCGAAAGGAGCGTCGCGTGCGCGGCGGCGGGCTCGGGAAACTGCGAGGCGTCCGTCTCGATCAGATGGTTCGGGACGACCTCGGCGAACCGGCGGAACCAGAAGGTCGAGAGCTGCGTGAGGATTTTCCCCTTGTCGGGTATGCCCGGGGAGAGCACGCAGTCGAAGGCCGAGATGCGGTCGGTCGCGACGAGAAGGAGCCGGTCGCCGAGGTCGTAGACGTCGCGCACCTTTCCGCGGCGCGGCGGCGGAAGCCCCGGCAGGGAGGTCTCGAGCACGGCTTCAGGCATGCGCCGGATTCTAGGTCGGAGACGACGGGGGGCGCGCTAGACTTTGTCTCCCCCAGGGGACCAGGAGGACACTTTGCTGAAGATTGCGATTCGAAGCCGGAAGGGCGGCGCTCGTGCGGACGCCTTCGTTGCGTTCGCGGTCGGCGCGACCCCGAAGGAGGCGCTCGCGGCGCTCCCCACCGCCGTGCGCGCGAACGCGGCCGCGGCCGCGCCGGCGCAGCCGGCGGCCGAGGGCGGCGTGTTCACGGCGCCGCTCGGAGGGGCGCCGGCCGGCCGGCTGTACGTGTTCGGCGGCGGCAAGAGCGCCGAGATCAGCGCGCGCAAGGCGCGGGCGCTCCTCCGAAACGTCGCGAAGACCCTGAACCGGAGCGGGGAGCGGTCGGCGATCCTCGACTTCCCCTACACCCTCAAGCGGATGGACGCCGCCGAGACGCGCGAGTTCCTGCTTCGCGCGCTCGCGCTCGCGGACTACTCGTTCCCCGTCTACAAGACGAAGGACCGCGAGAAGAAGACCCTCGCCTCCGTGGCCGTCCAGGCTTCGGGCGCGTTCGCGGGGACCACGGCCGCCGAGGCCCGCGACGCCGAGGCGCTCGCAAAGGTCGCCGCGTTCGTGCGGGACCTCGGAAACACGCCTTCCAACGACATGGTGCCCCGTGACTTCGCCCGCCGCGTCGCCGAGGAAGCCCGCGCGCGCGGCCTGAGGGCGAAGGTCCTCGACAAGAAGGCGATCCGCCGCGAGAAGATGGGCGGCCTCCTCGCCGTGAACCGCGGCTCGGCCGAAGAGCCCCGCGTCGTCGTCCTCGAGTGGAAGGGCGGCAAGAAGGGCGACTCGCCGCTCGCCTTCGTCGGTAAGGGTGTCACGTTCGACTCAGGCGGCATCTCGATCAAGCCCGCCGAGAAGATGGGCGACATGAAGTGGGACATGATGGGCGCCGCCACCGCGATGGGGATCGTCCTCGCGGCGGCGGACCTGAAGCTGCCCGTCAACATCGTCGGCATCGCCGCCCTCACGGAGAACATGCCGTCCGGGTCGGCCTACAAGCCGGGCGACATCGTCCGTTTTCGAAACGGGAAGACGGCCGAGATCGACAACACGGACGCCGAGGGGCGCGTGATCCTCGCCGACGCGCTCGACTACGCGGCCGACTGGAAGCCCGCCGCCATCCTCGACTTCGCGACGCTCACGGGCGCGGCGCTCATCGCCCTCGGCCTCGAGGCCGCCATCGTGTTCACCGACCACGACGACCTCTCCCGCGCGCTGGTCTCGGCTGGCGAGCGGACGGACGAGCGCATCTGGCGCCTCCCGTTGTGGGAGGAGTACAAGGAGAACATCCGGTCCGACTGGGCCGACATGAAGAACACGGGCGGCCGCTTCGGCGGCTCGATCAACGGCGCGATGTTCCTCAAGGAGTTCGTCGACCCGAAGACCCCGTGGGCGCACCTCGACATCGCCGCGACGGCGAACGTCGATCGCGAGTACGCCGGCTACCCGGTCGGCGCGACCGCGTTCGGGATGGGCCTCGCGCTGCGCTGGATGCGGGACCGCGCCGCCGGAGCGCGCGGCGCCCGCCGGGCCCGTTAGAGCGTGCTGACGTCCCTCCGCGTCCGCGACCTCGCCGTCCTCGAGGACGTCGAGGTCGCGTTCGGCGAGGGGCTGACGGTCCTGACGGGGGAGACCGGCGCCGGCAAGTCCCTCGTCGTGGACGCGCTGCTCCTCCTCGCGGGCGGCAGGGCCGACCCGGCGCTCGTGCGCGCGGGGGCCGAGCGACTCGTCGTCGAAGCGGTTTTCGATAGTGACGACGCGGAGGTTCGCGCCCTGCTCGCCGAGGCGGGCCTCGCGGAGGTGGGGGAGGGTCCATTCGAGGTCGTCGTGCGCCGCGAGGTCGCGGCCGCCGGGGGAGCCGCCAAGGGCCGCCTTCTCGTGAACGGATCGCCCGCGCCTCTCAGGGCGCTCCAGGAGGCCGCCGCGCGCCTGCTTGTTCTCTACGGCCAGGCCGAGGCGCGCGAGCTCCTCGACCCCGCCGCGCCGCGTGAGCTCCTCGACCGCTTCGCGGGGCTCGAAGAGACCTCCGCGGAGGTCGCGGCCCTCCACCACGAGCTCGTGGCCCGCCAGCGCGACCTCGCCCGTCTCGCCGAGGCAGGCAAGGACCGCGTCCAGCGCCTCGAGCTCCTCGACTTTCAGATCGGAGAAATCGACGCCGTGAAACCCGAAGAGGGAGAGGACGAAAGAATTTCTTCTGAAAGGAAGAAGCTGGGGAGCGTCGAGAAAACGGGTCAGCTCCTGGCCCAGGCGGTCGCGGCGCTGGAGTCCGACGAGGGCGGTGCCCTTCGCGCGGCCGCCGCCGCGCGCTCCTCTCTTCATTCACTCGAAGAAATCTCCTCTTCGTACGCAGCCCGAAGCGCATTGCTCACCGAGGCGATCGAGCGGCTGACGGAGGTTGCCTTCGAAACGTCGCGCGAGCTCGAGCAGCTGGAGGCGGATCCGGCGCGCCTCGCGTTCATTGCCGAACGGCTCGACGCGCTCGCGAAGCTCAAGCGCAAGTACGGCGCGACGCTGGCCGAGGTGATCGAGCGGCGTGCGGCCCTCGGAAGGGAGCGCGAGGAGCTGGCTGACCTGGAAGGTGCCGTGCAGAAGTCCGAAATGGCCGTCCAGAAAGCGTTCGCGGCCTTCCGGAAGGCGGCGCTCGAGCTTTCGCAGGGGCGGGCCGCCGCGGCGCCGCGCCTCGGGAAGGCGGTGGAAGCCCACCTCACGGACCTCGCGCTGCGCCGCGCCGCGTTCGCCGTCGAGGTCGCGCGGAAGAGCGATCCGGCGAGCGCCTTCACGGCCGGCGGCGAGAGCGTCGCCTTCGGCCCCCACGGCGTGGACACGGTGTCGTTCGCCTTCGCTCCGAATCCCGGCGAGCCGCCGCGGCCGCTCCCGAAGATCGCGTCCGGCGGCGAGCTCTCCCGCGTCCAGCTCGCCCTCGCGGCCGCGCTCGCCGAGGAAGAATCCGGCGCCCGTTCCGGAAGCGGCGCCCGCCGCGGAGGGCCGGTCCGGACGTTCGTCTTCGACGAGGTCGACGCCGGCGTCTCGGGCGCCACCGCGGAGGCCGTCGGCCGGAAGCTGCGCGCGCTGGCGGCCCGGGAGCAGATTCTCGTCGTGACGCACCTGCCGCAAGTCGCCGCCTCCGGCACGCACCACCTCGCCGTCGAGAAGGTGGCCGCGGCGGGCCGCACGCGGACGCGGGTGACCGCCCTGGACGCGAAGGGAAGGGTCGAGGCCGTCGCGGCCCTGCTGGCCGGCGCCTCGGTGGGCGAGCCGGCCCGCGCCCAGGCCCGGCAGCTCCTGGACGGGGCCTCCCGCGGCGTCTCGAAGCCTCGCTGAGGGCTGCGCACAGCCGCCCGAAAACGGCCGGTCGACAACTCGGCCCATATTCGCGATCCGGGCCGCGTAAGTATCTGTAGAAACGCGGCTTGGAGTATTAGACCGATTCTGTGCAAAAGCCTGTGCATTGAGGCGCGAAAAAGGCCTCAACCCCGCAACTTCACACGGTTTTATCCGCCTCGCACAGAGGTCTGTGCAGCACGCGTTTCACGGCCCTCCGTTTGGTATGGTGACCGGCGAAATGCTGCTGCGAAGCTATCTCGGCCACACGCCGAAAATCGGCGAGAGGGTCTTCATCGCGGAGACCGCCGCCGTCATCGGAGACGTGTTCCTCGGGGACGACGTCTCGATCTGGTACTCCGCGGTCGTGCGCGGCGACTGCTGCCACATCCGGATCGGCCCGCGGGCGAACGTGCAGGACAACTGCACGCTGCACGTCACCCGCGACACGGGCCCGCTCGTGATCGAGGAAGAGGTCACGCTCGGGCACAACGCGGTCGTTCACGCGTGCACGATCCGGCGCGGCGCCCTGATCGGGATGAACGCCACGGTCCTCGACGATGCCGACGTCGGGCGGAGCGCGCTCGTCGCGGCGGGAGCCGTGGTCCTCCCGGGCACGGTGATCCCGCCCGCGACGCTCTGGGCCGGCAGCCCCGCGAAGAAAAAGCGGGACCTCACGCCCGAAGAGGTCGTGGGGCTCGAGACGTACTGGAAGAACTACCTCGTGTACAAGGCGGAGTACCTCAAGCCGTGATCGGGAGCGTGAAGGGAACGCGGGACCTCCTCCCGCCCGAGACGCGGGTGTGGAATCGCGTCGAGGCCGTCGCCCGCGAGGTCTTCGGCCTTTACGGCTACGACGAGATCCGCACGCCGGTCCTCGAGTCGACGGAGCTCTTCGTGCGCAGCGTCGGCGAAGGGACGGACATCGTCCACAAGGAGATGTACACGTTCACGGACCGCGGCGACCGCTCCGTGACCATGAGGCCGGAGAACACGGCGGGCGTCGCCCGCGCGTACGTCGAGCACTCGCTCGCGCAGGCCGGGCGACCGTGGAAGCTCTTCTACATCGGGCCGCAGTTCCGCTACGAGCGTCCGCAGAAAGGCCGCTACCGCGAGTTCCGGCAGATCGGCGCGGAGGTTCTCGGGCCCGCGGACGCCGCGACGGACGCCGAAGTCCTCGTCATGCTCTTCGACTTCCTCGGGAGGCTCGGCTTCACGGGGCTCTCGGTGTCGCTCAATTCGGTCGGCACCGACGCGGAGAGACCGGGGTTCATCCAGGCGCTTCGCGCCTGGTTTTCTTCGAAGGTGGAATTGCTCGATGCGGACGACCGGCGGCGCCTTGAGGAGAACCCCCTGCGCGTCCTCGATTCGAAGAATCCGAAGCTGGCGGAATGGCTCGCCGACCCCTCGCTGCCGCGTATGGTCGATCACCTTTCCAAGGAATCTCTCGACCATCACACGACTCTCCTCGGGCACCTCGACGCCGGAGGGATCTCGTACCGCATCGAACCCCGCCTCGTCCGCGGCCTCGACTACTACACCCGCACCGTCTTCGAGGTGACCGCCGCCGGCCTCGGCGCGCAGAACGCTCTCCTCGGTGGCGGGCGGTACGACAAGCTCGTTTCCGACCTCGGCGGCCCCAAGACGCCCGGAATCGGCTTCGCGATCGGCGAGGACCGGCTCGTGGACGTGCTGCCGGAGGAATTCCGGAACGCGGCCGTCGCGGCGGTGCGCGGGGTGACGCTCGTCCCGCTCGACAGAGGCGATCTTGCCGACGCGCTCGCCCTCGCGGGCGAATTGCGGCGCGCGGGGATCGCCGTGGATCTCGTGACGGCCGCCAAGGGTCCCGGCCCGGGCCTCAAGGTCGCCGAGCGCACGGGCGCGGCATTCGCCCTGCTGCTCGGGGAGAAGGAGCGCGCCGCCGGGACTGTCGTCCTCAAGGTGCTCGCGACGCGCTCTCAGGAAGAGCTGCCCCGGCCCTCGGTCGTGGAGACGCTGCGCGCCCGTCTGTAAGATCCCGGCCATGTCCGATCTCTCTCGCACGCCCGCCGGGAATCTTCGCCCTTCTCACGTCGGACAGACCGTGCGTCTTCAGGGGTGGGTCAACCGCCGCCGCGACCACGGCGAGCTCGTCTTCATCGACCTCCGCGACCGCTCCGGCCTCGCGCAGGTCGTCTTCGACGCCGAGTTCGTGCCCGACGCCGCCGTCCTCGCCCTCGCCAAGGAGCTCCGAAGCGAGTTCGTCGTCGACGTCACGGGAGCCGTTCTGGCCCGCGGCGCCGGCGCCGTGAACCCGGACCTGCCGACCGGCGGGATCGAGGTGCGTGCCACCGGCCTCGTGATCCTGAACCGCGCGGACACGCCCCCGTTCCCGATCGAGGACGGGATCAAGGCCGCCGAGGACCTGCGCCTGAAGTATCGGTACCTCGACCTGCGCCGTCCGGAGATGACGCAGCGGTTCGTCGCGCGGAGCGCCGTCACGATGGCGATTCGCGAGGTCCTGCACGAGGAGGGCTTCCTCGACGTCGAGACGCCGATCCTCACGAAGTCGACGCCCGAGGGCGCGCGGGACTTCCTCGTGCCGTCGCGCATCCACGAGGGCGAGTTCTACGCGCTTCCGCAGTCGCCGCAGCTCTTCAAGCAGCTGCTCATGGTGTCGGGGATGGAGCGCTACTACCAGATCGCGCGCTGTTTCCGCGACGAGGACCTGCGCGCCGACCGGCAGCTCGAGTTCACGCAGGTCGACGTCGAGATGTCCTTCCCGACCGAGGAGACGGTCTACACGCTCATCGAGAAGGTCTTCACGCGCGTCTTCCCGAAGTGGGGAGTCGCTTGCGAGGCCCCGTTCCGGCGGATGACGTACGACGAGGCGATGGATCGCTTCGGGATCGACCGCCCGGACACGCGCTTCGGTCTCGAACTCGGAAATTTCCCGGGGTTCGAAGAGAAGATTTCTTCGAAGGTTGAGAGAGTCAAGGGCCTGTGCGTGCCCGGCGGCGCCTCGTTTTCCCGCAAGCGCCTCGACGACATCGAGAAGGGAGCGCGGGCGGCGGGAGTCGAGTGGTTCTTCTGGGTGAAGACCGGCGGCCCCGGCGCCTGGAATTCCAACTCCAAGAAGTTCTTCGACGACGCTGCCATCGAGCGCATGCGCGCCTCGTTCGGTGCGGGCGAAAGCGACCTCGTGTTTCTTGCCGCCGGGAAGTCGAAGTCGGTCTTCGATTTCCTCGGCACGCTCCGCCTTCAGATCGCCCGCGAGGAAAAGCTGATCCCCGAGGGCCGTTACGACTTCCTCTGGGTCACCGACTTCCCGCTCCTCGAGTGGCACGAGGAGGACGCGCGCTGGTACGCGACGCACCACCCGTTCACCGCGCCGCGCGAGGAGGATCTGCCTTTCCTCGAGAGCGAGCCGGGACGCGTGAAGGCGCGCGCCTACGACGTCGTCCTGAACGGCATGGAGCTGGGCGGGGGTTCCATCCGGATCCACCGCTCCGAGGTCCAGTCGCGCATCTTCGCGAGGCTCGGCATCGGGCCGGAGGAGGCGCGCGCGAAGTTCGGGTTCCTGCTCGACGCGTTCCGCTTCGGCGCGCCGCCGCACGGCGGCATCGCGCTCGGACTCGACCGGCTGCTCATGATTCTGACGGGCTCGACGTCCATCCGCGACGTCATCGCCTTCCCGAAGACGGCCTCCGGCACCGACCTCATGACGGAGTGCCCGAATCCCGTCGCGCCCGAGCAGCTCGCCGAGCTCCACATCGCGCTCGCGAAGCCGCCGAAAGCGTAAGAGCAAAGAAACAAAAGAAAAGAAGAGAAGATTGCTTAGAAGGTGAAGAGGGAAGAGGGAGAGGGAGGAGCGCGGGTGGCGACGCCTCGGCGGATTCGTGGAGTCCGGTCCTTCTCGTTCGACGCCGCCGGGGCGCGCACCAACGTCGTGGTGGGCGCGGGCGCCCTTGCCTCGCTCGGCGCCCGCCTGCCTGCCATCGCACCGGGCCGCTGGTTTCTTGTCACCTCCAAGAAAGTCTTTCTCCTGCATGGCCATTTGCTGTCAGCTGGAGGCGCTGAGGGGGTCTTATGCAAAGAACCTCTCTTCGTCCCCGACGGCGAAGCCGCCAAGACCTGGAGCGTCCTCGGCCGCCTGATCGAAGACCTCGTCCGCAGCGGCCTGCGCCGCGACGGAGGAGTCGTCTGCCTCGGCGGCGGCACGGTGGGAGACGTCGGCGGGCTGGCCGCCGCGCTCGCGCTGCGGGGCGTGCCCGTCGTTCAGGCGCCGACGACGCTTCTCGCGGCCTCGGACAGCGCGCTCGGCGGCAAGACGGCCGTCGACCTGGCGCAGGGCAAGAATCTCGCTGGCGCGTTCCACGCCCCGCGCCTCGTCCTCGCCGACACCGCCGTACTCGAGACGCTGCCCGACCGCGCTTTCCGGTCGGGCCTCGCCGAGGTCGTGAAGACGTCCTTCCTCGACGCGCGATTCCACCGCGCGATGGCGCGGCTCGAGGCCCCACTGGCGGCGCGCGAGAGCACTGCCGTCGCGGAAGCCGTGTTCCGGAGCCTCCGCGTGAAGGCGGCCGTCGTCGCCGCGGACCCGTTCGAAAAGACCGGCGTCCGCGCGGCGCTGAATCTCGGGCACACGGCCGGGCACGCGCTGGAGACCGCGTCGGGCCACCGCCTCCAGCACGGCGAGGCCGTGGCGTGGGGCCTCCTCGCGGCGCTTCGCCTCTCGGTGGCGCGCGCGGGTCTCGCGCCCGCCGCCGCGGACGCCCTCGCGGCGCGCGTCCTCGCCCTCGCGCGGCCGCCCCGTCCGCGCCCCGCGGAGGTGCGCGCGGCGCCGCGGCTGCTGGGCGCGGACAAGAAGGCCGACCGGCGCGGGCTCGTCGCCGTCCTGCTCGAGCGGCCGGGCTCCGTCCGCCTCGTGCGGGCCGCCCCGGCCGAGCTGGCCGTGGCTCTCGAGGAAGCCCTGGCGCGGTACAATTGATTCTGGATGGGTGTATCGCGGGTTCCGCGGCTGCGGATCGTGACGGCTCTGCTCGCAGCGCTCGTCGTGGTGTCCATCGTCCCGCTCGTCCTTCTGACGCTGAACGTGACGCGGATCAACCGCGACGCGCTCGAAACGGCCGAGAAGAAGTACCTGAAGAACAGCTCCGTCGGGCTCGCCGAGAAGTTCGAGACGGCCATCACGAACGCCCAGGCGCAGCTGCGCAAGATCGCCGACGGCCTGCGGCTCGCGAGCTCGATGTCGCCGGACCCCTTCTACTATCTCTCGAAAAAGGAGCTCCTCCGCGAGTACGCGGACGCGGACGCGAGCTTCCTCGTCCTCAGGGCCCTCGACCGTGATGGCGTCGGCGCCGTGGCCGAGTCCCGCTCTCTCGACCTCGACATCCAGCGCGCCCTTCGCCAGGCCTACGCCGCCGCCGTGCGGGGCGAGACGTACGTCGGCGAGCCCCTGTTCACGGGCGTGCTTCCCGAGGGCGGCCTCGTCCTCGCCGTCCCGGTCCGCCCGGCCGACGGCCAGGAGCCGATCGGCGCCGTCGAGGCGCTGCTTTCCCTCGCGCCGCTCCGGGCGAAGCTCGAGGAAGAGGGGAGATCCACCGGCGTCCTCGCATACGTCGTGGACCGCTCGGGGACGCTCATCCTTGCGAGCGACCCGGCTGCGTTCCCGTCCAGGGACATCCACCAGCTGGACCTCGTGAGCGAGTTCATCGCTCACCCGGTCCGGATGACGAAGTCCTACACGCGCGGGGGGCGCCGCGTCCTCGGGACGCTCGCCGCGATGACGACGCCGGACTGGGGCGTCGTCGTCGAGAAGGACGAGGCGCAGGCTTACGCGTCCGTCGCGCAGACGCAGAAGGCGTCGCTCCTCCTCGCCGTCTTCTCTCTTGCGTTCGCGGCGCTCGTCGCGCTCTTCGCGGCGCGGATGCTCGCGCATCCGCTCGAGGAGCTCGTCGAGAAAGTCCGGTCGATCGCGGGCGGCGACTTCCGCCAGCGCGTGTCCGTGCGCGGCGTCCGCGAGCTCGCGGAGCTCTCCGAGACGTTCAACTCGATGTCGGACTCCCTCGAGAAGTCCATCGAGAAACTCAAGCTCGCCGCCAAGGAGAATCAGGAGCTGTTCATCAACTCGGTGCGGACGCTCGCGGCCGCGATCGACGCGAAGGATCCGTACACGCGGGGCCACTCCGAGCGCGTTGCGCGCTACGCGGTCGTCCTCGCCCGGCACATGGACCTCACCCCCGAGGAGGTCCGGATCATCCGGCTCTCGGCCCTCCTCCACGACGTCGGAAAAATCGGGATCGACGACCGCATCCTCCGAAAGCCCACGGCGCTCACGAACGAGGAGTTCGAGGTCATGAAGACGCACCCCATCAAGGGCGCGCTCATCATGGGTCAGATCCCGCAGCTCAAGGAGGTCATCCCGGGCATCAAGCACCACCACGAGAAGTGGTCGGGCGGCGGGTACCCGGACGGCCTCAAGGGGGAGGGGATCCCGCTCGTCGCCCGCGTCGTCGCGGTCGCCGACACGTTCGACGCCATGACGACGACCCGGCCGTACCAGAAGGCCATGCCGCTCGACTACGTCATCCGCCAGATCAAGTCCTTCGCGGGAAAGTCGTTCGATCCGGCCGTCATCGCCGCCCTCGACAAGGCCTGGTCGTCCGGCGACTTCGAATTCCTGGGCGAGGAAGTCCCTCTGAAGGCGTCCGCGTGAAGCGCGTGTCTCCGCGCCTGCGTGCGAGCGGACTCGCGCTCCTGGCGGCCCTCGCCGGCGGGGGCTGCTCCCCGCAGCTGGCCGCGCCCCCCAAGGAAAACCCCGTTCTCGCGGACCTCGTCGACTACCGCAGCGCCCTGACGATGCTGCGCGAGGGGCGCGCGGACGAGGCGATCGCGCTCCTGCAGCGGGCGAAGCAGAGCTCGCCGCGGGACCCGCACGTGCCGAATGCCATGGGCCTCGCGCTGCTCTACAAGAAGGATTATCCGGGCGCCCTGAGGTCCTTTTCGGATGCGCTCGCGCTCGACGCCACCTTCGTGGAGGCCCGGAACAACCGGGGTGTTGCGTACTTCCAGGCCGGCAAGTGGGACGACGCCGAGACCGACTTCCAGGCCGTTCTCGACGGGCCCCCGACGCCCGAGAAGGTCAACGCTCACTACAACCTCGGTCTCCTGCAGGAGAAGCGCGGCCGGCACCGGGACTCCGAGCGCGAGTATTCCCTCGCGATTGCGGACTCGCCGGACAACACCCGGGCCTACCGCGCGCGCGGGCTCGCGCGGATGAAGCTCGAGCAGACGTCGAGCGCGCTCGAGGACTTTCTGATCGTCCTGAAGGACGAGCCGAAGGACCCCGTGGCGAACTACCAGGCGGCGATCTGCCTTCTCGCGAGCGACCGGCGGGACCTTGCCCGCAAGTTCATGCAGCGAGCGGCGGAGGCGTCGCCCGAGAGCGAAGAGGGCCGGAAGGCGAAGCGCTGGCTGGAAAACGAGCCCCGGCCCTCAGAGGGGAAACCGTGAGCTTCGAGACGATCCTGTCGAGCCTCCTCGAGTCGCCGGGCGCCCTCGGCGCCGCGTTCCTCGACCCGCAGGGCGAGGTCATCGCGCGGGCGGGCGACCAGGCCGCGACCGAGGTCCTGGGCGCGTACCAGTCGGTCTGGCTGGCCGAGCTCGGAAGGGCCGCGGACCGGGCGGGCCTCGGGCCGGTCTCGGGGCTCGCGCTGGAATTCGACGGAAGAAAAGTCCTCAGCGCGCCCGTGAAGGCTGGCTTCTTCCTGCTCGTCGTCCTCTCGCCGGACGGCCGCCCGTCGGTCGTGAAGGCCGGGATGGACCAGGCACGGGAGCGCCTCGCCTCCGAAGTCTCCTGACGGCCCGGCGGTAAGGACGACCGGGACGAACGATGCAATCGGCTTACGGCAGTGGACTCGCTTCGCTCGCCACTGGCGCCAGACGTGGCAAGCCCTCGACGACCCCGAGCCCAAATTCCTTAGAAGGAGAAAAATAGAGAACTCCCTCGCTTGATCCCCAGGAGGAGTCCAGATACGCGTTGTTAGACCCCGCCGGCGCCGCTTGGGCCGATGCGAAGCTTGCCGTTTACGCCGTTATCTTCGAGCCACTGCTCGGCGATGGTTCTCATGTGGGCATCGTGGTACGCGAACCACTGGGCGCGAAGCTGAGGAAGCGCGAGCAGAGCCGCCTTGAATTCGCGAAACGGGTGATGCTGGCCAAGAGCCATGATGAGAGCGCTGCGCGCTTCGCTAGGAGGCAGGCCCGCTGCGAATGCCTCCATGATGCGGAACGACTGGGTCGAAGGGATTGGCTCGATGTAAAGGTAGCGCTGTGGTTCGCGCTCGAGTTCCTGCTGCACGGTGTCGTCGCCCGAGATAGCCGGATCAATAACGGGGAGGACCTCACCTGAGCGAAGGTCGAGGACCCACTCCGTCTCTGCCTCGTGACTCTCGAGAGCCACGCCCAGGGAGTCGGGATCGATGATGACGTGAGCCGTGGCCATGTTCTGCGGGGTCTAACGATATCAAGCTCAGCGGCGAGGAGGAAGGAGCGCAGCGACTGACGATG
>JBDTTJ010000069.1:0-13274 GCA_039930645.1 Acidobacteriota bacterium
TTCATCTTGTGCTGCAGCGTCGAGAGGATCGCGGCCGAGAGGTGGAAGAACGTGAGGGCCGCGAAGAGGAAGCCCGAGATGCGGTGCACGAGGCGTGCGCCGTCGAGCCCGCCGAAGATCTTCACGAGGAAGCGCGCCGCGCCCGCCTCGTAGAACTTCTGCGGGAAGCCGGTGAGGGCGAGGAGCACGAACGTCGTCATGACGACGAAGTGCTCGATGCGCTGCTTTTTCGAGAAACGGACGGCGTAGTCGGTCATCGGTTCACCATGACGCGCCAGAGGTGCAGGAGGATCTGCAGGACGAGCCCGCCGATCAGGAAGGGGATGAACACCTTGTAGAAGACGCCGACCGCCCAGACGAGCGGCGCGCGCTTCGGGCTCGGCTGGTAATGCGAGAGCCAGGAGTCCGTGAAGTTCTTCGGGGCGCCCGGGTGGCACTTCGCGCAGGTTTTCTGCAGGTTCGCCTGCAGGACCTGCGAGTTCCCGTCCTTCGCCTTCGTGATGTTGTGCGTCCCGTGGCAGTCGATGCAGAGCGCCGTGATGACGCGCGGCGTCTTGCCGGAGCTCGCGAGCGAGGCGCTCATGCCGTGGAAGTCGTTCAGGTATGTCTGCACGACGTCCGTCGAGAGGCCGTACTTCTTCATGACGGCCTTGTTCGTGTGGCACTTCGCGCACGCGTCGACGAGCTTGAGCTTCCACGCGGTCGTCGTGGGGTCCGCGATGTCGTGCGCCTTGTGGCAGTCCACGCAGACCGGGACGTCCTGGTTTCCCTGCGCGAGCGCGAGGCCGTGGACGCTCTTGCCGAAGACCTCGGCGATGTCCGAGTGACAGGCGCCGCAGGTGTCCGAGACGCGCGTCTTCGGCGTGTCGGGCTTCGTGATGTCGTGCGCGCCGTGGCAGTCCGTGCAGAAGGGGGCCGCGCCGCCCTTCTGGATGACCGCGAAGTGCACGCCGTCGAGCGCCTTCGTGTAGTTCTCGAAGTGGCAGGCCTTGCAGAGGTCCTTGAAGGAGGCCGAGAACTCGGCCTTCGTCCTTGCCTTCACCTCGGGGTGCGGGAGCTCGCTCTGGGCGGGATGGCAGCCCGTGCACGCGATCTTCTTCCCGTGGACGGATTTCTCGAACGCGGCCCTGTCGACGTAGACGGACTGCTCGGAGCCGTCGGCGAGCTTGAACGACGCCGTCTTGTCGCCGTGGCAGGAGAGGCAGTTCTCGACCTCTTCCTTTTCCTTCGGGCCGGCCGCGAGCGGCGCGGCGAGGAGGAAGACGAACAAGGTGCCGGAAATGAGACCTTTACGGCCGGTAATCACACGAGCCTCCGCTTCGCACGGTGCCCGGCGGGGGAGGGGGGGTCAATGAAGCAAAGTGACTAGCGCGGTTTGCAGCTAATCTCGCCCGGTGCCGGGGCGGGGAGATCCGCTCATCCAGACGGTCGCCGCCGCACCCGCGGTGACGCGTCTCGCCGGGCGGATCGAGGCGGGGGTCCTCGGGACGTCGACGGGGGGGGTGTCGCTCACGGGGGCCCCGCCGGGCCTCCTGCCCTACCTTCTCGAGGCCGTCGGCGGCCCCCTCGGCCTGAAGTGGGCGGTCGTCTTCGCCCACGAGCGGGACGCGGCCGCGTTCGCGCGCGACGCCTCGGCCATCTTCGGCGCGTCGCGCGTCGCCTTGTTCCCGGCGCCCGCGCTCTCGCCGTACCAGGGGATCGCGCCGTCGCTCAAGGTCCGCCGCGACGAGTTCGGGACCCTCCAGCGCCTGGCTTCCGGCGAGGTGTCCGTCCTCGTCGTCCCGGCGCGCGCCCTCCTGCGCGCGCTCCCGTGGCCCGCGGACCTCGCGAAACGCACGCGCCGCGTCGCCGCGGGAGACGACGTGTCGCCCGCGCGCCTCGTCGAGGGGCTTCTCGCCGAGGGCTACTCGCGCGTGGACCTCGTCACGGAGACCGGCGACGTCGCCGTGCGCGGCGGGCTCGTCGACGTTTTCCCGCCCGACCGCGACGAGCCCGTGCGGATCGAGTTCGACCTGAATGCGGTCGAGTCGCTCCGATCGTTCGACCCCGACACGCAGCGCTCCACCGGCGCCCTTTCCGCCGTCGCGCTCCCGCCGATGGCCCTCACCCCCGACACGCGCGCGACGCGCGAGGCCGCGCAGCGCGTTCTCGCGGCCTGCCGTACGGCCGACGACGACCCGCCCGTCCCGCGGGACCTCTCGCTTTCGCGCAAGAACGACGGTCTCGAGGAGATCCTCCCGCTTCTCGACGGGCGAGACGCGGCGCACGTCCTCGACCACGCACCGTCGCACGTCGTGGCGGTGGACGACGCCGACGCGGTGGCGGCCGAGCTGGGCCGCGCGGCGGACGTCCTGCGTCTCGACTACGAGAAGGCGCGCGCCGCGGGCCGCGTCGCGCCCGACCCTTCGCGCCTCGCGGGAGACGCCGACCGCCTCGCGGAGGCCGTCGCGCGCCAGACCGTCCTCGCGCTGGCGCCCGCCGTGCCAGGGGGTGAGACCGTCGCCATCGGCGCCGAGTCGGTGCTCTCCTTCGAAGACCGCCTCCCGGACGCGCCGAAGGAGATCGCCCGCACGCGCCGCGACGGCCTCGCGGTCGTCCTCTCGGCACAGACGAAGGGCGAGCGCGAGCACGTCGAGCGCCTCCTCGCCGAGTACGAGGTCGACCATCAGGGCGCGGCCTCCGATCCGACCTCTCCGCTCGCGCCCGGCGCCTGCCGCGTCGTCTCCGGCGGGCCTCGCACGGGCTTCCTGTTCCGTCCCGCCGGGCTTCTCCTCCTCACGGCTTCGGACCTCTTCGGCGAGCCGCGGACCGCGGCCGTGCGGCGCAAGGCGGCGTCGGAGGCGTTCCTCTCGGACCTGCGCGACCTCAACGTCGGCGACGTGGTCGTCCACCGCGACTACGGGCTCGGGCTTTTCGCGGGCCTCGCCTCGATCGACGACGCGGGCGCCCTCCGCGAGATGGTCGACTTGCGCTACGCGGGCGACGCGAAGCTCCTCGTCCCGGTCGAGAGGCTGGACCTCATCCAGAAGTACGCCTCCGCGGGCGACGGGCCCTTGCCCGCGCTCGACCGGCTCGGCGGGGCCGGCTGGGAGAAGCGGAAGTCCTCCGTCCGCAAGGCCGTCAAGGACATCGCGGACCAGCTCCTGAAGCTCTACGCGCGCCGCGCGGCGGCTCCCGGGCACGCGTTCTCGAAGGACTCGCCGTGGCAGAAGGAGTTCGAGGACGCGTTCGAGTACGTCGAGACGCCCGACCAGGCGGCCGCGATTCGCGACGTGAAGAGGGACATGGAGTCGGAAAAGCCCATGGACCGGCTGCTGTGCGGCGACGTCGGCTACGGCAAGACCGAGGTCGGGATGCGCGCGATCTTCAAGTGCGTCCTCGACGGCAAGCAGGCGGCGTTCCTCGCGCCGACGACGATCCTCGCGGACCAGCACTTCCGGACGCTCAAGCGTCGCTTCGCCGCGTTTCCCGTCACGCTCGACCTCCTCTCGCGCTTCCGGACGAAGGACGAGCAGAAGGAGGTCCTGAGACGTCTCGCCGAGGGAACGCTCGACGTCGTCGTCGGAACGCACCGGATCCTCTCGAAGGACGTGGCGTTCAAGGACCTCGGACTCCTCGTCGTCGACGAGGAGCAGCGCTTCGGCGTCGCGCAGAAGGAGCGGATCAAGGAGTGGCGCGCCTCCGTGGACGTCCTCGCGATGTCCGCGACGCCCATCCCCCGGTCGCTGCACCTCTCGCTCGCGGGCATCCGGGACCTGTCGGTCATCGAGACGCCCCCGAAGGACCGCCTCGCGATCGACACGCACGTCGTCGCCGTGGACGACGCCGTGATCCGCGAGGCGATCCGCGCCGAGGTGGACCGCGGCGGGCAGGTTTACGTCGTTCACAACCGGATCGAATCGCTCGGGATGTGGCGAGAGCGGCTCGCCGCGCTCGTCCCGGACGTGAAGGTCGTGAGCGCCCACGGGCAGATGTCCGAGGGCGAGCTCGAGCGGGCGATGCGCGCGTTCGTCACCCGCGCGGCGGACCTTCTCCTTGCGACGACGATCGTCGAGAATGGGCTCGACATCCCCTCGGCGAACACGATGATCATCGACCGCGCCGACCTTTACGGCCTCTCGCAGCTCTACCAGCTGCGCGGCCGCGTTGGCCGGAGCGACAAGGCCGCGAGCTGCTGGCTCCTCGTCCCGCCGGGAATGCCCCTCTCGGATGACGCGCGGCGGCGCCTGCGCGCGATCCAGGAGTTCTCGGACCTCGGCGCGGGCTTCCGGATCGCCGCGAAGGACCTCGAGATCCGCGGCGCGGGCAACGTTCTCGGCGGCGAGCAGTCCGGGCACATCGAGTCCGTCGGCTTCGAGACGTACGTGAACCTTCTCGAGGAGGCGATGGCCGAGATGAAGGGCGAGCCGGTGCCCGAGACGCGCGACGTGACGCTCCAGCTCGGCGTGCCGCTCGCCCTTCCGACCGCGTGGATTCCGGAGGAGAACCTGCGGATGGCTCTCTACAAGAAGATCGCGGGCGCCGCCGACGAGGCGACGCTCGCGCGCGAGGCCGCGGCGGCGGAGGACCGGTACGGCACGGCGCCGCCGGCGTTCCGCGCTCTGCTCGAGCTCGCGCGGCTGCGGCTTCTCGCGCGCGCCCTCGGCGTCAGGGCTCTCCAGCGCCGCGGCGACGAGCTCGCGGCGACGCTCGAGAAGGACCACGCCCTCGATCCCGCGAAGGTCGTCGACCTCCTGAAGGCCGGCGCGCTCGTCGCGGCCGGGCCGGACGCGTTCCGCCTCCCGAAGGCGTTCGCCGGGGCGGAGCCCGAGGCGCTCGCGGCGCGCGCCCGCGACGTTCTCGTCTCCCTCGCGCGGCCGCGCGCCGTGCCGGAGGCGTTCGCGTGAGGCGGCCGGCGGCGCTCGCCGCCGCTCTCCTCGTCGTCGCCACCGGCTGCTCGCGAAACGGCCGGTCGGGAGCGCTCGGGCCGTCCGTCGTCGCGACGGTGGGGAACCGTCATGTCTCGCTGGACGAGTTCTTCACGTCGGCGCGCAACGCGGCTGGCGAGGACCCGAAGAACGTTTCCCCGCGCGTCCTCTCGAGCCTCCTCGACCAGTACCTCGACGAGATCCTCCTCGAGCGCGCCGTCGCCTCCGCGCGGCCGCCCGTGACGGGCGCGACGCCGGCGGAGCGGCGCCGCGCGTACCTCGCGCGCCGGGCCGGGCTCGACAAACTCGACGACGCGGACCTCCGCAAGGACTACGGCGAGCACCCGGACCGGTACAGGCGCCCGGGGTTCGTGAGGGTTTCGCAGATGCTCTTCCCCACGCGCGAGGCCGCGGACGCGGCGCTGAAGAAGCTCAAAGACGGCGCGGCGTGGATGGACGTCTCGCGCGCCTCGAGCGCGGCGCCGAACGCGGCGTCCGGAGGCGCCCTCGGTCTCCTCGGCCGCTCCGACCTGCCGCAGGAGTTCGAGAAGGCGATCTGGGGGCTGCCCTCGGGCGGCACGACCGGCATCCTCGCGGCGCCGCACGGCTTCCACATCTTCCGCGTGGAGGAACGCCTCGACGCCCGCGACATCACGTTCGAGGAGGCCCGCCCCGGCCTCCGCATCTCGCTCGCGGAGGAGCTCAGCGCAAAGGCCGTCGAGGACGCGATCGCCGAGGCCCGAAAGGCGTTTCCGGTGACCGTTCTCGAGGATCACCTGCCGTTCCCGTACGTCGGGACGAACCCGAAAGCGGCCGCGGCCCGGTAGGCGGCCCGGATTTCGCTAGACTCCGGCCCTGTGACGACATTTCGGCCTTTTTTCAGACCTCTCGGCGCGGCGGCCGCCTCTCTGGCGGTACTCGTCGCCCTCACCCCGGCGTCCCCGCTCTCGGCCAGCGAGATCGTGAACCGGATCCTCATCCACGTGAACTCGCGGATCATCACGCAGAGCCAGTTCGACGCCCGGATGGACCAGAGCATCCGCGAGAGCGCCGCCCCCCCGGCTCCGGCGCAGCGCGAGGTCCTCAAGAAGAGCGTCATGGAGGAGCTCGTCAACGAGGCGCTCCTCGAGGACCGGGCCAAGGAGCTCGACCTCATCACGACGGACCAGGAGATCGAGGATCAGATCAAGCGGCTCAAGGAGCAGAACAACGTCAAGACCGACGAGGAGTTCACGAAGAGCCTCGCGGCGTCGGGCCTGACGATCGACCGCCTGCGCGACCAGCTGCGCCGCTCGCAGACGCTCCAGCGGGTCGTCGGGCGCGAGGTGCAGGCGAAGGTCGACCTCTCGGACGACGCGCTCCGGCTCATCTACGAACGCGAGAAGGAGACGTGGCGGGTTCCCGAGAAGGCGCATCTCGCCGAGATCCTGATCTCCAAGGGCGACGACCCCGCGGCCGCGGCCCGCCGGGCCAAGGAAGCGTCGGACCTCCTGAAAGGCGGCGCGAAGTTCGAGGCCGTCGTGAAGGACTTTTCGGACGGCGGCACGAAGAGCAAGGGCGGCGACCTCGGCGTCGTCGCGAAAGGCGAGCTTGCGGCCGACATCGACAAGGCCGTCTTCTCTCTCCCGGTCGGCGCCGTGTCCGACCCGATCCAGACGAAGTTCGGCTGGCATCTCGTGAAGGTCATCGAGAAGGCGCCGGTGTCGTACAAGGCGTTCGCCGACGTGAAGGCCGACCTTCTGAAGCGCGAGCAGGACACCCAATTCCAGAAGAAGCTCGCGGAGTACCTCGAGAAGCTCAAGCGGGACGCCGTCATCCGCGTGAACGACGAGGCGAAGCCGTACTTCACGCCGCCGGCGCCCGCGCCGAGCTCCCTGGTGACCGTCGCCTCGGGGGAGGCCGCCGCCGATTCGAACGCCCGGACGCTCCCGGAGGCGGCGAAGGCCTCGAGCGATTCGGTCGTGGAGATCACGCCGACGGCCGGCTGGAGATTCGGCGGCACGACGGCCGAACCGGCGACGGCGAGGGTCGAGACGGTGAAGATCCCGGACTCGCTCAGCTGGGGGGCCACGGTCGAGTTCGCGTTCGCGCCCTGGGGGTCTATCGAGGCCCTGTGGAGCCACCAGAATTCCGAGCTGAGCGCCGTTTTCACGTCCTCCGCTCCCGCGGGCTCGGAGCCGAAGCTCGCGCACCTGAATGCGGACACGCTCCAGATCGGCGGGCTCTGGCAGTCGGGCGATGCGGCCAGTAAGGCGCGGCTGTACGTCGACCTCCTCTTCGGCGTCACGATGCTCACCCCGTCGCCCGAGTTCGCGACGCTCACGCGCTTCTCGGCGAGCATCGGAGGCGGCGTCAAGTACTACCTCGGCGACCATTTCGGCCTGCGCCTCGGGGCGCGCTGGCTGCCCGTGTACGTCAACCCGGCGGACGGCGCGTACGAGTCGTGCCGCGAGGCGGCGGACTGTACGACGTACTACGGCACGAAGATCGTGTCGCAGGCCGACGCCTACGGAGGCCTCATCCTGAGGTTCTGACCGGACCTTTCCCGCGGCCCCGGATCAGCCCGCGAGGATCTCCGCGCGCCAGCGCGAGAGGCCGCCCTCCGTCACGAGAAGCTCTGGCGTGAGCCGTCCGTGCGCGCGTTTGACGCGCGCCGCCGCGGTAAGCGCGGCGCGCGACCCGAGGACGCCGGGATCGAGGCCGAGCGCCACGGCCTTCGCGTCGCGCGCCTTCTTGAGCGCGTCCACTTCCCGCTCGAGCGCGGGGTCGGTCTCGGCCCGCTCGCCGCGCCGGGGTTTCGGCCAGTCGGCGGGAGCGATGGCGGCGGCGACCTCGACCGCGCCTTTCAGCGCCTCGGCGAAGGGGCCGGGGAGGGGCCGCGGCCCCGGGACGAGCCGCGCGAGATCGCGCTCGCCCTTGGCCGCGAGCGCGGCGGCCGCGAGGAGCCTCTCGTTCGTGAGAACGCGGAACGGCGGCCGGTCGAGGGCGCGGGCGCGCGCATCGCGGACCTCCCAGAACGCGCGCACGAAGGCGCGCTCCTTGTCCGAAACGCCGTTCGAGCCCTTGATCCGCCAGTCGTCCTCCGTGCCGGCGGCGCGCTCGGCGGGGAACGCGGTCTCGGCGAGGCGCGCGCATTCCTCCGCGTGCCACGCGAGGCGGCCCTTCGCCTCGAGGTCGGCCTTGAGCGAGGCGACGAGCGCGGGCAGGTGGACGACGTCGGCCGCCGCGTACGCGGACATCGACGGCGAGAGCGGCCGCTCGCTCCAGTCCGCGCGCTGGTGCGCCTTGTCGAGCGAGACGCCGACGCGCGCGGCGAGGAGCGCGGCGAGTCCGATCTCCTTCTCGCCGACGAGCTGCGCCGCGATCATCGTGTCGAACAGCGACGACGCACGAAAGCCGTAGCCGCGGAAGAGGAGGCGGAGGTCGTAGTCGGCGCCGTGCAGGACGAGCGGACGCGCCGCGAGCCGCGCGAAGAGGGGCGCGAGGTCGACGCCGGCGAGCGGGTCCGCGAGGAACGCGTCCGCGCCGAGGCCGACCTGCACGAGGCACACCTTTTCGTAGTAGTGGTGGAAGGAATCCGCTTCCGTGTCGAGCGCGACGGGCGCGGCGCCGTCGGCGTCCAGCCGCTCGAGGAGCAGAGCGAGCGGGCCTTCGGACGCGACGAAGAGCGGCGCGGGAGCGGGAGGCGGGAGGGGAGCGGGGAACGACGCCGTCACGGCCGGCGAGGGTACCACCCCTCCAGGGAGCGCCCCCGGAGCTGCAACCCTCTCCTGAGACGGGATTTCTCTTGACGCCCCCGGCGGGACCGCCGGATACTCGTGGTGGAAAAAAGTGGTCAGTGGTGGTGAATGGTGGGCCCGTGGGGCCTGCCACCGCCTCCGCCGTCGCTTTTCACGAAGGGGATTATGGACCGCCTCCGGGGCAGCGCCGAGACGACCGTGGACGAGAAGGGCCGCTTCAAGGTCCCGGCCGTCTTCCGCGAGCCCGTCGAGGACACGTTCGGCCCGGAGTTCTTCCTGACGTCGATCTCGGGCGCCGACGTCCTGATTTTCCCGATGCCCGTCTGGAACGCGCTCGAGGAGAAGCTGGCCGCGATGCCGGCGATCCACCGCGCGAAGGCGAAGTTCCAGGAACGGTTCAACACGTTCGGCCAGACGGTGCGGATGGACACGCAGGGCCGGCTCCTCGTGCCGTCGCTCCTGCGCGAGGTCTCGGGCCTCTCGGGCGACGCGCTCGTCCTGGGCCAGACCGACCATCTCCGCCTCGTCGACCGCGCCCGCCATCTCAAGACGCTCAAGACGGCCACGATCACTGATGAGGACTACGACGAACTCGCACGCCATCTCGTCTGACGGTCCGACATGGAAGGAGAACGCGCGGGTCACGTCCCCGTCCTCCTCCGTGAGGTCGTCGACGCTCTCCGGCCGGAGGGCGGCGGCGTGTTCGTCGACGCGACACTCGGCCTGGGCGGACACGCGGAGGGCCTGCTCGAGGCGTCGCCCCTCGTGCGGATCGTGGGGATCGACCGCGATCCCGAGGCGCTCGCCATCGCGAAAGAGCGCCTCGCGCGCTTCGGGGACCGCCTCGTCACCGTCCAGGGCCGGCACGAGGACGTCGCCGCGCACCTCGACGCGCTCGGGATCGACCGGGTGGCCGGCGTCCTCGCGGACCTCGGCGTGTCCTCGATGCAGATCGATCGCGCCGAACGGGGGTTCTCGTTCATGAAGGACGGACCGCTCGACATGCGGATGGGACCGGACGGCCCGACGGCCGCGGACCTCGTGGCGACCGCCTCACGAGACGAACTAAAGCGGATTTTCCGCGAATGGGGGGAAGAGCGCATGGCCGGACCGATCGCGCGACGGGTCGTGGAGGCGCGTGAGAAGGCTCCCATCCGGACCACCGGCGAGATGAGGGGCCTCGTCCTCAGGGCTCTCGGGCCGCGCCGGGAGAAGCACAAGGACCCGGCGACGCGGGTGTTCCAGGCCCTCCGGATCGCCACGAACCGCGAGCTCGTCGAGCTCGAGCGCTTCCTCGACGATGCGATCGCGCGCCTCGCGCTCGGTGCGAGGCTCTCCGTCCTCTCGTACCACTCGCTCGAGGACCGCATCGTCAAGCACGCCTTCCAGCGCCATACGGCCGGCTGCACGTGCCCGCCGTCGTTCCCCGTGTGCGTCTGCTCGCGCCGCCGCGTGATGGCGCTCGTCACGAAGAAGGCCATCCGCCCCACGCTCGCCGAGCTCGGTGAGAACCCGCGCGCCCGCTCGGCGCGCCTCCGCGTCCTCGAGCGCGTCGCCGAAGAGACCGGCCCGCTGACGCCGCCGCGTTAGGGGTTTCCCATGGCCTACGCGGTCCGCCGCCCTGTCGAGAACGTCTACCTGGTCCGGGAGCGCGACCGCCACCGGTCGCGCGAGCTCTTCGGATTCGCGCTCGCCGCCGTGCCGCCCGCCGTCGTGCTGTTCGTCGCGATCTGGGCGAACGTCAAGACGGTCGAGCTCGGCTACCAGATCGCCAGGGTCGCCAAGAGACGAGAGGTGCTTCTCGAGACGAAGCGCAAGCTCGAGATGGACCGCGCCCAGGCGGCTGCGCTCTCGCGGGTGGAGGACGTCTCGCGGCGGACGCTCGGACTCGTGCCCCCGACGCTCGACCAGGTCGTGCTCGTGAAGGACGCGGCGCTCGCTCCGGCGCCTCCGCCCGCGCGGCCGCCCGCCGCGCGCCGGGAGGCGCCCTGAGCGCGCCCCGCCGCCCCGATCCCTCGCGCCGCGCCTGGGTCCTCCTCGGATTCGTGGGGCTGTGGATCCTCGGACTCCTCGTGCGCCTCGTGGACCTGCAGGTCGTGCGTCAGCCCGAGTTCGCCCGCCGGGCGAAGAAGCAGCAGGAGCGCAGTATCGAGCTCGCGCCGCGCCGCGGCACGATCGAGGACGCGGACGGCAAGCCTCTCGCCGTGAACGCCCGGGCGGACTCGATTGTCGCGACCCCGCCGGACGTCGAGGACCCCGTGGGCGAGGCCGCGCTCCTCGCGTCGATCTTCAAGCTGACGGCGCCGCAGGCGAAGGACCTCGAGAGGAAGCTCGCCTCGGACAAGGAGTTCGTGTGGGTCTCCCGGCGCGCGTCGAACGTCGACGCGGACCGCGTGCGCAGGCTCGTGGCCGAAAAGCGGCTGCCCGGCGTCTCGCTCGTCCCCGAGTCGGTGCGCCGCTACCCGGAGGGGCCGCTCGCGGCTGCCGTCCTCGGCTACGTCGGGACGGAGGACCACGGGCTCGGCGGACTCGAGTTCCGGTACGACTCGGAGGTGCGCGGCCGGCCCGTCAGGGTGACGCTCCTGAAGGACGCGGCGAAGCGCTCCTATGCGGCGCGCACGCGCGCCGGCGGCGAGGCCCCGGCCGAAGGCATCGAGGGAGCGTCCCTGCGCCTCACGCTGCGCTCTGCGATCCAGCACGCGGCCGAGCGCGAGCTCCAACGCGTCGCGGCCGAGCTCCATCCCAAGGGCGCCTCGGCGATCGTTCTCGACCCGGCGACGGGCGCCGTTCTCGCGCTCGCGTCGTGGCCGCCGTTCGACCCGAACCGGTTCGGGGACTCCGACGCCGAAGCGCGCAAGTGCCGCCCGCTCACGGACGCGTACGAGCCCGGGTCGACGTTCAAGATCGTGGCGGCCGGCGCGGCGCTCGACGGCGGGACCATCGGCCTCGACGACCCGGTGGACTGCGGAGGCGGGACGCTCACGATCGGATCGACGACGATCCACGAGCACGGCGGCAAGGGCTGGAGCGCGCTCACGATCGGCGACATCCTCGCGCACTCCTCGAACATCGGAATCGCGCATGTGGCGCTCGGCCTCGGGCGCGGGCCGTTCTACAGGGCGATGCGCAGCTTCGGGTTCGGCCAGAAGACGGGCGTCGAGCTCGAGGGCGAGACGGCGGGCCTCCTCAAGGAAACGGCGCAGTGGAGCGCGCTCTCCCTCCCGACGATGGCGTTCGGGCAGGAGATTGGCGTCACCGTCCTCCAGATGGCCCGCGCGTACGCCGCGATCGCGAACGGCGGCGTCCTGCCGACGCTGCACGTCGTCGACGGCGTGAAACGGAGCGGATCCGCCGAGTTTCGGAGCATCCCGCGCCCGGAGGCGTCCCGCATCCTCACCGAGAGCACGGCACGCCAGATGCGACGGCTCCTCGCGAGGGTCGTCGAGATGGGAACGGGAAAAGCAGCCGCCATTCCGGGTTACTCCGCCGCCGGCAAGACGGGCACCGCTCAGAAGGCGATCCCGGGTGCGGGGTACTCGAAGGAGAAGTACGTCGCGTCGTTCATCGGTTTCGTGCCGGCCGATGCGCCGCGTGTCGTGATCGCGGTCGTTGTGGACGAGCCGCGCGGCAAGACGTACGGCGGCGACGTCGCAGCGCCCGTCTTTTCGCAGATCGGCACGGAGGTCATGCGCATCCTGAAGGTGGCGCCGCAGCGGCCGGACGGCGCGCGCTCGCCCATCCTCACCGCGGACCTCTCCGCCGGCGCCGCGACCGCCTCCGTGGGCGCGCAGCTCGCGGCCGCGGGCGTCGTCCCCGCCGCGAACCGCAGCGGGCGCGAAGTCGACGAGGACGCCGTGCCGGACCTCTCGGGCAAGAGCGCGCGCGACGCGGTGCGTGCGCTCGCCTCGCTCGGCGTCGCGGCCCGGCTCCAGGGCTCGGGCTTCGTCGTGTCGCAGGATCCTCCCGCGGGCGCGCCGCTCTCCCACGGGACGACGTGCGCGCTCGTTCTCGCGCCGGCCGTGAGCCGGGCGGCCGAGGGAGGGATGCCGTGAAGCTCTCCGCGCTCGCCGCCGAGGTCCCGCACACGGCCGAGGGCGCCGGGGACCCGGACGTCACCTCCGTCACGCACGACTCGCGCGCCGCGAAGCCGGGCACGCTCTTCGCCGCGTACCCGGGCTTGAAGGCGGACGGCCGCCGGTTCGTCGCCGACGCGGTCGCGCGCGGCGCCGTCGCGGCGCTCGGACTCTCGCCCGCGCCGGAGAGCCTCGCCGTGCCGTATCTCGCCGTCGAGAACCCGCGGCGCGCGGCGGGCCTCGTGGCCGCGCTCCTTGCGGGCCGGCCCGCGGCGCGCCTCGTGACGGCGGGCGTCACCGGCACGAGCGGGAAGACGACGACGGCGTTCCTCGTGGACCGTCTCCTCGCGGCGCGCCATGCGAAGCGCGGCCTCTTCGGAACGATCGTTTATCGCGGCGCCGGCGGCGACGCGGCAGCGGTCCCGTCTGCGCACACGACGCCGGAGGCCACGGAGCTCCAGCCGATGCTCGGCGCGCTCGTTCAGGAAGGCGGCACGGCCGCGACGCTGGAGTGCTCGTCGCACGCGCTCGTCCTCGAGCGCCTCGCGGGCTGC
>JBDTTJ010000070.1:0-13249 GCA_039930645.1 Acidobacteriota bacterium
GCCGGAGACACAATGCAGAAGCTCTTCTCGAACCTCGCCTCGCTCAAGCTGACCGTGATTCTGGTGCTGCTGATCGGCGTCGTCCTGTCGGCCGGCACGATCGTCGAGTCCATGCGCGGAGCCGAGGCCGCCAAGGCCGTCTACGAGGCGTCGTGGTTCTACGCGCTCCTCGCGGCATTCTCGGTGAACGTCGGCTGCGCGCTCATCGACCGCTGGCCGAGGAACCGCTGGCGGATCGGATTCGCCATCACGCACCTCTCGATGCTCCTGATCCTCGCCGGCGCGCTCGTGACGCTCGTCGCGAAGACCGAGGGCCAGATGCCGATCTGGGAAGGCGAGCAGTCGAATTCGATCCTGCGCGGCCAGCCGGGGCACGAGGCGCCGCCGATCACGCTCCCCTTCGCGATCCGCCTCGACGCCTTCGAGCTGGACACGTACCCCGGCACGGGCATGCCCATGCAGTACAGGAGCCGCGTGCGAGTCGTCGCCGGCTCGTCGGAAACCCCCGGAATCATCGAGATGAACAAGCCGCTCTCGCACGGCGGCTACAGCTTCTTCCAGAGCAGCTACCGTATCGAGGAGGGGCGCCGCGCGACCATCCTCTCCGTCTCGCACGACCCCGGGCAGCCGATCGTCTTCGTCGGCTACACCCTCCTCGTCGCCGGCATGATCGTCGTCTTCGCGACGCGCCTCATCCAGTTCCGGATGGCGGCGGCCCAGCCGCCCGCGTCTCTGCCGGGGCTCCCGTCCCTGCCGGTCCTCGCGCTCGCTCTCGCCGCAGCCACGCTTCTCGCGCCTTTCTCCGCGCACGCCCTCGAGGTGCCGGACGCCGCGACCATCGAGAAGCTGCGCGTCCTGCCGGTCCAGCACGACGGCCGGACGATGCCGTTCGACACGCAAGCGCGCGAAGCGCTCCGAAAGGTGACGGGCCGGTCCTCCTGGCCGGGTGTCGACCACGTCGCGATGGCCGCCGGCTGGACGTTCGACGCGCAGGGCTGGCAGGGCGCGCCGATCGTGAACGTCGGCGGCGCCGCGATGGCTCGGGCGGCGGGCCTTGCGCCGGGCACGCGCTATGCGAGCTTCGCGCAGCTCCTCGCCTCGCAGGCGTTTCGCCAGGCGAGCGCCGCCGCCCACGAGGCCGAGCACGAGCACGAGGGCAAGAAGCCCTCGAACCTCGACAAGGACGTCCTGAAGCTGGAAGGGCGCCTGGAAACCCTCTATGGGTACTTCCAGGGCCAGGCGATCCACCCGTTCCCGACCCCCGACGCGAAGGGCGCGTGGCGCGCCGCGAAGGGCCTCCGGTCGGCCGCCGAGCTCGCGTCGGTCCCCGACCGCGTGCGCGCGTCGGGCGCCCCGCCGCACTACCCCGACGCCAAGGCGATCGCGCGCGAGATCACGTACAACACATGGCGGCCGGGCCGCATCGCGTGGCTCCTGCTGCTCCCCGCCGCGATCGCCGCGGGGCTCTCCGTCGGCGACCGCCGCGTCCGCTTGCGTCCGGTCGCCGCCGCCCTCCTCGTCGCGGGCTTCGCCGCGATGACGTGGGGGATCGCGCTGCGCTGGCAGATCGCGGGCCGGGTCCCGGCCTCGAACATGTACGAATCGATGCTCTTCCTCGGCTGGGGCGTCGGCCTCTTCGGCGTCGTCGCGGTCCTGCTGAGGCAGCGGCTGCTCCTCTCGAACGCCGCCGGGATGGGCGCGCTCGCGATGATGCTCGTCGACCTCCTGCCGATGGACCCGTTCATCCACCCGATGATGCCCGTTCTCTCGGGCACGCCGTGGCTCGCGATCCACGTCCCGATCATCGTCGTGAGCTACTCGGTCCTCGCGATGGCGACCGGGCTCGCGCACCTCGTCGTCGGCGTCGAGATCTTCGCGCCGAAGAGGCGTGACCTTTCGGCGCGCTGGAGCGAACTCCTCTACTGGTACATCCACGTCGGCTCGATCCTGCTCATCGCCGGCATCCTCACCGGCTCGATCTGGGCCGCCTCGTCGTGGGGCCGCTACTGGGGCTGGGACCCGAAGGAAGTCTGGTCGCTCGTGGCGTTCCTCGCCTACATGGCGATCCTGCACGCGCGATTCGACGAGCAGATCCGCGAGTTCGGCGTCGCCATCTGCTCCATCGCGGCCTTCTGGACGATTCTCATGACGTACCTCGGCGTGAACTACGTCCTCGCCTCGGGGCTTCACTCCTACGGCTTCGGCAGCTCCAGCCTGCTGCAGTCCATGACCATCGTCGCCGCCGTCGAGATCGCGTTCCTCGCGTGGGGGTGGCGGGCGCGGAAGGCCCGCAAGAGCGCCGGCGGAGGCCTCACACTCCCGGTCGCGAGGGGTTAAGAGAGAAAGGGCTTAAGGGGTCGCGATCTGCCGCCTGACGGCGACGGCGAAGCCCAGCAGGTCGTCGAGGTGGTCCCGAAGGACAGCCTCGACGACCGCCAGGTCCACGTCCTGGTACCCGTGTACGAGAACATTCCGGAAACCGGCCATTTCCCGCAGCGTGGCCGCCATCCTCTCGTCGATGACTCCGGCCCGCGCCAGCAGATCGAAGAGCTCGCGATTTGTCTGCGGTTCGCCGAGCCGCCGATCCGAGACGACGTGGGATGCGACGTCGAGGACGGCCTGGATCGCCACCTGCAGCGTGTGCTCCACGAACCGCCGCTCGCGGACATCCCGCCGCAGCTCGGCAGGCCGGGCGAGCGTCCGCAACTCGCGAACCGACGTCTCCACGATGGCCAGCTTCTTCGCAACGAGCTGCGGGTCCGTCACGAAGCCGTCCCGCGGTACATGCGGCGGATCGGCTCGAGGTCGAAGTACTCGTTTCGCAGGCGGACCTCGAACTCGATTCGCGCCCCCCGGTCCCGATCGAGGAGGATCTGACCGTCCCTGAGGACGCGGTGGACGAGATCCGCCGGCGCCCGGTTCAGCTCGACGATCTGAACGGGCCGGCGAAGGGCGCGCTCGAGGTCGCCCTCGAGGCGGTTCGCCGCATTCCCCAGAATGGGCTCGGACGGGGCCGAGAAAAGAACGGCCACGTCCACGTCGCTGCCTTCTCGCGCCTCGCCGCGCGCCACACTGCCGAACAGGTACGCCGCCACGACCGAGGGCGGAGCGGACTCGAGCGCGGCCGTCAGCCGCGCGGCGACCTCGCCGAAAGGGGCTACGACGGTTTCGACTTCGGGCGGCACCACAGCACGATTCTAGCTTCGGAGCCTTCACGCCCCACGCTTCAGCGACTTGAGCATCGCCTCGAACGCCGCGCGCTGAGCCACCACGTTCGTCACCGGAAACCTCCTCGATCGCGCCGCTCCGGCCGTCGTCGCCTAGACTTCCCCACCATGAAATCGCCGCTCGCCGCGCTCTGCCTCTTCGCCGCCGTGTGTCTGGCGCCGCCGGCACCCGCAGCCCCCGATGCCCTCGAGGCCGTCGAGACGCTCTCGAAGCCGGGGCGATTCGACAAATACCCGTCCGTGGCCTTCGACGCGGCGGGCGACCTCTGGTGCGCGTTCACGACGACGGAGGGCGGGAACGACCGCGTCGTCGTCCGGCGGCAGAAAGGTGGCGTGTGGTCGGACGAGTCGCGCGTCGACGCGGGCGACGGCCTCGAGACGGGCGCGAAGCTCGTCCTCGACGGGAAGAAACGCCTGCGCATCTTCTGGCACGGGAAGAGGAAGGACGGGTGGGCGGTCTACTCGCGCACGCTCACGGGCGGCGCGTGGGAGCCGGAGAGAAGGATTTCTAGTGAAGGAAGAGACGCTCTGCATCCGGTCGTGACGCGCGATTCCTCGGGCCGCGTCTGGGTGGCGTGGGAGGAATTCAAAAAAGGCGGTTTCGCGGTCTCGCTCGTCGCGGAGAACGGGTCGGGATGGAGCGCGTCCTCGCGCGTCTCGAGCTCCGGCACCGACCGCCGCCCGGCCCTCGCGGCGCCGCCGGACGGAGGCGTGTGGCTGGCGTGGGACTCGACGCGGACCGGCAACTACGACGTCTTCCTCGCGCGGGCGCGTTCCGCCGGGAGCGCGGCGCCGAGCCTCGGCGCGCCCGTCGCCGTTACGTCCGACGCCGCAATCGACGACTCGCCGTCTCTCGCGTGCGGCAAGGACGGCGCGCTCTGGATCGCGTGGAACTCGATGAGAGGCCACTCGGCAGACGCGTTCCGCGCGGACCGCCACTCGGGCGACGCGTTCGTGAGGGTTTACAGGGACGGCGCCTTCTCCGCGCCCCCCGGCACCGCGCCGGCCGCCCTGCCGGGGCAGGTCAGCTTCGGGATGACGGACAAGTCCCTGCGCGACGTCGAGGAGCCTTACTGGCACTGGAAGCAGACGCAGAACTACCCGTCGGTCTTCCTCGACGGCGACGGGCGCGCGTGGATCTTGTGGCGGACGGACGCGACCGGCGCGCACAACTTCGACCTCTGGGCGCGCGTCCACGACGGGCGGCGCTTCTCGCCGGAGCTGCACCTCACGACGTTCTCTCCGGGCCGCGACGAATTTCCGTCGGCGGCCCTCGCGCCTGACCGGTCGCTCGCCCTCGCGTGGGAAGCGCAGACGCTGCCGAAAGCGGGCGAGGCTCTGACGGGCGGGGACGTGGACGCGTACAACACGCACTCCAGCCCGAACGTCGTCCTCGCGGGCCGGCTCGTGGCGCCCACCCAGGGCTGGACGCCCGGCGCGCTCGCTGCCGCGCCGCCAGACCGCTTCGAGGCAATGCCTGACCTCGAGCCGCGAGCGCCCGGCCCCGAGCCGCGCACGGCAACCGCCGGCGGCGGCCGCTGGCACGTCTATTTCGGCGACCCGCACAGCCACAGCATCCTGTCCGACGCGAAGACCGGCCACCCGGACCAGCTTCTCGCGCTCTCGCGCGACCGGCTCGGCCTCGACTTCGACGTCGTCTCCGACCACTCCGAGATGGGCCTCCTCCAGCCCTCGGAGTTCGCGGAACTGCGCGCGACGGCGGGCGCCATCGACGCGCCGGGCCGCTTCGTGAGCCTGACCGGGTGGGAGTGGACGGCGGGCTCGAGCTTCGGCCACCGCGTCCTCCTCTACAAGGACGACGGGCCAAGGCACACGCATCGCTCGACGGACCCGGACAGCGACACGATCGAGAAGCTCTACCGGCACGCCCGCGAGCACGGCGCGGTGATGTCGCCGCACCACACGGGGCACGCGCTCTGGGGCCGCTGGAATCCTGCCGCCCCGCACGAGGAGGATCTGGAGCCGAACTTCGAGATCGCGTCGTGGCACGGGCGGTACGAGTTCTACGGAAACCCGCGCGAGGGGCGCCGGCAGGTGCCGGGCCACCAGTACCAGGATGCGCTCCGCCTCGGCCGCCACGTGGGCGTCATGGGCGCTAGCGACACGCACCACCTCTCGCCCGGCGAGGGGGGCGTCACGGCGGTCCTTGCCGAGCGGCTGGACCGTGCGTCGATCTTCGACGCGATCCGGAACCGTCGGAACTACGCGACGACCGGCGCGCGCATCGTCCTCGAGTTCACGGCAGACGGCGCCCCGATGGGCTCGATCCTCTCCGCGAAGGGTCCGATGACGCTGGCGGTGCGCGTGGAAGGGACCGCGCCGATCGACCGTGTCGAGATCGTGCGGAACCTCCGGGACACGTTCGCGGCGGTCCGGATGCGCCAGACGCCCGGCGAGGCGGCGGCCGAGTACGTCCTCTACGACCCGAAGGACCCGCAGGGCGTGAACTGGCTGAAGACGGAAGACGCACGGCGCGTCTCGTTCGCGGTGCAGGACTCGCCCGACGCGGCGGGAGAGACGAGCTGGTACGTGCGCGTCACCCAGGCCGACGGCGAGCAGGCGTGGTCGTCGCCGGTCTGGGCGAAGCACTGACGGCACGGGCTGCGAAAAACAAAAAGGGCGGCTCCCACTCGAGGAGAGCCGCCCGGGCGGGTCCTTGGAAGGCGTCAGCCGGACGCTATTCGGACAGAATCAGAACTTCGACGCGGCGGTTCTCGGCGCGGCCCTTCACGGTCTTGTTGTCCGCGATCGGCTTCTTCTCGCCGAAGCCCACGGTGTGGATGCGCGCCGGGTCGATCCCGCGCTTCACGAGCCGTTCCTTGACGGCCTCGGCCCGCTTCTCGGACAGGGTCTGGTTGTACGCGTCGGAGGCCGTGCTGTCCGTGTGGCCTTCGAGCTCGAACTTGGCGTTCGGGTACTTCTTGAGGAACTCGACGGCCTTCTCCACCTCGGCGTCGTCCGCCTTGAGCATCGTCGCCTTGTTGGTGTCGAAATTGGCGTGCAGCGTCAGGCGGTCGATGACCCTCGGGACGACGGTGACCGTCGTGGAGGCCTCGCGCGCTCCGCCTTCACCCTTCGCGCCCAGCTTGTAGGTCGTCGTCGCATCGGGGCAGACCTTCTTCGAGCCGTTGAGATCCACGCTTCCGACGCTCTGGTCGATCATGGCGCCGGAGGCGTTCGACGTGGTCCACGTCAACGTCGAGCACTCACCCTGCTTGACCGAGGCCGGGTTCGCGGCGAACGTCATCACGGGAGCGGCGGGAGCGGCGGGAGCGGCCGGAGCGGCCGGAACGGCCGCGGGCGGGGGCACGGGCGCCTGCACGGGCTTGGGCGGGCACAATGCCTGTGCGCGGGCCATCGACTCGTTCGCGAGCTCGATCGCCTTCTTCGTGTCGCAAGGCGTGCAGACCGCGAAAGCGTCGTTCTTCAGCCTCTCGGCGGCGGCGAAGAGCTCCGGGCAGTCCTTGTCCTTGCCGGCCTGGCGGGCGGCGGCGATGGCCTGGTCCGCGGCTGTCAGCTCCTTGGGAACCCCGCATCCGGCAAGAAAGCCCACAGAGAGAAGGACGGACGCCGTCGCAAGCAGCGATCTGGTCATCTTGAATTTCGTCATCGTGCGCTCCATTTCCGATTTCGTTGAATATCCTTGAAAACCCAACCCACTCTATCAAGAAGTTCCCACAGGCGAGCCTCGCGGCCGAGGACCGGGCCCCGGCGCCACCGCGCTAACCTTCGCGCGTGGATCCCATCTCAGCGGCCCGATCGTTTCTGCCCTTCTGGCTGCCGCTTCTCCCACTCCTCGCGCTCCCCTTCGCCTTTCTTGCGGGTTGGCTCGCGCGGACGCGGACGCGTTTCGCGGCCGTCATGGTCTCGTCGGTCGCCGGCGCGCTGGTCGCCCATCTCGCCGGGCCGCTCTCGCTCGTCGGGCCGGGCGTGGCCGGCTTTCTTGGAGGCACGGCCGCCTTCGCGGGCTATGGGCTCGGGAGGAGGCGGGCTTCCCCGCCGCCCGCGGGAAGCATCGCCGGCCGGGCCGCTCTCGTCGCCGCGTCCGTCCTCGTCCTCGTCGCGGTCGAGGTGGGCCGCCCGAGGGTCATGCCCGTTCTTTCCCGCAGGAGTCCTCTCGCCGCCGTGGCGCTGACGGGCGGCGGGGCCGAGCCGCTTCCGGCGCTCGCGAGCGTTCGCGCCGCCGAGGGCAAGCCGGCCGCCGCCGTCGCCCTTTACCGCGCGGCGTTCGCGCTGGACGGGCGGCCCGCACACCTCGCGAACGCCGCGTTCGTCGAGAACCGGCTGGCTCGCTGCGCCGAGGCGCGGGCTCTCGCGGACGAAGCTGGGCGCGCCGCGCGGCGCCCGGGCGTCTCGGAACTGGACCGCCACCTCGCCGCGCGCGCCGCCGCCGTGGCGACCCGTTGCGGAGCCGCGTCCGCCGCGGCCGACGAGTAGGGCCGGGCTCTCAGAGCTTCTTCCAGAACTCTTCGTCGCTCTCGACCGACGCGAGGCTCTGGCGCTCGTCGGGCGAGCCCGTCTCGCCGTCCCCGAGCGGCACGAAGCGCCGCCCGGTCGCGTCGAGGCCCTTCACGCGGCCGCTCCCGATGTCGTAGACCCAGCCGTGCAGCTCGAGCTCGCCCCTTTCCACGAGCGGGCGCACGAACGGGAACGTCAGGAGGTTTCGGACCTGCGCGATCACGTTGAAGTCGACGACGCGGTCGAGCATTTCGTCGTCCGAGGCGTCCGGGAATGCCGCGACCGCCGCGCGGCGGGCCGAATCCGCGTACGAGACCCACTGCCGCACGGCGGGCATGCGGCCGAGGGTCTCGGGGTGGAGGACGCCCCTCATCGCCCCGCAGTTCGAGTGGCCGCAGAGGATCACGTCGCGGATGCCGAGCGCGACGATCGCGTACTCGAGCGACGCCGTTGTCCCGCCGTACGCGGAGCCCGCCGGCGGGACGATGTTGCCCGCGTTGCGGATGATGAAGAGATCCCCCGGTTCGGCCTGCACGAGAAGGTTCGTCACGACGCGCGAGTCCGAGCACGAAATGAAGACGGCCTGCGGCGTCTGGTTCTTCGCGAGACGCTCGAAAAGCTCCTTGTGCCGCGGATAGGCGACGCGCTGGAAAAGCGTCAGGCCCTCGAGGAATCTCTTCATGCCCCGCTTCACTTCGAGGGCTTCTCGTGATGCCCGCCGAACTGGAAGCGCATCGCCGAGAGCAGCTTGTTCTGAAAATCCGCCTCGCCGCGCGAGCTGAAGCGCTCGTAGAGAGCGGCCGTGAGGACCTCGGCGGGCGTGCCCTGGTCGATCGCGGCCATGATCGTCCAGCGCCCCTCGCCCGAGTCCGAAACCCGACCCGAGAAGCTCTCGAGGTCCGGCGACTCGAGAAGCGCGATGGCCGTCAGGTCGAGCAGCCAGGAGGACACGACGCTTCCGCGGCGCCAGACTTCGGCGATGTCCGCGAGGTTCATGTCGTACAGGTAGTGCTCGGGCTGGCGGAGAGGCGTCGTCTCGGCGTCGACCTCCCGGCGCGTCTTGCCCACGTTCGCGTTCTTGAGGATGTTGAACCCTTCGGCGTAGGCGGCCATGAGCCCGTACTCGATCCCGTTGTGGACCATCTTGACGAAGTGGCCGGCGCCGTTCGGCCCGCAGTGAAGATAGCCTCCCTCCGCGGTCCCTTTCGCCGCCGCCTTCTCGCGGCCCGGCGTCCTCGGGATGTCCCCCCGGCCGGGAGCGAGCCGCTCGAAGATCGGGTCGAGACGCTGCACGACGTCCGTCTCACCGCCGATCATCATGCAGTAGCCCCGCTCGAGGCCCCACACGCCGCCGCTCGTCCCGACGTCCACGTAGTGAATTCCTTTCCCCGCCAGCTCCTTCGCGCGGCGGATGTCGTCGACGTAGTACGAGTTGCCTCCGTCGATCAGAACGTCGCCCTTCTCGAGGAGCGGAAGGAGATCAGCCACCGTCGTGTCGACGGCGGCCGCGGGGACCATCAGCCAGATCGCGCGCGGCTTCGCGAGCTTCGTGACGAAATCGGCGAGGGAGGAGGCGCCGACGGCCTTCTCCTCCGCGAGCCGGGCGACCGCCTTCGACTCCCTGTCGAAGACGACACAATCGTGGCCGCCGCCGATCAGCCGGCGAACCATGTTCGCCCCCATCCGCCCGAGTCCGATCATTCCGAGTTGCATGGCGTACTCCGCATTCAGAGCGTACAGGAACGGATTCAGGCGACGAGGACGACCCGTCAGGTCAGGCCGATGGCCGAATCAGAACGCGAAGATCACATAGGCCAGCGGACCGCTGTACTTGAAGTCGAACGCCACGTCGCCCTTCTCGCCCGCGTGCGAGAAGTTGATCGTCGTGTGCTGGTACATCCCGCCGACGCCGACGTTCTGGCTGATGAGCCAGTCGATGCCTCCGCGGAAGTCCCACATCTCCCCGTGATATCCGTTGACCGTTCCGGAGACGCCCTTGGCCGCGGCCTTCAGGAAGACGCGAGGGTAGAGGGCATAGTTGAAGTAAGCCTCGAGGGCCGGAATCGGCGCGACGGCGTTGCGTCCCTCGGTGCTTCGCGAGACCGGGCCGCCTCCCCCGCCGCCCGAGACTGTCCCGGACCCCGAGATCTCGAAGGAGTTGACGTAGACCGACACGCCGAGGCCGAGACCGAACTCGAGATCGCCGTTGTTGATGAAAGAGTAGGCGTAATACAGCTCGCCGATGTTCGAGCGCATGCTGCTGTCGACCTGCGCCCCGACGCGGTACGTCGTGTCGCCCACGACGATGTCCTTTTCCAGTTTTTGCGAGGCCGAGCCGGACCAGCCGCGGTAAGAGAAGTCGAGGCGGCCGTGGCGGCCGAACCGCCAGTAGCCGTCGGCCGCGAAGGTCGTCTGGCGGGAGTCCTGACCGAGGTCCTCGAGGTTGATCGACGTGCCGGCCATCCCGGCGGCGTTCGCGAGGCTGAGCGTCGTGTCGAGGGTCTGGAAAAAGCCGCCCAGGTCGATGCGGAAGCGCTCGTCCATCCCCCGCTGATGCATGTAGTACGCGTTGCCCGTCTGGGCGCGCGCGGGAATCGCGAGGAGCACGGCAGCGGCCGCAATCAGGCCGCTTCGGAGGAGTTTCATGTGTCCCGCTTCTCTCGCGCATAGGATAATGCCGAAACGGAAAAAGGGCGCCGCCTCGGTCCGCGGCGGGAGCTCAGGGGGTCGTGTCGAGAAGGACCTTGCGACCCGCGAGGGGCTGCACGGGCCGGTTGGTCGGCGTCATGCGGGGCAAGGAAACGAAGGCGCCCAGCTGTTCGCCCGTGATTCCGGCCGGCGTCCTGAGAACGTACCACCGGATGCCTTCCGTGCACGGCGGCGTCGTGAGCGACCCTTCGTACGCCAGGTACGCCCGGCTTTCCGGCAGAAGCTTTGCGAGGTCGATCGTCACCGCGGTGTCGTCTTTCTTCGCTCCCTTTCCTTTCGGGAGGCTCGCGAAGATCGGGGCGAGCGCCGGGGTGTCGCCGCCCTGCACGAGGAAGACGCCCACGACGAGGCCCGGCTTGCCGTCCGGCGCGACGTGGACGAGGTGCATCTCCATCGGGTAATGGAGCCCGTCGAGGGAGTGCTCGGACGGCATGTGGAAGTGAAACTGGACGAGCGGCCACGCCAGCCCCTCGATCTCGACCGTGCTGCCCTTGTCCACGTCGGCCTGCACGGTGAGGCCGCTGTTCACGAGGTGCAGCTTCGTCGTCCCGTACCTGAAGACGAGGTTCGGAAGATCCTTCGCGTCGACCGGGAACGGCGCCCGCGTCGCGAGGTCGATCGGCGACTGGCGCTTGCCTGCCGCGCACGCCGCGTTGCCGGGCCGGGAGCCCCATTCCGCGGGCCCGGAAGTCTCGGCGTCCGCCACGTAGCCCCAGTGCTTCTCGTGGACGACCGGCGCCGGAGCCGGCGTGACGGATGTCGTCGGCGCCGTCGAGGTGCACCCGTTCAGGAAGAAAGCCGCGGCGATGAAGGAAGCAGCCGCGGGAGTTCTGGCGACGGTCATGTTCCCTCCAGGGCGTAGATGCACTTGCGGCAGATGAAGTCCTCGGGCGCGTCCTCGAGGCCGTACGTCCAGCGGCGGAGACGCGCGATCTCCGGGCCGCGCAGCACCTCGGCGACACTCGACTTCGTGAGGTCGCCCACGACGTAACGCTCGTCGTAGTCCTCGCAGCAGAGGACGCACTCTCCGTGCGGCGTGATGTGGAGATGCTGGAGCGGCCGCGAGCCGACGTTCTCGCAGCCGCGCAGGCGTGCGATCGGCGCCTCGGGCTTGAGGCCGAGCTCGAGATGCCCCGCGCGGTCCATGACCTCGTACGTCCGCACCTCGAAGAGACTCCCGGCGTAGCGCGCCCTGATGTCCTCGAAGTCCTGCTTGTGAACGGCGTCGCCGCGGCCGAGGACGACGACGACCATCTCCTGCGCGACGGGCTTGTCCTTCACGTACTCGAGGTTCTTGAGAACGATCGGCAGGTGGTCCGCCCCTCGGTCCTTCGCGTAGCGAGCGCGGTCGAGCGTCGAGAGATTGACCGAGAGGTACCTCAGGCCGCCCATTTCGATGAGCGCGTCGACGCGCTCGGGCGTGAGCCCCCAGCCGTTCGTGAGGACCGCGGCGGGCAGGCCGTTCTTCTTCAGGACCTTCACCTGCTCGAGAAAGCGCGGATCCGCCGTCGGCTCGTTGTAATTGATCATGAAAACGCCCTCGAGCGTGTCGCGGTACGCGGCGAGCTCGCCCGCGATGCGCTCGTACATCTCCATCGGCATCGCGTGCGGGGCGCGCGGAGCGATCGACACGGGGCAGAAGTAGCACGCCTGGTTGCAGACCGTGTGTCCCTCGAGCGAGACGTACTTGAGGCGGAAGCGCGAGGTGTCCGCGCCGCCCGCGACGAGCCAGCCGTCCGCCGCAAGGCGCCGCTCGACTTCGGGTGAGAGAGACGTCGGGATCGGCGGGCGCGCGGCGAGCGCCTTCAGCTCGGCGAATCCGGGTTCGCCGGCCTTGAGAGTCCGGTCCGTGAGCGGGTTGTAGACCTGCGCGTCGCTCACCTGGAGGAATGGCTCGACGGAGAGGACCGCGCTCACCGCGAGATCGTAGCAAAGAGGGACGGGCGCCGAAGCGCCCGTCCCGGAAACTTCACGGCGAAATCGGTTCAGTCGACCTGCGCCTTCGCGTGCTTCTTCTCGGCGAGAGCGCGGACGGTGGCGCCGGGGAGCGTGCCGCCGATCGAGACCGTCGACCTGTCGCGCGTGACGGTGAACTTGCGGAGAACGGCCACCGTGTCCGGCGACTTCTCCTGCGCCGCGAGGCGCCAGGCGGCCAGGACGCCGCGGAGCGCGTCCTCCATGAGGCCGGCCGTCTCGTCGTCGGAGGCGACGCCCGTCGCGTTCAACTTCAGCGCGTCGCCCCTGGCGGTGGCCTGCAGAGCGAGGAGCGAGACGTTCTTCATCGACGCGACGAGCGACATGGCAGCGTCCTGCGGCCCGGACTGCCCCTTCACGTCGAACTCCTTGCCGTTCAGCGTGCCGGATGCGTGAAAGGACTTCGCCTTCTCTCCGACCGGGAGGCGCGTGACGTCCACGAGCGCCCACGCCGACGCGCCCGAGTCGATGCGGCCGAGATGCTGGCCGAGACCGGCGCCGGACCGGAAGGGCGTGCCGCCGGCGCTGCGCCGCGCGAGAGCCGCGACGACGGACGCCTCGTTTCCCGCGATGACGAGGTGGTTGCTCGCGAACGCGATCGCGCCCTGCTCGTGCCGGGCGCCGTTCCGGCCCTTGTCGGGAAGGAGGAAGTAATCGCCCGCGGGCGTGGACTTCTTCACCGCGCCGCGCTCGGCGATCGCGGCCGAGAGGGCGCCCGCGTCGAACCGGCCCTCGAAGAGGACGAGGCCCCATCCAGCGCTGCCGCCGGCGCCCTTCGGCGAGCCGGCCGCGACGACCGTATCGACGTCTTCTTTCGGGTTCAGGCGCGCCTCGGCGAGGAAGTGCGCGGCGTCGCCGTC
>JBDTTJ010000071.1:0-13193 GCA_039930645.1 Acidobacteriota bacterium
GCGCCACGTCTCGATCTGCGCGAGCGAGTCCGACCCGAGGACGAGCAGGATCTCGGCCCCCTCCGTCTGCGCGCGCAGGTGGCGAAGCGTCTCGATCGTGTACGTCGTCCCGCCACGCGCGACCTCGAAGTCCGAGAGGAGCAGGTTCGGCCAGGGCTCGAGCGCGAGCGCGAGCATCGCGAAGCGGTGATGCGCGGACGCCGACGGAGAGGCCGGCTTGTGCGGCGGGTGGTAGGCCGGGGCGTACAGGACGCGGTCGAGGCCGAGCCTGACGCGCGTCTCCTCCACGGGAAGGACGTGCCCGAGGTGGACGGGGTCGAACGTGCCGCCGTAAACCCCGATCCGGAGCGTCACGGGGCCTCCGGGCTCCCGGCGGCGGGAGCGGGCGCCGAAAGGACCGCCAGAGCGTCGAGGCGCGTCCCGAGGTGGGCGACGAGCGGCTCGAGACCCTGCCGCGCCGCGGCCGAGATCGCGAAGAACGTCAGGCGGCGCTTCTTCGCGGCGCGAGAGACAGCTTTGATCTGCTCGGGCGTCGCTGCGTCCGCCTTCGTTGCGACGAGAACGCGCTCGCGCCGCGCGAGCTCGGGCTGGAAGGCCGCGAGCTCGTTCTCGATCGTATCGATCGCCGTCTCGGCGTCCCCGGCGGGATCGTCCGCCGAGAGCGACGCCGCATCGACGAGGTGCGCGAGGAGGCGCGAGCGCTCGACGTGCTTGAGGAATCGGATCCCGAGGCCGTGGCCCTCGTGCGCGCCCGCGATGAGGCCCGGCACGTCGGCCGCGACGAACGTGCGGAAGCGGTCCCAGGAGACGACGCCGAGGTTCGGGACGAGCGTCGTGAACGGGTAGTCCGCGATCTTCGGCCGCGCCGCCGAGATCGCCGCGATGAGCGTCGACTTCCCGGCGTTCGGAAGGCCGACGAGGGCGACGTCCGCGAGGAGCTTGAGCTCCAGCGCCAGATCGAGCTGGACCCCCTCGATTCCGGGATCGGCGCGGCGCGGCGTTCGGTTCGTGGACGTCGCGAAGCGGGCGTTGCCGCGGCCCCCGCGTCCGCCCTTGGCGATCAGGAGCGTCTGTCCCTGCGCGACGAGGTCGCCCAGGATCTCGCCCGACTCGCGGTCCTTCACGACGGTGCCCACCGGGACCGAGACCTCGAGTGGGCGTCCGTTCTTTCCGTGGCAGTTGTTTCCCCTGCCGTGCCCGCCGCGGCCCGCGAGGAAGCGCTTCGTGAAGCGGAACGGGTAGAGCGTGTTCAGCGAGGGGTCCGCGACGAGCGTGACCGAGCCGCCGTCGCCGCCGTCGCCGCCCGAGGGACCGCCGTGCGGAATGAACTTCTCCCGCCGGAACGCGACGCAGCCGTTCCCCCCGTCGCCCCCGGCGACGTGGATGGCGGCTTCGTCGATGAACATGGGTTAGTTGGGCTTTTGTTCGACCGGCGTGATCGAGACGAAACGCCCGAGGCGGCCCTTGTCGTGGAAGTTCACGACGCCGTCCACCTTCGCGAAGAGCGAGTCGTCCTTGGCGCGGCCGACGTTCAGGCCCGGCTTGAGCGGCGTACCGCGCTGCCGGACGAGAATCGAGCCCCCGGTGACGAGCTGGCCGGAGAAGCGCTTGACGCCGAGGCGCTGTGCGTTGCTGTCGCGGCCGTTGCGGGACGAGCCCTGACCTTTTTTGTGTGCCATCTGTGCGTCTCCGCTTCAGCCTTCTCTAGGCCTTGATCGAGGCGATGCGAACCTCGACGAGGTCCTGCCGGTGACCATGGGTGCGCTGGAAGCCCTTGCGGCGCTTCTTCTTGTAGACGAGGAGCTTGGGCCCGCGCGTCTCGCGGACGACGACGGCGGTCACGCTCGCGCCCTCGACGAGGGGCGACCCGAGGTGCAGGCCGTCCTCCTTGCCGATCGCGAGAACTTCTCCGAGGGACACCTCGGCGCCCTTTTTCAGGGTCTCCTTCGTGAGGCGCTCGACGCGGACCACGTCGCCTTCGGCGACGCGGACCTGCTTGCCCCCGGTGCGGATCACTGCGTACATGGCTTCTCCTGAAACCCCGACCTCGTAGAGGTCAAAAGGGCCGGTAAAAATACCAGAGGGCTTCCCCCCTGTCAAAACGAGGGGGAAAGGGCCCTAAACCTCACCAGCCGGAGGGCTTTCCGGCGTTCTCGGCGTCCAGCCACTTCTTCAGCGGCGCGAAGTACTCGAGGATGGCCGTGGCGTCGATCTTCCGCTGGCCCGTGAGCTTCTCGAGGGCCTCCGGCCAGGGACGGGAGGAGCCCATCTCGAGCATCTCGTTCAGGCGCCGGCCGGCCTCCTTGTTCCCGTAGATCGAACAGCGGTAGAGCGGCTCCGTGCAGCCCGCGGCCCGCGCGAGCGCCCGATGGAACTGGAACTGGAGGACGTGCGCGAGGAAGTAACGCATGTAGGGGGTATTGCCGGGGACGTGGTACTTCGCGCCCGGGTCGAAGTCGGCTTCCGAGCGGACCTCGGGCGGGACGACCCCCTGGTACTTCCGTTTCAGCTCCCACCAGGCGGCGTTGTACGTCGCCGGCGTCACCTCGCCCGCGAAGACCTTCCAGCGCCACTGGTCGATCAGGAGGCCGAACGGCAGGAACGCGACTTTTTCGAGGGCGCGGTCGAGCAGGAAGCCGATGTCGCCCGCGGGCGGCGGCTCGGCGGCGATGAGGCCGAGCTGCTTGAGGTACCTCGGCGTGACTGAAAGCGCGATCGTGTCGCCGATGGCTTCGTGGAAGCCGTCGTTCGCGCTCTCGCGGAAGAGCGGCGGCTGCTTGGCGTACGCGCGCTGGTAGAAGTTGTGGCCGAGCTCGTGGTGGACCGTCACGAAGTCCTCGGCGGTCGGCTCGATGCACATCTTGATCCGGATGTCGCTCGCGCTGTCGACGTCCCACGCGCTCGCGTGACAGACGACGTCGCGGTCCCGCGGGCGGGTGAAGAGCGAGCGCTCCCAGAACGTCGCCGGCAGCGGCGCGAAGCCGAGAGACGTGAAGAAGCCTTCGCCGTACTTCACCATCCCCTTCGCGTCGGTCTTCCGGGTCTCGAGGATCTTCGTCAGGTCGTAGCCGGTGCCCGCGCTCTTCGGCGCGAGGAGCGGGTATACGTTCGTCCAGTCCTGGGCCCACATGTTCCCGAGGAGGTGAGCCGGGATCGGACCCTTCGCCGGGACGGCGTCGCCGTACTTCTCGCGGAGCTTCGTGCGGGCATACGCGTGGAGGGCGACGTAGAGGGGCTTCACCTCTTCCCAGAGGCGGTCCAGCTCCTTCGCGAAAGCGTCAGGGGGCATGTCGTACTTGCTCCGCCACATCGCGCCCGTGTCGGCGAAACCGAGCTCCTTCGCGCCGTCGTTCGAAAGTGCGACGAAGCGCGCGTAGTCGGCGCGCAGCGGGGTGCCGACCGCGTGCCACGCCTTCCAGAGCTCGAGGAGCTCCTTCGGGTCGCGGCTCGCCGCCATCCGGCGGTTGACCTCCTCGAACGTGAGCCCGTCCTTCGTTCCGGGAAGAACCGCGCGCCCGCGCCCGTAGGCGGCGTCCATGCCCGTCGCGAGGCGCGTGAGCTCGCCGCTCTTCGCCGGGTCGACCGGCGCGGCGAGGTCGAGCGAAAGGCGGATTTTCTCGAGCTTGCGAGCCGTCCCGGGCGGAACCGCGACGCCGCGGAAACGCTCGGCATCCTTGGCCAGCTCGGCCGTGGCCTTGATGAGACGCTCGCCGGCGAGGGCGGACAGGGCCTCCGTGTCCTGCGTGATGAAGTTCGCCTGCACCCAGCCGGCGCGGCTCGCCTCCACGGTCAGGTCGAGCAGGCGCTTCTCGGCCGTGTCGACGAACCCGACGGCGTCGTCCGCTGTGGGACGCGGCGCCGGGGCCTGCGCACGCGCCGGCCCGGCGAGGAGAAGGAAGGCGCACAAAGGAAGGACGACTCGCTTCATGGTTTTCAGTCCTCGCTGACCTCGTCGGGAAGCTCGTTCCGGTCGGAAACGCCGTCCCTCGGGAAGAAGAGCGTGAGGGCGTCACCGAGCTTCTCCACCGCGCAAACGATCCCCTCCGTGAACCGGCCCTCGCGGAACGGCCCGAGAGTCGCGTCGCGCGCCTCGAGCCAGAACCCGTCGCCCACTTTCTCGTGGATCCCCGTCCCGCCCACGACCGCGAACGCGCGCGAGGCCGGGGCGATGAAGATCAGGCAGGCGGAACCGCGGGCCGTTTTGTGCATTCCGAGCTTCAGGAACGTCCTCTCCGCCTCGACGCGGGCGTCTTTCACGGCCCCGCGGTGAAGGTGGACCCGGATCTCGCCGTAGCTCTTCGCTTCGGCGCGCCGGATGGCCTCGACGATCGAGGGGCGGTCGAGATTCTCGAAGAAGGCCCTCGCGGCGTCCTCGGCCATCACCAGCTCCCGCTCGCGCCGCCGCCCCCGAAGGAGCCACCACCGCCCGAGAAGCCTCCACCGCCGCCCCCGCCGAAGCCGCCTCCGAAGCCACCCCCGCCGAAGCCGCCGCCGCTCATGTACCAGTACTTGCCGCGCCCTCCGCCGCGCATCGCCGGGAGGATCACGAAGAAGAACAGGAAAAAGAGAAGGAGGATGAGCGGGAACGGGAGTTTCGGACGCTTCTGCTCGCCGCGGGTGCTTCCACTGCCCTTGTACTCACCCTTCGTCGCGGCGATCGCCCCCTCGACGCCGGCCGAGATGCCGCCTTCGTAATCGCCCGTTCGGAATCGCGGGAGCACCTGCTCGTCGAGGACCCGCCGTGAGAGCGCGTCGGGCATCGCGCCCTCGAGCCCGTAGCCGACCTCGAGGCGCACCTTCCGCGATTCCGGGAAGACGAACAGGATCATCCCGTTCTTGCGCTGCGTCTGGCCCGCCTTCCAGGCCTGCGCGCACGCGACGGTGTACTCCTCGAGCGTCGTCCCCTCGGGCACGGCGCGCTCGGTGTAGACGAGGAACTGGTTCGAGGTCTCCTTCTCGAAGCTCTCGAGCCGCTGCTCGAGGCTCGCCGCGGCGCCGGCCGAGAGCACGCCGGCCTTGTCCGTCACGAACCGAGTCGGAGCAGGCGGGACGGGCGGCCCCGCGCCGAGGGCGGCGCCCGGAGAAGAGACGATGACGAAGAGGAATACGAAGAGGAAGAGAAGAATTTCCTTGAAAGGAAGAAAGGCGGCGAGAAGCTCGCCGGAATCGCACCGCTGCTCCCCACCGCCTCTTTTCATTCCAAGAAGATCCGAATCCGAATTCTCTTTGCTCTTTCCTCTTTACTCCGCGTCAGAACTTCACGGCAGGGGGCTTGTCCGAGCCCTCGGCGGCCTTGAAGAACGGCCGCTCCTTGAAGCCGGCGAAGTTCGCGACGATCACCGTCGGGAACGAGCGGCGCAGCGTGTTGTACGCCTGCGTCACGTCGTTGAAACGGCCGCGCTCGACGGAGATGCGGTTCTCGGTGCCCTCGAGCTGCGTCTGCAGGTCGCGGAAGTTCTGGTTCGCCTTCAGCTCGGGATACTTCTCGATCGTCACCAGCAGGCGCGAGAGCGCGCCGCCGAGCCCGTCCTGCGCCTTCTGGAACTGAGCGAAGGCCGCCGGATCCTTGATCGAGTTGGCGTCCAGCTTGACCTGGGAGGCCGACGCGCGGGCCTGGATGACCTGCGTGAGGGTTTCCTTCTCGAAGTTGGCCGCGCCCTTGACCGTCTCGACGAGGTTCGGGATCAGATCGGCCCGGCGCTGATAGACGTTCTCGACCTGAGCCCAGGCCCCGCTGACGGCCTGGTCGGCGGCGTTCAGCTTGTTGTACGCCCCCGCGGCCATGCCTCCCACGACGAGAACGCCGACGAGGATGAGGACGATGCAGCCCAGCGCTACGCTTTTACCCATATTCGAAACCGTTCCTCCAAGAGCCGGAGATGCTATCAGGAAACCGGCGAAGATTCGGTCAACACACCGTAAGTGTCTGTCACGAGAGCTCTTCCAGGAGGCGGGCCGGGAGGTAGAACTTCAGCTCCGCCCGTCCCATCGAAGGGTCCGCCTCCGCATCGAAGGCGGCGAAGGCGGCTTTCTTCATGGGGACCTCGAGGCTGGACCGACCCGAGAGGAGGAGCCCGAAGAGGCGCCCGAAGTGCGGCTGGTGGCCCACGAGAAGGACCGTCCCGGGCTTCAGGCGCGCGAGCTCGTGGAGGATGTCCACGGGGTCGGCGTTCGGCTCGAGGGCCTTCGTTTCGACGAGCGGCTTTCGGAATCCGCAGGCCTCGGCCACGGGGTCCGCGGTCTGGCGCGCCCGCACGAGCGGCGAGACGAGGATCGCGTCGTAGCCCGGGTCCATCCGGGCGATCACCTTCGCCACGGACTTCATTCTCCGGCGGCCGTCCTCGGTCAGGCGCCGGTCCGCGTCCCGGCCCGAGGGCGAAAGGTCCTCGGCCTCGGCATGACGCAGAAGGTGGAGGATCACGGCGGGGATTCTAGTTCGAGACGTCGGGCGCGAGATCGCGCGCCAGCTCGCGCCGCGTCTCGATCGACAGGAGCGCACTCGCGCGGATGTGAGGGTGCGCCAGGTGCAGGACGACCGGGAGCGGTCCGGACTCGAGGGCGGCCCGCGCGGCCGAGTCGGTCCCGACCGGGAAGCGCACGTACTGAACCGCCGCGATGCGGTCCTCGCGACTCTGCCCGTCGAGGAACCGCGCGAAAGCGCGGTGGCCGGCGATCTCGAGCCAGAGGTGCTCGCCCGACGTGAGGCCCAGGAGCTTATCGAGCTCGTCCTTCACGCGGTCGACGTCCGTGATCTCGACGAGCAGCGTGGCCGCCACCTCGCCCGGACCGGGCAGCAGCTCGTTGTAGACGTCCAGCTCCTGCTGGACGGCCGCGGGCTTCACGATGCGCTCGGCGCGGCACATTTCCTGGACCTGGTGCAGGACCGTCAGGCGGTTCTCGAAGACGAGCGAGATCCACTCGCCGAGCGCCACCCGGCGCCGCGCCTTGGCGGCGATGACGTCCCGCTTCCAGTCGTCGCGGATGAGCTCGTAGTCCTGGAGGTTCTTGACGTCGGAGAGCGTGAGCTTGTTCATCGCGGAAGCCCGTACGCGTCCCTGAGGACTTCGATGGGATGGAGGACGTCGACGCCCATTCCCTGGTGGATCTGCACGCCCGCGAGGGCGCAGTCGGACGCGACGATCTCCGCGCCGGCGGCAGCGAGAGAGTCGAACAGCTTCTGGCCGACCTTCATGGACTCGTCGAAGTACTCGGCCTTCATCGCCCACGTCCCGTCGTGGCCCGAGCACTTCTCGACCATCGTCACCGCCGCGCCGGTCGCCGCAAGGACGTCGCGCGACTTGAAGCCCATGTTCTGGACCTTGAGGTGGCACGGGAGGTGGTACGCGATGGACTTCGGCGCCTTCGGGAAGTCGAGGGAGAGCGCGCCCGCCGCCTTGAGCTCGGCCAGGAACTCGAAGAGGTCGCGCGTGTTCTTCGCGACGAGCGAGGTGTCCGCGTCCGGGGCTCCGCCTCGGGCGGCGAGCCACGGGTATTCCTTCTTGACCATGAGGGAGCAGGACGGGCCCGGCGTCACGATCGTGTAGCCCTTCTCGACCCAGCCCTTCATCGCCCCGACGAACGTCCGGCGCGCCTCGTCGGCGCCGGCGACGTCGCCGACGTCGAAGAGCGGCATGCCGCAGCACTGGGGGTACGCGACCGCGACCTCGACGCCGTTCTTCTCGAGGACGGCCACGGCGGCCTGCCCGATTTCCGGCCGGTTCCACTCGACCGAGCACGTCGGGAAGAGGACGACCTTGGCGACCGGCGGCGACACGCGCCGCGGCGTCTCGCGCGTCTCGAACCAGCGCGTGAACGTCTGCCACACGAAGCGAGGCAGGTCCTTCTTCGCGGCGACGCCGAGCGTCTTTTCCATCCCCCACCGCGCGAGGGGGAGGGTGTTCATGAAGTTCGCGACGGGCGCGACCGTCGAGGCCATCCGGCCGAGGGTGTCGGGGTCCGACAGGAGCCGCTCGCGGAGCGGGAGGCCGTGCGCCTCCATGCGCACGCGCCGCGCGTCGAGGACGAGGTGCGGGACGTCGACGGCCCAGCGGTGCGGCGGGATGTACGGGCAGTGCGGCAGGCAGAGCTTGCACTCGTAGCAGAGGTCCACGAAGTCGTCGAGGACCTTCCTCGGCAGCTTGTCGGCCTCGCCGTCCACCTCGGGGACGTCGAGACCCTTGAACAGGATCTCGAACGAGGGGCAGAGAGTAAAGCACCGCCGACATCCGTGACAGATGTCGGCGATGCGGGTGAGCTCGGCGGTGAGGGAAGCACCGTCCTGGACGGCGATCGGTGTTCCGACGGCGCCCATACTCTCTTCAGCCGATCGTCGTCAGGAGCTTCGAGAAGCGGTTCGCGTGCGACTTCTCGGCGCGCGCGAGCGTCTCGAACCAGTCGGCGACCTCGGCGAAGCCTTCCTCGCGCGCGGTCTTCGCGAAGCCCGGGTACATCTGGGTGTACTCGTAGGTTTCGCCCTCGATCGCGCTCTTGAGGTTGAGCTCCGTCGATCCGAACGGCAGCCCCGTCGCGGGGTCGCCCGCCGCCTTGAGGTAGTCCATGTGCCCGTGGGCATGGCCCGTCTCGCCCTCGGCCGTGTCGCGGAAGTTGCCGGCGATCTCGGGGAAGCCCTCGATGTCGGCCTTGTCCGCGAAGTAGAGATAGCGGCGGTTCGCCTGGCTCTCGCCCGCGAAGGCGTGCTTGAGGTTCTCGTGCGTCTTCGTTCCCTTGAGTTCTGCCATGTGGCCTCCTTCATTCGGTGTTCCCTTGGGAATCTCGGTCCCGGGAACCGTTCGTGCAACGATGCGGCTGGACTTTATCTGGACTTGGTCTAAACTACAAGCGCCGGGGCGGTCCCGCCCCGAGAAACCCCGCGCCGGACCATAAGGAGTAACCCCATGCCCCAGATTGTCGGCCGCCAGGCCCCTGATTTCGCGCTCGAAGGCGTCCTGAACGGACGCTTCGCCCACTACCGCCTCGCGGACTACAAGGGAAAGTGGGTCGTCCTGTTCTTCTACCCGCTCGACTTCACGTTCGTCTGCCCGACCGAGATCCTCGCGTTCTCGGACCGCCTCGGCGAATTCAGAAAGCTCGGCGCAGAGGTCCTCGGCGCCTCCGTCGACTCGAAGTACAGCCACCTCGCGTGGACCGAAAAGCCCCGGGAAGAGGGCGGCATCAAGGGCCTCGCGTACCCGCTCCTCGAGGACCTCGGCAAGGAGCTGGCCGAGGAATACGGCGTCCTCGACGAGGACGGCAAGGTCGCGCTGCGCGGCCTGTTCGTCATCGACCCCGACGGCGTCGTCCAGCACGCGACGGTCAACAACCTCGGCGTCGGCCGCTCGGTGGACGAGACGCTTCGCGTTCTGCAGGCGTTCCAGTTCGTGCGCGAAAACGGCGAGGTCTGCCCCGCCGACTGGAAGCCCGGTGCCAAAGCGATGACGGCCGACTGGGAGAAGTCGAAGGAGTACTTCTCCACCGCCGCGAAGTGACGGTGACAGAATCGCGCCCATGCCCGAGAAAACGCACTACAGGGTCGTGATCATCGGATCCGGCCCCGCTGGCCTCACGGCCGCGATCTACGCCGCGCGGGCGAACCTCGCACCCCTCGTCCTCGAGGGGATCCAGCCTGGCGGCCAGCTCACGACGACCACCGAGGTGGAGAACTTCCCGGGCTTCGAGCACGGGATCCAGGGCCCCGCGCTCATGGACGTCACGCGCAAGCAGGCCGAGCGCTTCGGGACCGAGATCGCGGCGGACACGGTCACGGACGTGGACGTGAAGGCGAAGCCCTTCGTCCTGACCCTCGAGGCCGGCGGCCGCATCACGGCTGACGCCGTCATCGTGGCCTCCGGCGCTTCCGCGAAGTACCTCGGCCTCGAAAGCGAAACGAGGCTGCTCGGCTACGGCGTCTCGGCCTGCGCGACGTGCGACGGGTTCTTCTTCCGGGGCAAGGAGGTCCTCGTCGTCGGCGGCGGCGACACCGCGATGGAAGAAGCGACGTTCCTCACGAAGTTCTGCACGAAGGTCCACCTCGTCCACCGGCGGAGCGAGTTCCGGGCTTCCAAGATCATGGCGCAGCGCGCCCTCGCGAATCCGAAGATCGAGATCCACCTCGACACGATCGTCGAGGAGATTCTCGGCGAGCCGGGCACGGGCGTCTCCGGCGTCCGCATGAAGAACGCGAAGACCGGCGAAACGAAAACGCTCGCCGTCTCGGGTTACTTCGCCGCCATCGGCCACCAGCCGAACACGGCCATCTTCGCGGGAAAGCTCGAGATGAACGAGGTCGGCTACCTGAAGATCGCCCACCCGACGACCAAGACCTCCGTCGACGGCATCTTCGCGGCGGGTGACGTCGCGGACTTCATGTACCGGCAGGCGATCTCGGCGGCCGGAGAGGGCTGCAAGGCCGCGATCGACGCCGAGCGCTGGCTGGGAGCCCAGGGCATCCACTGACCCCGGCGGACGCGCTCCGCCGCGTCAGAACGCCTGGCCAGACGCGAACGACACGAGCCAGCCGGTCCGCCCGAGCGGGTCCGGGTGGAGCACGCGTGCGACGTCGATCCGGATGAGGTTGCTCTTGCTCGCGCGCGTGAGCCCGACCCGCAGCCCGACTCCGGCGTCGGCCAGGTGCCAGAAACCGTCCGGCGCGCCCCAAGAGTAACCCACGTCCCCGAACGCGGCGAAGCCGAACGACAGGAGCGACCAGATCTCGGGCACGACGACGACGCGCGCCTCCGCGTTCGCGACGACCCGGCGGTCTCCCTCCACGGCGTGCAGGCGGTACCCGCGCACGCCGGTGGCGCCGTCGAGAGCGATCTGGTTCTCGGGATCCAGACGCCACCCGACGAGGGTTCCGACGTGCCCGACGAACGTCCACGGAGGTTCGAGCACGTACCCGCGCGCGTCTGCGCCGACCAGCGCGTTCTGGAACCCGCTCTGGAGGCGGGTGGACGCGGTGGACGTGAACGTCGCGAAGCCCGCCGGGAACGCCGTGCCCGACTGGATGTTCGCGAGAAGGCGGCCGGCCATGCTCTGCCTGTCGAAGCCTGGCGAAATGCCCGCCTCCGCGCGCAGGCCCGTCGCGAGGTTGAAGTCCTCGTCGCGTTCGAGCTTGTCGATCTGCCGGCGCGTGATCCACTCGGACCCGACGTGCTGGTAGCCGCCCGAGAAGAAGAGATAGCGCCGGTTCGACGCCGGTGTGTCCGGCGGAGGCGGTCCGTCCTTGTCCTGCAGCCGGACCTCCGTCCACTGGACGGAGCCGAGCAGGCGGTCCGCACCCCACGCGCCGCCCGCCAGAAGGGTTCCGCCTTGAACGAGCGCGATCCTCTGTCTCTCCTTCCACGTGGCGGCTTCCTCGCCGCCCGCGTAGAGCTTCGTGTCGAAGTCGGCGCGGTTCACGAGCCCTTCGAGGGCCCACGGCACTTCAAGCGCGTAAAACGGCCGCCCGTAGGCGATCGAGAAGCGCTGCCCGTCGGAGAGGTCCGACACGTCCAGGCGAAACGCTGCGTGAGTCCAGATGAGGTTCGGATCCGCGAAGAAGACGGACCGTGACGTCCGGTCGATCTCCTGCTCGAACCCGAAGCCGAACTGCATCCCGAGGCCGAGCAGGTTGTACTCCTCGGCCCCGACCGAGTACTCCGTGACGCCGCCCTTGTTCGAGAAGGACCCTCTGAGAAGGAGCGTCCAGGCGTCCGCGGTCTCCACGACGACGCGCGTCCCCTCGGCCCTGACGTGCGCCTCCCGGAAGAGGCCGAAGGCGCGGAGATTGCGCTCGGTTTCGGCGAGGATCTCCGATCGGAGCGGATCACCGGGCTTGAACAGCAGCTGGGTCTCGATGAAAGACGGCTTCGTCCGGACATGAAGGGCGTTCGCCCAGCGGTAGAGGAAGAACTTCGCCGCCTCCTGGTCCGAGAACACGTCCGTGGGGCGGATCTCGACCGCCGAGACCAGGGGCCGCTCCTGCGCGGACGCCGAACCGGCCGCGAGCGCGGCGAGGAGCCCGCACCAGCCCGCAACCGGAACGCGCGTCAAACCTTCTCCGGCTCCCAGAGAGGTTCGCTCTCGCGGCGCGCGCGCGCGGCCCACCGGCCGAGCACAAACAGGAGGTCCGACAGCCGGTTCAGGTAAACGAGCGCGTGCGGACCGACGGATTCCTGCCGCGCGAGCGTCGTCACGAGACGCTCGGCGCGCCGGCAGACCGTGCGGGCCTGGTGCAGGAACGCCGAAACCCAGCCCCCGCCGGGCAGGACGAAGGAACGAAGCTCCGGCAGCCCGTCGTTCATCTCGTCGATCGTCTTCTCGAGGAACGTCACGTGGCGCTCCTCGATCACGGGCTGTTTCGGGTGGCGATCCTGCGGCAGCGTCGCGAGGTCGGAGCCGAGGTTGAAAAGCTCGTTCTGGAGGCGCGTGAGGAGCGCGTCGAGGCGCACACGATCCGCGTCCGACGCTCCGGGCGTCTCGCGGTTTGCCGTGCGCGCGAGGCCGAGGATCGCGTTCAGCTCGTCGACGGTCCCGTAGCTCTGGATGCGGATCGCGTCCTTGGCGATGCGCGGGCCGCCCACGAGACTCGTCTCGCCCCCGTCGCCCCCGCGCGTGTAGACACGGTTGATCCGGATCGCCATGGAACCCTCCCGGAGCAAGACTACACTTCGCGAAGTCCTCATGCCGACCCCCCGAAGCAATCTCCGGACCGGGACCGACTACCACGTCCACACGTCCCGCTGCGGCCACGCGGGCGGCGAGATGCGCGCGTACGTCGAGGCGGCCCTCGCCCGTGGCCTCCACGAGATCGCCTTCACGGACCACGTCCCTCTGTACTTTCTGCCCGGCGACGACCCGGACCCCGGGATCGCGATGACGCGGGCCGAGCTGCCGGGATACGTCGGGGAGGTTTACGCCCTGAGCGAGGAGTTCGCGGGCCGGATCGACGTCCTCCTCGGCCTCGAGGCGGACTACGCCGAGGGCCACGAGGCCGCGCTCGCGGAACTCCTCGCGGCGCACGAATGGGACGTCGTCCTCGGAAGCGTGCATTGGGTGAAGGGCGACTGGATCGATGCGCCGAATTCCGGCGCGCGCCACGAGCGCGAGGGGACCGAGGTTCTGTGGGAGGAGTACTACCGCCTCCTCGCGCAGGCCGCGGCGACGGGCCTCTTCGACGTCCTGACCCACTTCGACCTCCCGAAGAAATTCGGCCA
>JBDTTJ010000072.1:0-13172 GCA_039930645.1 Acidobacteriota bacterium
GGCGAAGAGGCCGAGCGGCGTCTCGTCCACGACGACGACCGGGCGGGACGGGTCCGGGAACCGGAAGGTCGCGCGCCGCTTTTCGTACCGGAACCACGGCTGATAGCCGAGCGCCTCGAGGAGAGCCACGACGGACGCCGGGTCGTCGACCACGCTCTCCCACTCGACGCGGCTCTTCACGCCCGCCGCGATTTCGGACGGCCCCTTGAACGTGAGGAGGCCGCGGCGAGCCACCGCACGCACGCGGAGCGCGCAGCCCGTCTCCCTCAGCGAACGCGTCGCGTCGTCGAAGAGGACGTTTTCCTCCGCTTCGGGCGCCGTCCCAGCCGCGCCGAGCGCTTTCAGGCGCGCTTCGAGGGCCCGGCGGTCCGCGACCCGGAACTTCGTCTCGATTTCCCGCGGACCGTGCATGACATCAGAGTATCGCGGCGGCACAATACGCGCGTGCCGCGCTATCGCCTCGCGGGTGTCCGTGCGCGCACCCCGAGTATCGTCAACCTCGCGACGGTCGCGCGGCTCCTCGGCATTCCCCGGGACGGCCTCTCCGACTTCGCCCTCGTGCGCCGCTCGCTCGACGCGCGCCAGAAGCCCGTCCTTTTCTGGGAGATCGCCGTCGAGTTCACGTCGGCGACGGACCTCGACCTGACGCCCGAAGCCCCGCTGCGCCTCGGCCCGGCCGAGCCGCTGCCCGCTCCGGGGCTGCTCCTGCCCGAGATCGACACGAAGGCGAAGGTCGTGATCGTGGGAACGGGCCCGGCGGGCCTCTTCGCGGCGCTCGCGCTCGTGGACGCGAACGTCCCCGTCACGATCCTCGAACGCGGCGACCCGGCCGAGGACCGCTACCGCAAGGTCATGAAGTTCTGGACGTCGGGCGTCTTCGACCCCGAGTCGAACGTGCAGTTCGGGGAGGGGGGCGCCGGAACTTTCTCGGACGGCAAGCTCACGTGCGGAAAGCGCCACGACAAGATCAAGGTCATCCTCGAGACGTTTCACCGCTTCGGCGCGCCCGCCTCGATCCTCGTGGACGCCAAGCCGCACATCGGCACGGACCGCCTCGTCGTCGTGCTGCGCAACGTGCGAAAGCATCTCCTCGAGCACGGCGCGACGCTGCGTTATCGCGCCAAGGTCACCGACATGAGGACCCGGCCGGACGGGGCGCTCGCGGGCCTGACGCTCGAGTCCGGCGAGGACGTTCCGGCCGACGTCGCGATCTTCGCGCTCGGCCACTCGGCGCGCGACACGATGGACATGCTGAACGCCCGCGGCGTCGCCATGACGCGCAAGCACTTCGCGATGGGCGTGAGGATCGAGCATCCGCAGGACGCCGTCGACCTCATCCAGTACGCGCAGGTGTCGACGGAATGCGGCGTCCAGCCCGCGGACTACAAGCAGGCGCACGTCGCCTCGAACGGCCGCGGGATCTACACCTTCTGCATGTGCCCCGGCGGCGAGGTCATCGCGTGCTCGTCCGAGGCGGGCGGCGTCGTCACGAACGGGATGTCGCGCTACAAGCGCAGCTCGGGCTACGCGAACGCCGGGATCGTCGTCCAGACGAAGGACGAGGACTTCGACGCGATGCCGGGGCCGGAGCTTCTGCGCGGGCGCGAGCTGCAGCGGCGCGTCGAGGCCGCGGCGTTCACGGCCGCCGGCGGCACGTACGCGGCGCCCGCCCTGCGCGTGACGGATTTTCTCAAGAGCCGCGAGCGGCCCATCTCGCCGCGCCCACTCCCGAAGACGACGTACGGCCCGTGGGTGACGGCCGTGGCCTTCGACGGGATCCTGCCCGAACCGTACCTCGCGGCGCTGGCGGAGGGCCTGAAGGCGTTCGACAGGAAGATGCCCGGCTTCGTGTCGGACGAAGCGGTGCTCTTCGCGCCCGAGTCACGCACGTCGTCGCCCGTCCGGATCGACCGCGACGGCTGGTGCGAAAGCACCTCCGTGCGCGGCCTCTACCCCGCGGGCGAGGGCGCCGGCTTCGCGGGCGGCATCGTCTCGGCGGCGCTGGACGGCCTGCGCGTCGCGAGGCACCTTCGCGCGAAGCTCGCGGGCGAATCGCTCGAGCCTGAGAAGTCGACGATCTTCAAGGGGCCGGAGTACTGAGACCATAATCGGCGCCCATGCGCCGCGTCCTCGTCGGAACCGCCGGACACATCGACCACGGCAAGAGCGCGCTCGTGAAGGCCCTCACGGGCACGGACCCCGACCGCCTGCCCGAGGAGAAGGCGCGCGGCATCACGATCGACCTCGGCTTCGCCCACACCGACTGGGACGACACGACGTTCTCGTTCGTGGACGTGCCGGGGCACGAGAAGTTCGTCCGGACGATGGTCGCGGGCGCGCAGGGCGTCGACCTCGTCCTCCTCGCGGTGGCCTCCGACGATTCCGTGATGCCGCAGACGCGGGAGCACCTCGACATCCTGAAGCTCCTCAAGGTCTCGACGGGCGTGATCGCGCGGACGAAGAGCGACCTCGTGGACGCCGAGACAGGCGCGCTCGTGGACGAGGAGATTCGCGCTCTCGTGAAGGGCTCGTTCCTCGCCGACGCGCCGATCGTCGCGTGCTCGGCGTTGACAGGGACGGGTCTCGACGCCCTCCGGGCGGCTCTCCTCGCCGCGGCGCGACGCGTCGTGCGCGAGGACCGCTCGTGGAAGGTCCCGCGCCTCTTTCTCGACCGCGCGTTCACGATGAAGGGCTTCGGACCGGTCGTGACGGGAACGCTCGACGCGGGGCGCATCGTCGTCGAAGACGCGCTCACCCTCCTGCCGGACGGCATCGACGCGCGCGTGAGGCGCGTGGAAGTGCACGGCGACGAGCGGCGCGAGGCCTTCGCGGGCGAGCGCACGAGCCTGAACCTCGCGGGCGTCGATCGCGGGCGCCTCGCCCGCGGGCAGGCGCTCGTCCCGAAGGGCGCGCTGGACGCGGCGTCCGTGCTCACGGCGGAGGTGACGATCCTGCCCGGGCCCGCGGCCGCCCTGCCCGACGGGGTGCGCGTCCGCGTTCATCTCGGCACGGCCGACGTCGCCGCGAAGCTCTCGCGGGCGGTTCCGGGACCGGACGACGCGGCCGGCCGGGCGTTCAAGCCGGGAGAGACGGCGTTCGTCCAGCTGTCCCTCGAGTCGCCCGTCGCGGCGCGGCCAGGCGACCGCTTCATCCTGCGCCGGCCGTCTCCCGCCGAGACGCTCGGCGGCGGGCGCGTCCTCGACGCCGGCCGCCCGCGGATGAAGCGGCGCGCCGGCGCGGACGCGGCCCTTTTCCAGGTCCTGTCGGTTCTCTCCCTCGGCGACGACAAGGCGCTGGCGGATCTCTTTCTCCTCGAGGCCGGTCCCGCCGGACTCACCGCCGCGCGGCTGGGCGCCCGCCTCGGGATCGAGGCACCCGCCGCCGCGAACCTCCTCGAGACCATGGCCGCCGCTGGTCGCGCGCTGAAGATCACGCCTGCGCTCTTCGCGCATGCCTCCGTCGCGTCGGACCTGGCGGGCAGCGCGGCCGCTCTCTTCACCGAGCGGCGTAAGGCCGGCTCGGCGACCGTCGCGCTCGGGAAGGGCGAGTTCCTTCTCCGCCTCGCGAAGGGCCTTTCCCCCGCCGCGGCCGACGGCTGGCTCGCGACGCTCGCGGCCGGCAGGACGATCGCACTCGAGGGCGACCGGGTGGCGCCGCCGGGCGCGAAGGCGGCGGATCTCTCGGGCGACGCCGCGTCGTTCGCCGCGAAGCTCGAAGAGCTCTACAGGAAGTCCGGCTTCGAGCCGCCGAAAACGTTCGACGCCGCGAAGGTCCTCGGGACGAAACCGCAGGTCGTGGAGGGCCTCGCGTCGCACCTCGTGAAGTCGGGCCTCCTCGTCCGTCTTTCGCCCGACCTCGTCGTGCACAAGGACGTCGCGTCCGCCGCGGAGAAAAAGCTGGAGAGCGTCAGGGGCCAGACGCTCGCGGTCGCGGGCTTCCGCGACCTCCTCGGCCTGACGCGCAAGACACTCATTCCGCTGCTCGAGTATTTCGACTCGAAAAAGCTCACGCGCCGGGTCGGGGATCTCAGGAAGGTGGAAGGGCCCGCAGGTTCTTCTTGACCGGGCGCTCGCCCTTCTTCTTCGCCGAGTCGATCGTGTAGTCGAGCGTCGCGTCGAGCGTCATCCACGACGCGACCGGCTTGCCGCCCGCCCTGCCCGGGGAGAGCTTCCACTTTGCCGCGCTTTCGCGCACCCAGCGCACGAGGAGCGGCTCGGCGTCACCCGTCGGAAGGACGCGCAATACGGCGCCCTGGGCCGAAACCTCCACGAGCGCCGTGATCCGGCCCCGCTGGCGCGTGGCGTCGAAGCTCCACGGCGTCTTTTCGGCGGCCGGAAGCGCGTCCAGATCCTCGACGGAGACGGTCTCGGCGTCCTTCGGGTCGATCGCGGCCGGATAGCGGGCCATCCACTCGTCGCCGGTGTTCTCGCGGAACACCTTCGCGAGCGGGTCGTCTTTCCTGAGGGGCTCGAACTGGAAGACGCTGAAAACGGGCTTCTCGAGCCAAACGTTCAGCTCGAGGACCTGCGTCGCCCACGTGGCGGCGGGCTTGCCGTCCTTCTTCGGAACCGCGTATCGCCAACGCGGGGCGAGCGCCGGGAGCGGCGTCGCGAGCGCCTTGAGCGGCGGTTCGACGAGGGCGAGCTCGCTCACTTTCCCGGTGTCGAGAACGCGGGCGGTCACGACGAGCGGGACGCGCGTCTCGAGATTGACGGGGTTCGGGCGTTCGAGGACCTTCGGCGGCTCCTCGAGCGCGAGGAAGAGCGGATGCGCGTACGCGACCTCGGCGAGAGCGAGGCGCACGGGGTCGGGCAGCGCTTCGACGGGCTTGAGCGCCGCCGTCTGCGCGTAAAGGACGCCGCTTGCGGCCAGCGCGGCCGCGCCGAGAAAACGGGAGAGCCTCCGCATGAAGCGATTCTAGGGCCTCTTCGCTCTCACTTCGCCTCGGCCCAGTTCAGACCGGTTCCGACGTCGACCGTCAGGGGGACGCTCAGGCTCGCGGCGCCCTCCATCGTGCGCCGCGCGAGGGCCCCGGCTTTCCCCGCGAGCTCGGCCGGCGCCTCGAGGACGAGCTCGTCGTGGACCTGGAGGAGAAGACGGACGCCGGGGAGCTCGGCGGCCAGCGCGGCGTCGAGGGCGAGCATCGCTTTCTTGACGAGGTCCGCGGCCGAGCCCTGGAACGGCGCGTTCATCGCCATGCGCTCGGCGTTCGCGCGGACGTTGTGGTTGCGGTCGTGGAGGCCAGGAATCGGGCGCACGCGCCCGAGGATCGTCTCCGTGCCGCCCGTGGCGCGCGCCTTCTCGAGGATCGCGTCGAGACAGGCCCGGATCTTCGGGAAGCGGTCGAAGTAGGCCGCGATGAACTCCTTGGCCTCCGCGCGCGGGACGCCGAGCTGCGCCGCGAGCGCGAACGGCCCCATGCCGTAGAGGACGCCGAAGTTGATCGTCTTGGCGCTCCGGCGCTGGTCCGCGGTCACGGCGGTCGATTCGATGCCGAAGATCTTCGCCGCCGTCGCCCGGTGGATGTCCTCGCCGCGCCGGAAGACGTCGATCAGCGCCTCGTCGCCCGAGAGGTGCGCGAGGATCCGGAGCTCGATCTGCGAGTAGTCCGCCGCGACGAGCTTCTTCCCTTCCGGCGCGACGAACGCGCGCCGGATCGCGCGGCCCGCCTCCGTGCGGATCGGGATGTTCTGGAGGTTCGGCGCGTTCGAGGAAAGCCGGCCCGTCGCGGCGACGGCCTGGTCGTAGCGCGTGTGGATGCGCCCGTCCGCCGCGATGCACTCCGGGAGCGCGTCCACGTACGTGCCCTTGAGCTTCGAGATCTCCCGCCACTCGAGGACGAGGGACGGGACGGGGCCGCTCGACAGCGCCGCAAGCTCCTCGAGGACGTCCGAGCCCGTCGCGTACGACTTCGTCTTGGCCGTCTTCTTGACCGCCGGGTAGCCGAGCTTCTCGAACAGAACCCGCCCGAGCTGGAGAGGCGATCCGATGTTGAACGGCTCCCCCGCCGCTTCGTGGATCCTCGCCTCGAGCGCGGCGAGCCGCCCGTCGAATTCCTTCGAGAGGCCCGCGAGCACGCCGCGGTCGACGGCGACACCCGCCTTCTCCATCCGCGCGAGGACGGGCACGAGCGGGATCTCGATCTCCTCCAGCACCCGCGAGAGCGGCGAGCCCTGAGAGAGGCGGGGCTCGAGCGCGTCCGCGAGGGCGAGCGGCAGGAGGACGCGCGGCGCCAGCCAGCGGCGGCCTTTCTCGGACGCGAACGTCGCCGCCGACACGGGTTCCCCGTCCGTGAGCTCCTTGAGCGGAGGCACCGACTCCGGCGGGAGGTTCAGGACGCCGCGGGCGTCGCCCGCGAGGTCGTGCGCGTGGAGTCCGGGCGCCACGACGTAGCTCGCGAGCATCGCGTCGAGGAAGCGCGCCGGCGGCGCGATCCCGAGCGCGTCGGCCGCGAGAAAGAGGCGCTTGGCGTCGTGCGCGACGACGGGAACTTCGGCGAACAGCGCCGCGAGGGCCTTCGTGCCGGCCGCGTCGAGCGCGAAGGCCGCGGCCTCGCCGCCCGGGATCGCGACCGCCGCCGCGAGCGGCGGCGCCGGCCACGGCGCGCCGGGGCCGCACTCTACGTGGACGGACGCGCGGCCGGCTTTCCCGGCCGCCGCGACGAGCGCGTCGAGGCCCGCCGCGCCCTCAACCCAGGCGACGCTCTCCTGGGGAGAATTCGAAGAGGAAGAGGATTCTTCGAATAGAAAGAGAGTCGCGGGCTCGAGGGACGCGGTCGCCGTCGCGGCGCCCTTCGTCGCAGATGCGGACTCGGCGAGCTCCTTCTTGAATTTCCCGAAGCCCATCTCGTCGTAGAACGCCGCGAGCTCGCTCGCGGCGTGCCCTTCCACCGGGCGGATGCGGAAGTGCTCGAGGAGTCGCTCCGGCGGCGCCGGGAGAGGGCGATCGCAGCGCACGGTCGCGAGAACCCGCGAGCGCAGGGCGTCCTCTCTTCCACCTTCTAGGAGATCTCTCTTCTTCCCTTTGACTTCGTTCAGCCGCTCGTACACGGCGTCGAGAGAGCCGAACGTGGCGATGAGCTCCTTGGCCGTCTTCTCGCCGATGCCGCGGATGCCGGGGATGTTGTCGGACGAGTCGCCCATGAGGGCGAGGACGTCGATGACCTGCGACGGCTTGACGCCGAAGAACTCGAGGACGCCCGCCTCGTCGAGGAGCACGTCCTTCACGGGGTGGAAGACGGCGACGTCCGGGTCCTTCACGAGCTGGAAGAGGTCCTTGTCGGCCGAGCAGATCTCGGCGCGGAAGCCGGCTTCCTGCGCGACGACGGCGATCGAGCCGATGAGGTCGTCGGCCTCGAAGCCGGCCTCCTCGAGCACCGCGAGGCCAAGGAGGCGGCAAAGACGCTTGGCGTCCTCGATCTGCGGGACGAGGTCGTCCGGCATCGCCGCGCGCTGCGCCTTGTACGCGGCGTCCAGCTCCTCGCGAAACGTCTTCTCGTACCGGTCGAAGCAGACGGCGACGGCGGCGGGCTTGCGGTCCGCGACGTACTTCCGCCACATGTTCAGGAAGCCGTAGGTCGCGTTCGTGGGCTTGCCGCCCGGACCCGTCAGACCGCGGATCGCGTAGAACGCGCGGTAGAGGTAGTTGGACGCGTCGATCAGCGCGAGCGTCGGGCGCCCGGAGCCGGGAGCGGAGGGTGTCGCCATCGCGGCCGAGTCTAATCCGCGGCGCACGTAGAATCGGGGCGAGGCGCGATGTCGGCTCTCCCGTCTCCCCGGTCCTCTTCGTCCCTCCCCGCGGCGCCTCCGGTGACGAACGGGCGGGTCGCGTCCGCGCTCCTCGCGCTCGCCGCCGCCGAGGACCCCCTGAGCCGCCGCGCGGCCGAGTACCGCGCCGCCGCGAGGACGCTCCGCCAGCTCGACACGGACCTCTTCGGGCGCCGTATCGCGGTGGCATCGCTGCCGGGCGTGTCGCCCCGCGCCGCCGACGCGATCGCGTCGTTCCTCGCGTGCGGCTCGGACGAGAACGTGGGCGACGCCCTCGCCGCAATGCTGGACCGCGCCGACCCCGGCGCTCCCAGGAAGGCTGATTACCTGACGCGCGCCGACGTGGACCGCATTCTGTCGGCGCCGGGAGGAATCTCGCACGCGGACCTGCGCGGCGACGCGCACCTCCACACGGACCGCTCGGACGGGAGGATGCCTCTCTCGGCGCTCCACCGCGCCCTCGAGGCGCGCGGTGACGCCTACGCGCTCCTGACGGACCACGCGCGGGACTGTGCCGTGGCGGGCGGCCTTTTCCCCGCCGACTTTCGCGCGCAGCGCCGGGAAGTGGACGTCCTGAACGCGCGCGCCGGAACGTTCGCGATGTTCGTCGGGGCCGAGGCGAACATCGCCGAGGACGGGTCGCTCGACGTCACGCCGAAGAGCGTGCCCGAGCTCGACGCGGTCGTCGCGTCCGTCCACACGGACCTGAGGGGCACGCGCGACCAGACGACCCGGCTCGTGCGGGCGGTCGAGACGCCGGGCGTCGCCGTCCTCGGCCACCCGAAGGGCCGCCTCTACGACATGAGGAGCGGCGTGCGAGCCGACTGGCCGCGCGTTTTCGCCGTCGCCGCGGCACGTGGAGTGGCTGTCGAGCTGAACGGCTGTCCGGAGCGGCTCGACCTGCCGCCCGCGCTCGCGAAGATCGCCGCCCAGGCCGGTTGCCTCTTCTCGATCTCGAGCGACGCGCACGCGGCCGCGCACCTGTCGTTCCTCGACTACGGACTCGCCGTCGCCCGCCTCGCCGGCGTCCCCGCCGAACGCGTCGTGAACACCTGGTCCCGCGACCGGTTCGCCGACTGGCTCGAGGAGCGGCGCTCGCCCTGACGATCGCAGTCGTGGCGGTCAGTCGTAGATGATCGAGCCGGGGTCGAACTTGTCGCCCGTGTCCGGGCCGCTCCACGTGCCGTGGTTCAGGTCGTAGTGCCACCCGAAGGACGTGTACGGGAACCGGAAATACGTCGCAATCGTGAGAAGCACTTTTCCCCACAGCGGCTTCTCGGGCACGCCGACGGCGAGGAGGATCTCGCGCAGGTTCAGCCCGATCTCGATCCCGATGTTGCGCTGGCGGAGCGGCTCGTCGGAGTACCGGTAGCCCTTGCTGCCGTACGTGGCGGACAGGAGGAGAAACCGCGCGGGCCCCGGCTTGAGCCCGACGCGCGGCAGGAAACCTGCGAGCTTCAGGTCGGCGGAGTAGATCTCCTTCGAGTAGTCGTCGCCGTAGCCGCCGTACCGGCAGCACTCGTCCGGGACGAGAGCCTTCACGTAACCGAGCCGCAGCCCGACCGTGTCGTGAAGGCCCCACGCGTCGATGCCCGTCGCGACGAGGGAACCGATCGTGTTCGCGGCGATGTCTTCCCACGCGAAGCCGTACTGCGAGTACCCGTCGCCGGCCTCGATGAGGGCGCCCGTCAGCGCGACGACGCCGAACGCGAGCGCGCGGGCCTCGCCGGGCGTCTTGCCGACGGCGCGGTACGCGGCCTGGAGCGCCTGGGTCGAAACGCACCCGAGGAAAATGTGCGACGCCTTGTCCGCGCCGCCTGCGTACGTATCGCTCTGGAACCAGCGCTCGTTCGCGACCGTGAACGACGACCGGCTGTTCACCCGCCACCACGTGAAGTAGCCGAGGAGGGGCGCACCCATGACGACGCCCGCCGTGATCGCCGTCGTCTTCGTGTCCCAGAAGCGCGGCGCGGGCGCCGAGGAGGCTGCGGGCGGCTCGTCGGCGGGTCCGGGGTCGAGACGGAAGCCGGGGGACGGCGCGAACGCTTCGGCGGGGCGGTCGAATCCGAGGACGGCCGCCGCGGCCGGGCGCGCGAGGGCGAGGAGCGCCAGGAGGGCCGCGGCCGTGCGCGGGGGCCGCGGCGTCACGCGGCGAGACCGCGGGAGCGGGCGATCGCGCGCGTCTTTTCGAGCGCCTCGTCCGCCGTCTTCTCCATCAGGTCGGCGTCCTCGCGGAAGCCGCGCAGCAGCTCGGGGTCGGCTACGCCGGGCAAGTTGATCCGCACGTTCGCGAGCGCCGCGAGAACCGCCGCCCACGAGGCGAGCGCGCCGGCCCAGGCGTCGGACGCGGCGTTCGGGTTCCCCTTCTCGAGGATCGCCGGCGCGTTCTTGAGGGCCTCGTGCGCGAAGAACGCCGTCTGCATCGGCACGGCCGTCGCAAGGACGTTCGCTTCGTCGATCGCCTTCTGGCGCGCGGCCTTGTCGGCGTCCGTCTCTTTCGGGAGGCGGCGGGCGGCGAGAACGGCGTCGAACGCCTTCGTGTCTTCGTCGACGAGCTCGACGAGCTTCGCGCGCGCGTCGTCCAGCCGGTCGACGAGCGGAGCGAGGTCCTCCAACACGGACTTGTACTTTTCCTTGCCGAGCGTCAGGCGGACCACCATCGCGAGGAGCGCGGCGCCGTTCGCCCCTCCCGCGGCGGCGGCCGAGCCGCCGCCCGGAGCGGGCGCGTCGGACGCAAGGGCGGCGGCGAAACCTTCGACGGAAAGGGCGGCGAGGCGGCTCATGCGTTCAGCGTAGCAGGCCGCGCTGGACGACGTGGCGCCCGCCCGCGATCACGTCCGTCACGAGGCTGACGCCCCAGTGGTAGACGAGGTGCTCGAGGGACGGGCCGTCGAGAAGAACCGCGTCGCCCGCCTTCCCCTCCTCGAGCGTGCCGCGGCGCGCGCCCTCGCCGAGCGAAGAGGCGGCGTTCAGCGTCATCGCGGTGAGGGTCTCCTCCACCGTGAGGCCCATGCCGACCGAGGCAAGGAACGCGACGGCCGGGAGCGACTCCGTGTAGGACGAGCCGGGGTTGCAGTCGGTTCCGAGGGCAACGGCGACGCCGGCCGCGATCATCTTGCGGGCGGGCGCGTACCGGTTCATGCGCAGGAAGACGGACGTGCCGGGCAGCAGCGTCGCGACGACGCCCGCAGCGGCCATGTCGGCGATGCCCTCGTCCGTCGCGAAGAGGAGGTGGTCCGCGGACGCGGCCTTCATCCGGGCGGCGAGCGACGCGCCGCCGAGCGGCGTCAGCTCGTCGGCGTGGACGCGCGGAACGAGCCCGAGGGATCGGCCCGCCTCGAGGATCTCGGCCGACTCCGCAAGCGAGAAGACGCCTTCCTCGCAGAAGACGTCCGCGAAACGGGCGCCCCCTTCCGCGAGGGCCGGAAGGATCTCGTTCAGGCACTCGTCGACGTAGCGTCTCCGGAGGGCCTCCGAGCCCCGGCGTTCGGGCGGCAGATCGTGCGCGGGAAGAGCGGTGGGCGCGACGCCGACGGCGTGGCCCTCGGCGCCGGCAAGAATCGCGGCGAGCTGCTTCTTCTCGTTCGCGAGGTCGAGGCCGTAGCCGGTCTTCGCCTCGCAGTAGGTCGTGCCGTGCCTGAGCATGCGGTCGAGGCGCCCGCGCACGTTGGCGGCGAGCGTCTCGACGGAGGCTGCGCGCGTCGCGGCGACGGTCGCGACGATGCCGCCGCCCGAGGCCGCGATCCGCGCGTACGTCTCGCCCTTGAGCCGCCGGTTGAACTCATCCTCGCGGAAGCCGTCCCACGGCAGGTGGGTGTGCGCGTCGACGAAGCCGGGAACGGCCGTCTTGCCGCGCCCGTCGAGGATCGTCTCACCGGGCAACGGCGCCTCGCCATAGCGCCTCACGAATTCCGTGTCGGTGCCGGCGAACGCGATGCGCCCGTTCTCGAAGCGCAGGGCCGCGCTCGTGACGCGCCGGATCGCACCCTGCTCGGCGCCGGCGCGGGCGGCGGTTCCCTCCGGCGTCGCGAGCTCCGCGAGACGCCGGACGGTGAGGACGCCGGTCAGCCGGCCTCCCCTTCCTTCCGTTTCGGACGATGGACGGAGACGGAGGCTTCCATCTCGTCCTCCTCCTTGTCGAACTTCAGGACCTGCTGGAAGAGGTCGAGCATCCCCTGGAACTTGATGTGGAAGTTGCGGCGCTCCATGCGGAGCTCGCGGATCTTCTTCTCCGTCTCGGCCATACGATCCATCGCCTGCTGGACCATCTTCTCGGCCTTCGTCTCGGCCTCGCCGACGATGCGGCCGGCGTCCTTCTCGCTCGTCTCGCGCAGGCTGTCGGCCGAGCGCTGGGCGAGGAGGAGGGTTTCCTTGAGCGTCGCCTCCGTCTCGCGGTGGCGCATGTTCTCGTCCTTGAAGCGGGCGTTGTCGCGCTCGAGCTCGTCCAGCTCGCGCGACATCTCCTCGAAGTCCTCCGCGAGCGCCTCGAGGAACTGCGACACCTCGACCGGGTCCGAGCCGCGGAACTTCTTCGGAAACTGCCTCTTCCGGATCTCCAGGGAGCTGATGGTTGGCCGCATGGGCGGATTATAAACCCTTTGCCTTCAACTCAATGGACGGTATTCGACCCCACGACCGTGAAGCGCCGGCGGCGGAACGGGTTCCGGACGCGCGGGAGGCGCGGGCCGCCGGGCCCGCCGCCGCGCAGCCCGCGCACGAACAGCCACGCGACCGGTAGGCCGCCGAGAACGAAAAGGAGGCGCGGGAGCGAGCGCGTCGCCTCGAGCTCGCCGAAGACGACGAGGATGAACGCGAGCGCCGCGAACGCGAGGCGCGTCATCGGGAAGACGCCGAAGAAGAGAAGACTCTGCGAAGGTCCCTCGAGCATCCACGCGAAGATCAGAGCGAGGAGCGTCGGTGCGAGGCCCGCCCCGCCTCCGACGAAGACACCGAGAACTCCGGCGGCCGCCGTGGCGGCCGCGAGGAACGCCGCGAACCGCCGCGAGCCCCACCGCGGCTCGATCTCGGCCCCGAGGCTCCACACGAGGAGGAGGGAGAAAAGCACGCTCCCGATCGAAGCGCCCACGACGGCGTACGTGAGAAGCCGCCAGACTTGCCCGGCAAGGACAGCGCCCGGCGCCAGAACGAGCCACGCCGCCGCGACCGGCCACGCGAGAGTGAGCAGGTAGCCCGCGGCGACGAGCACGAGGAGCGCGCGCGTGACGGGCGGGATCCGCCGCCACCCTGGCGGCGTCGCGAAGCGCATCTGGTAGGTTGGCCTCATCCCCTCTTCACCTTCTCGGAAATTACTCTGTTCTTTCTCCGAAGATCGCCGAGCCGACTCGGACGAACGTCGCGCCCTCCTCGACGGCGGCTTCGAAGTCATCGCTCATTCCCATGGAGAGT
>JBDTTJ010000073.1:0-13152 GCA_039930645.1 Acidobacteriota bacterium
GTCGTCGAGGCCGTGAGGCGGTCCCGGCCTCGCCTCGTCCTCGCGCCCGTCACGGAGGACCGCCATCCGGACCACGAGCGCGCGGGCCGGCTCGTGGCGGAGGCCGCGTGGTATGCCGGCCTCGCGAAGCTCGAGACGGGCCTCCCGGCGCACCGCCCCGACCAGGTCGTGTTCTACGCGGCGTATGCGCTGCTTGCGCCGGCGTTCCTCGTGGACGTGACGGCGACCTTCGAGACGAAGCGCTCCGCGCTCCGCGCGCACAGAAGCCAGTTCCACGATCCCTCCGCGCCGTCTTCCGGGGAGCCGGAGACGTACGTGTCGTCGAAGTCGTTCTGGGACGGCGTCGAGGCGCGCGCGTGCGCCTACGGGCGTATCGCGAACGTCGCGTACGCCGAGGGCTTCTTCTCCAAGGCCCCGCCGACGCTCGCCGACCCCGCCGGCGCGTTCGCGGGTTACGAGGGGGCGAAACCGTGAAGATCGGGATCACCTGCTACCCGACGTTCGGCGGCTCGGGCGTCGTCGCGACCGAGCTCGGGCACGAGCTCGCGCGGCGCGGCCACGACGTCCACTTCATCACGTACGCGATGCCCTCGCGGCTGAACGTCTTCGCGGATCGCGTGACGTACCACGAGGTCACGGTCCCGTCTTACCCGCTCTTCCAGTACGCGCCCTATGACCTCGCGCTCGCGACGCGCATGGGCGACGTTGCCACGCACGAGAAGCTGGATCTCATTCACGTCCACTACGCGCTCCCGCACGCGATCTCGGCACACCTCGCACGCGAGATGCTCGCGCCCGTGCGCCTCGGCCTCGTCACGACGCTCCACGGCACGGACGTGACCATCGTCGGGCAGGATCGCTCGTACCTCCCGATCACGCGGTTCGGAATCGAGAAGTCCGACGCCGTGACGGCGGTGTCCGAGCACCTGAAGCAGGTCACGATCGACGTCTTCCAGCCGAAGAAGGAAATCGTCGTCATCCCGAACTTCATCGACCCCGTGCGCTTCTCGCCGGAGTCGCCGCAGCTCTCGTGCCGGTTCGTCCCGGTGGGCCGCAAGGTCCTCATGCACGTCTCGAACTTCCGGCCCGTCAAGCGCGTCCTCGACGTCGTCGAGATCTTCGACCGCGTCCAGAAGCGCGTCCCTGCGTCCCTCGTGATGGTCGGCGACGGGCCGGACCGGCCCGCCGCAGAGGCTCTTTGCCGCGAAAAGGGCCTCGCGGGGCACGTGACGTTTCTCGGAAACATGCCCGCCGTCGAGGCGCTGATGCCGTCGGCCGATCTCTACCTTCTCCCGACCGACTCCGAGTCCTTCGGCCTCTCGGCCCTCGAGGCGCAGGCCTGCGGCGTACCCGTGCTCGGCTACGCCGTCGGCGGCCTGCCCGAGGTCGTCATCCACGGCGAGACGGGGTTCCTGCGCGCCGTCGGCGACGTGGCCGGCCTCGCGGACGACGGGGCCGCGCTCCTCCTCGACGACGCGCGCTACAAGACGATGTCGCAGACCGCCCGCGCCCGCGCGATCAAGCTCTTCAACGCGGACGCGATCGTCTCGCGCTACCTCGCGCTGTACGAGAGGGTCCTTTTCGCGGCGTGACGGGCCGCGCGCGCGCAGGCGCGAAGCTCTCCGCCCGTCGCGCCCCAGCCGGCGACGCGCCGGAATTCTTTCGAGAGCGTCGTCCCGAAGAGGCCGGGGTCGTCGGTAGACAGTGTGACGGACACGCCCGCCGCGAGGAGAGCCCGCACGGGATGCGGCGCGCCCTGCGCCACGGCGCCGGTCGCGAGGTTCGACGTCGGGCAGACGTCGCAGACGATGCCGCGCCGCGCGAGCAGGCGCAGGAGCGCGGCATCCTCGGCGGCGCGGATCCCGTGCGCGAGACGCACGGGCTTGAGGTGCGTGAGCGTCTCGGCGACGGAGTCGGGCCCCGCCCACTCGCCCGCGTGAGCGACCGGCATCAGGCCCATCCGACGCGCGCGACGGAAGGCGTCCGCGAAGTCCCGGGCAGGGAAGGACGCCTCCTCGCCGCCGAGGCCGAACCCCGCCGCACGTGGCCACGGGCGCTGCGCCTGAAGGTCGAGGACCCGGTCGGCCGACGCCGGTCCCCAGTGACGCACGACGTCGAGGAGGACGACGAGGCGGCCCCGGCCCGCGGCTTCGTGAGCGGCGAAGACGGCCTCGAGGGCGGCGCGGACCTCGAACCAGTCGAGGCCGAGTCTCTCGGCGACGGCGGGCGAGACATAGACCTCGGCGTGGCGGATGCGCTCTTTCGTGAGGCGCGCGGTAAGGGAGCGCGCGACGAGCGCGTAGTCGGCGGCCGAGCGGATCTGCCGGCAGACGTCGCGGTAGAACGAGAAGAACGCCTCCGGCGAGCCCAGCGCGAGCCGCCGCGCGCGCACGGACGCGAGATCCGGGAAAATGGGCGCGGGCGCTCGGGAGGAGAGGCGCACGAGCGTCGCTCCGGAGATCGCGCCCTCGAGGTGAAGGTGGAGCTCGACGGCGGGCGCGGCGGCGAAAAGCCGGAGAAAACGGGCGGCGGACGGAGCGATTCCCACGCGGACGCATCCTACGGCGTCTTCCGGACGGGACCCGTCCCGCTCGGCGCCCCGCCGCGCGGGCGTCTCTGGATGCGCGCGGCGGCCTTCGGCGTCGACCTGCTGCTCGTGGCGGGCGGACCGCTCCTCGTCGCCTCGGCGATCGTCTTCGGGATCGCTTTCGTGTCCGAGCAGGCCCCGGTCGGCCTGGACGACGGTTTCCGGGCGGCGCAGGTGCTCGCGGGCCTGCTGTTCCTTTTCCGGGACGCCGCCGGAGGGAGCCCCGGAAAAAAGCTCTTCGGCCTGCGCCTGATCCGAAAAGGCGGCGCGGCGTCCGGTCCGGCAGCCTCCTTCGCCCGGAATCTCATGCTCCTCGTTCCCGGGTGGAATCTCGTTGAAATCGCATCGGTTATCCGCCGCCGCGACGGCCGGAGGCCGGGCGACAAGCTGGCCGGGACGACGCTCGTGGAGGCGTGAAAGCCTTCTTCGAAACTTTTCCTTCCCGCCGCGCGTTCTCTCAGGTGGGAGTCGCCATGCACGCCACGAGAAAAACCTGCCCCACCCGCCTGGTCCGCGGCGTCGGCGCCCTCGCGGTCGCCCTCCTGGCGGCCACCGGCGCACGGGGGGACGACGCGCGGGAAGAGCGCTTCGAGAAGACGTACGAGCTGACCGGCGTGCGCAAGGTGCGCCTCCAGAACGTGAACGGCGCCGTGAGCATCGAGTCGGGCGGCGAACACCTGAAGGTCGAGGCCGTCAAGTCGGTCCGCCGCGCCTCCGACGCCGACGTGCTGAAGGAAACCGAGATCCGCGTGACGAAGGCGGGCTCGTCCATCGAGATCGAGACGATTCTCCCCAGGCATGGGCGGGGCTTCCCGTGGTCCTTCTTCGGGCGGTCGAGCTCGGCGGAGGTCTCCTACCAGATCACGCTCCCGGCGGGCGTCGCCGTCGAGGCCGAGACCGTCAACGGCCGGATCGGCGCGTCGAAGCGAACGGGCGACCTCGTCCTTTCGACCGTCAACGGCGCGGTGAAGGTGGACGGCCAGGACGGACCCCTGAAGGTCAACACGGTGAACGGCACCGTCGAGGTCTCGTTCGCGAGCGCGATGCGGCAGGCCAGCCTCGAAACCGTGAACGGTTCTGTGACCGTCACGTGCGCGAAGGACTCCTCGATCCGCTGCGCGCTTCAGACGACGAACGGCCGGATCCAGTCCGACTTCCCCGTCACGATCGAGGGCAAGTGGGGCCCGAAAGAGGCCCACGGCTCGATCAACGGGGGCCGGGAGAGCCTCGCGGTCGAAACCGTGAACGGCGACGTCCGGCTCTTCGTGGCCGATTCCTCCGCCGTCCGCAAGTAGAGCTCGCCGAGGGGTGACCCCCTCCTCCGTGCGGTTGCGCGTTCTCCCGCGAAGGAGAACCCCATGAAGACCGCCAGCGGCCTCGCCCTTGCCGTTTTCGCGCTCGCGGCGCTGCCTGCCACCGCTCAGATCAAGCTCAAGACACCGGCGCCGATCGTCTCGCCCACGCCGACGCCTGGCGGGTTCCAGCCCCTGGACCCGAGCCGCCTCGGCCCGAAGGAGGTGCCGCCGACCCGCACGCCCATCCCGACGCGCACCGCCACGCCGACGCCGGTTCCGCTGGACGAACGCTACGCGGGCCCGAAGTGGGGCCCGGCGTCCTCCGACGTCCCGATCGTCGTCAGGCGGCTGGACGCCCGGTCGCAGTGCAAGACGGAGTCGTTCTTTTTCAACAGCGGGATGTTCTACGTCTCGATCGACTGCTATTCCCAGGGCCGCGGCCCGCTCGGCCTCAAGGCCGATGTCGACGTCGCGAACGGAACCCGGCTCAAGAACGGCTGGAAAGTGAAGAGCGTCGCGATCAACTTCTGGGACGGGACGCAGCCGTTGAACCCGGACTCCCATCACGGGTTCCGCGTCACCCGGCAGCCGGCCGTCGGCTCGGACGACCCGTCGGTCGCCCTGCACCTCTTCGCGGAGGGGTTCAACAAGATCACCGTTCGGGGAGGAGTCATGCTCGAGGGGCCGCACGGCACGACGCCCTGGTGAGCCCTGGTGCGGCGCGGCCCGCGGGAGGAGGGAAGGAATGGTGCCCTGGGCCAGACTCGAACTGGCACGGATTGCTCCACACGCCCCTCAAACGTGCGCGTCTACCAATTCCGCCACCAGGGCACCCTCGCGAGGGAGGGGGATCTTAACCGAACTCTACTTCGATGCGGGAGCCGCGGGAGCCGTGACCGGAGCGACCGGCGCCGCCGGAAGCGCGGTCACGGGCGCCGGCGCGGCGGGGACGGAAGCCTTGGCGGGCGTCGCCCCGACCGACTTCGCGAGCACGGAGCCGGGGCGCCGCGACTGAATCAGCGAGATGGTAACCGCGAGGACGGAGAACGCCACGAAAGACCACGTCGTGATCTTCTCGAGGAGCGTCGTCGCGCCGCGGGCGCCGAAGGTCGTCTGCGAGGAGGAGGCCCCGAAGGCCGCCGACACGTCCGCGCCCTTGCCCTGCTGGAGCAGGACGACGAGGATCAGGAACACGCAGACGATCACGTAGATCGGGACGAGAACGTACAGCCACATGCGGTGAACTCCGGACCCGCCAACTGCGCTCTCGGACGAGCTCGGCGGGGCCGCAGATGATAGCGGAAACGCTGGCCGGGCGCGACTTTGGGACCCCGGAGGGGTTCGGCCGGCCTATTCGGCGGCCCGGAGGATCGCCCCGAACGCCGCAGCGTCCAGGGAGGCCCCTCCCACCAGCCCCCCGTCCACGCCGGCCTGGCGGAAGAGCTCCGGCGCGTTCGCGGGCGTGACGGACCCGCCGTAGAGGATCCGGGTCGCGCCGGCCGCGGCCGCCCCCCAGCGCGCGCTCAGGGCCTCCCGGAGGAGGGCGTGCGCCTCGGCCGCCAGGGCCGGCGTCGCGGCGAGGCCCGTCCCGATCGCCCAGACCGGCTCGTAAGCGAGCGCGAAGCCGGGCGGGGGAGCCGTGAAGCCGTCGAGGGCCGTGAGCTGGGAGGTGAGGACGGCCCGCGTCCGGCCCGCGTCGCGCTCGGCGCGCGTCTCCCCGACGCAGTAAAGCGGCGCGATCCCGTTCTCGATGAGGCGCTCGATTTTTCGCGCGAGCAGAGGGCCCGCTTCGCCGTGGCGCTGCCGGCGTTCGCTGTGACCGACGATGCCGATCGAGACCCCGAGCTCTTTCAAGCTGACCGCCGAGACCTCTCCCGTGAACGCACCTTCCGTTTCGGGCGAGACGTCCTGCGCGGCGAGCGCGACTCCGGAGCCCGCGAGCCGACGGCCGACGCCCTCGAGCGCCCCGAAGGACGGCGCGAGGGCCGCGTCCACGCCGGGGGGACCGCCGGATGCGGCCAGGCGCTCGGCGAGCGCGACGGACGCCGACGGCGTGAGGGACATTTTCCAGTTCGCGACGACGAGCCGGCTTCGGGCCATCGGCGTCAGCGCAGGGCCTCGACGCCGGGCAGCGTCTCGCCCGCGACGAGATCGAGCGAGGCCCCGCCTCCGGTGGAGACGTGAGAGATCGAGCCCGCGAGGCCTGCCGCGACGACGGCCTCCACGCTCTCGCCGCCGCCCACGACGGTGAAGCCGGAGCAGGCGGCCAGGATCTTCGCGACGCCGAGCGTCCCCGCGTCGAAGGGCTTCGTCTCGAAGACGCCCATCGGGCCGTTCCAGAAGATCGTCTTCGCGTCCTTCGTCATCCGTCGAAACATCTCGAGCGTCTTCGGGCCGACGTCGAAGGCGGCCCAGTCGGCGGGAATCGCGTTCATTGCGACGGCCTTCGCCGCCGAGGCCTTGTCGAGCGAAGGGGCGACCACGAAGTCCGACGGGAGGACGAGCGAGACGCCCCGCTCCTTGCAGCGGTCGAGGATTTCGCGCGCGATCGGCACGCCCTCGGGCTCGAGCAGCGACGTTCCCACCGGCAGGCCCAGGGCGGCGACGAAGTGGTTCGCCATGCCGCCGCCGACGAGGACGACGTCGGCCTTCTCGACGAGGGTCTTCAGCGCCTTGATCTTTCCCATGATCTTCGCGCCCCCGAGAATCGCGGCGAACGGGTGGTCGATGTCGGTCGCGACCTTCGCGAGGGCCGTCAGCTCCTTTTCCATGAGGAGGCCGATTCCGCGGCGGTCGCGCGGGAAGAACGCCGCCATCCCGGCCGTCGAGGCGTGCGCGCGGTGGGCCGTCCCGAACGCGTCGTTCACGTAGACGTCCGCGAGGGCGGAGAGCTGCTTGGCGAACGCCGGGTCGTTGGCCTCCTCGCCTTTGTGGAAGCGGACGTTTTCGAGCAGGAGCACGCCGCCGGGGGGCAGGGCGCCTTCGGCCTCTTCCGCCGCGGGGCCGACACAATCCGGGGCGAACGCGACGGGGGCGCCGAGCCGGTGCTCGAGCGTCCGGGCCACGGGCGCGAGCGAGTATTTCGGATCGGGGGCGCCCTTGGCCTTGCCGAGGTGCGAAGCGAGGACGATGCGCCGCGCGCCGCGCTCTCTCGCGAGGAGGATGGTCGGCAGCGCCTCCACGACGCGCGTGTCGTCGCGCACGACGCCGTCCTTCAGCGGGACGTTGAAGTCCACCCGGATGAAGACGCGCTTGCCTTTGAGGTCGAGTCCCGTGATCGAGGGAGGAAGGTCCGCCATGGGGTCCTCCTGCAGGTGACCGCGGCACGATCCTAACCGACCGGGCGCTTATAGTCGGGTCGTGGAGATGCCGTCTCGTCCCGCGACGTCGGTCGTGCCATACGCGTACCGCGCAGGCGTCCTCACCCTCCTCGACCAGCGCCGCCTCCCGCACGAGGAGGTGGTCCTCGAGTGCGCGAGCGCCCTCGAGACGGCCGAGGCGATTCGCAGCCTCGCCGTCCGGGGGGCCCCGCTCATCGGCGTCGCGGCCGCTTACGGGATGTGCGCGGAGGCGCGGCGCGTTCTGCCGCGCGTTCCGGAGGACCTCGACGCGGCGCTCGTCGCCGCCGCGGACCGGCTGGAGGCCGCGCGCCCGACCGCCGTGAACCTCGCCTGGGCCGTCGCGCGGATGCGCGGCGTGGCCCTCGCGACGGCGGGAGGCGACGCCGAAGGGCGCGTCCTCCTCCTCGAGGCCGAGGCGGACCTCATCGCCGCCGAGGACCGCGCCGCCTGCGCGGAGATCGGGCGGCTCGGGGCCGAGTGGCTGAGAGCGCGTTTCTCCGTCGACGTCCCGACCGTCCTGACGCACTGCAACGCGGGCGCGCTCGCCACGGCGGGAATCGGCACGGCTCTCGGGATCGTGCGGGCGCTCGCCGCCAGCGGAAGGCTCGCGATCCTCGCCGACGAGACGCGCCCGTTCCTCCAGGGCGCGCGCCTCACGGCATGGGAGCTCGCGAAGGACGGCCTGCCCGTCACGCTCCTGCCGGACGTCGCGGCGGCTTCCCTCATCGCACGCGGACGCGTCCACGCGGTCGTCGTCGGCGCGGACCGCATCGCCGCGAACGGCGACGTCGCGAACAAGGTCGGGACGTACGGCCTCGCGCTCGCGGCGCACGCTCACGGCGTGCCGTTCGTCGTCGCGGCGCCGACGACGACACTCGACTTCGCGACGCCGGACGGCGCGGCGATCCCGATCGAGGAGCGCGACGGCGCGGAGGTCGTCGACCTGCCGCTGCCGGGCGGCGGCACGGTGTCGCTCGCGCCGGCGGGCGTGACCGCGCTCTACCCGGCGTTCGACGTGACGCCGTCGGCCCTCGTCGACGCGATCGTGACGGAGCGCGGGATCTCCGAGCGCCCGCACGCGGCAGGCCTCGCGCGACTCCTTTATTCCCGATGAGCGGCCAGATCGGCCAGAGCGGCCAGAGCGGCCCCGTCGGCCCGGGCAGACTTCTTCTCGCGTTCGAGACGTCCTGCGACGAGACGGCCGTCGCCCTCCTCGACCGAGAGGGTCGGGCGCGCGCGTCGCGGGTCGCCTCGCAGGAGGACGCGCATCGCGCTTTCGGCGGCGTCGTGCCCGAGATCGCGGCGCGGGCGCACCTCCAGAACCTTCCGCCGCTCCTCGAGGCCGCGCTCGCGGACGCGGGCGTGACGCTCGCGGACGTCTCCGCCGTCGCCGCGACGGCGGGCCCGGGCCTCGTCGGCGCGCTCCTCGTCGGCCTCTCCGAGGGAAAGGGCGTCGCGCTCGGCCTCGGCGTCCCGTTCGTCCCCGTCCACCACATCGAGGCGCACGCGCTGTCGGCGTTCGTCGATCCCGAAGGCGGCCCGGCGGCGGCCGTTCCGGAGCGTTTCGGAGCGCTCGTCGTCTCGGGCGGGCACACGCACCTCTACCGGTTCTCCGGAGCGCGCATCGACCGCCTCGCGCGGACGCGCGACGACGCGGCGGGCGAAGCTTTCGACAAGGTCGCGAAGATGGCCGGCCTGGGCTATCCCGGCGGCCCCGCGGTGGACCGCCTCGCACGCCGCGGGCGTGCCGCGCGGCCGTTTGCGGTCCCGCAGTTCAAGGACCGGTCGGCCGATTTCAGCTTCTCGGGGCTCAAGACTTCCGTGCGCGAGCGCCTCGGCGAGATCGGCCGCGCGCCGGTCTCGGGGCTGCCGTCCGGGCCGGCCCTCGCGGCGGACGACGCACCGCAGGAGCTGTGCGACCTCATGGCGGACGTCGAGGCCTCGATCGTCAACCAGCTCGTCGACCGCGTGGAGCGGATCACCCGCGAGGAGCGGTTCGAGGTCCTGACGGTCTCGGGCGGCGTCGCGGCGAACACGCTCGTGAGGGAGCGCCTCCCGGCGTGGGGGAGGATGCGGGGCGTCGACGTGCGCGTCGCGCCGCGCGCCCTGACGGGCGACAATGCCGTCATGATCGGCTTCGCGGGGCTGCGGCGACTGGCCGGGGGCCGCCTCGGCGAGGGCCTCGCGGCCGTGGCGCGCTCGCGCTGGCCGCTCGAGAGCCTCGCATGACCCTCCTCGTGGCATGGGTCGACCCGGCCGGACGGCCGCGCGCGCGGGTTCTTCGGGGAGAGACCTTCGTCGGGCGCGGTCCGGAATGCGGCCTCGCGCTCGACGACCCCTCGGTCACGAACATCCACGCGGTCCTGGACGGGACGCGCCAGCCGCCGGTGGTCTCGGCCGTGTCCCCCGACGCCGCCCTCTTCGTGAACGGCGGGCTCGTGAAGTCGGCCTCGCTCGCGGACGGCGACACGCTGCGCTTCGGCAACGTGGAGGCGCGGGTTCTTCTCGCGGCGCGCTACGCGACGCTCTCGCCCCCGCTCCCCGCGAGGACTGCCGAAACGCGGGCGGTCCGGGCGGTCCGGGAGGTCCCGGAGACGGCGGCGAAGGTCCCCGCCGGCGAATCGGCTCCGGGATTTCCCGTCGTGCGCGTGGCGGTCTTCACGCTCCTCGCGTTCGCGGCGGCCGGCGGCGTCTTCGCTTTCCGGAACGTCAAGTGGCGGGACCGGCTGGATTCGTCGTACATCAAGTCGGAGACGGACCTGCGTGACAGGCTCGCGAAGGAAATCAAGGACCGGGAGAAGGCGGAGGCGGCCGCCCGCGCGTCCGCGGCCCGGGTTGCCGAAGGGGAGAAACGAGCTCTTGCCGCGACGCCCTCGGCCCTCGCGCGCGCCGAGACGCTCCAGAGCGCTCTGCGTCCGGGCGCACCGGCGCCTGCCGCGGCGCCCCCGCCGGCGCCGGGCGAAGGGTTCCTCGACCGGGCGCTCAACTCCGTCGTCGCGATCACCGGCGAAACCGCGCAGGAGGGCAGCCTCGGGTCCGGGTTCTTCGTGACGGAGGAAGGCTTCGTCGTGACGAACGCCCACGTCGTCGAGCTCCGCGCGGAGTACCGGCTGCACCTGCGCGACGGGCGCGTCGTGGCCGCCGAGGTCCACCAACGCGACCGGATGCAGGACCTCGCCGTCCTGAGGCCGAAGCGCTCTTCGAGCGAGCGCCTGCCCGTCCTCGTCTTCGGGCGCGCCCGAAGCCTCCACATCGGCGACGCCGTCTTCGCCGCCGGCTCGCCGCTGGCCGAGAGCCTGAGCTTCACCGTGACGCGGGGGATCGTGAGCGCGGACATGCGCTCGTTCGGCTCCGTGCGCCTCCTCCAGCACGACTGCGCGATCAACCCCGGCAACAGCGGGGGGCCGCTTCTGGATGCTCAGGGGCGCGTCGTCGGCATCAACACGCTGAAGGTCACGGGCGCCGCGGGGCTCGGCTTCGCGATCCCGATCGAGGTGGCCGAGGAGCTCCTCAGGGTCTGGAAAGTGCGCGGATGAGCGAGGTCCGGTATCCGGTGCGAAAGGCCCTCGACTCGGACGCTCCGCTCACGGCCGAGCTCGTGGGCCTGCCGTCGCGGGCCGCGGGTCTGAGGCGCCGCCTGGATCCCGCGTGGGCCTCAGACGCGCGCGTCACCGACGCGTTCCTCGCCGAGATCCGGGCCGCGACGCGCGTGAGGGCCGCGAGCGCGTTTCTCGCGCCGCTCCTCGACGCTTCGGATGGCGAGCATCCGTTTCTCGTTCGTGCGTTCGCCGAGGAGGGGACGCTCGGCGACCGCCTGCGCGCCGGCCCGCCGCTTTCGGGCGGAGAGCTCCTGACGGTCCTGGAGGCCGTCCTCGCGGGGCTCGAGGAGCTCGCGGCGCTCGGGTTCGCGCACGGGGACCCGTCGCCGGGCAATCTCCTCCTCGGAAAGACAGGCGCTCCGCGTCTGGCCGACGCGGTGTCCTGCCGCCGCGCCTTCGCCGAGGGCTTCGCGCCCGGGGCCGATGCGGCCGGACGGGACCGGCGCGTCGTCTTTCGCTGGCTGAAAGCGGCCGCGGAGGTGTCCGCGCCGCGCGATCCGCTCGCGGGGGAACTCGCCCGCGCGCTCGGCGCGGCCGCGTCGGCTGAAGTCGCCCTCCTCGCGGCCTGGCGGCTCGCGAGCCAGCGGGGCGCCGAGCGGCGGCCGGTCGCCCGGCCGGCCCCGGGCGGCCCGCTCCGGGTGGCTGAGCCGCTGGCGCCCGTCGCCGTGCGCGTCACGCTCGGGCCGTTCGCGGACGCCCGCCTCGCCTACCAGGCGGCGCGCGCGGTTTCGGACGCCACGAAAGAGCCGCTTGCGGACGTGCGGCGGACGCTCGAGACCGCCGCGCGGACGTTCGAGAGCCGCTGGCCCGACCCTGTCCGCGGCCTCGTCGAGGCGTGTGCGAGGCAGCGCGTCCCGATCGTGGTGCGCGCGGCGGGGCCCTGAGGCCCCCCGTCCGCTAGAATCCGCGCTCCGCCGCGCCTTTCGAGCGCCGCGCCCCCCTCATGACCGACCCCTCGCGCATCCGCAACTTCTCGATCGTCGCCCACATCGACCACGGGAAGACGACCCTGTCCGACCGGATCCTCGAGATCACGGGCGCGCTGACGGCGCGCGAGATGACCGAGCAGGTCCTCGACGACAACCCGATCGAAAAGGAGCGCGGGATCACGATCAAGGCGCGCTCCGTCACGCTCAAGTACCGGGCCGAGGACGGACGGGACTACACGCTGAACCTCATCGACACGCCCGGGCACGTGGACTTCACGTACGAGGTGTCGCGCTCGCTCGCCGCGTGCGAGGGCGCCGTCCTCGTCGTGGACGCGACGCAGGGCGTCGAGGCACAGACGCTCGCGAACGCGTACCTCGCGATCCACAACGACCTCACGATCGTCCCGTGCATCAACAAGGTCGACCTCCCGTCGGCGGTGCCGGAGATGGCGCGCGAGCAGATCGAGGAGGTCATCGGGATCCCCGCGCGCCACGCCGTCCTGACGTCCGGCAAGGTCGGGACGGGCGTGCGCGACCTCCTCGAGCAGATCGTTCACGACATCCCGGCGCCGAAGGGCGACCCCGCCTCGCCGCTGAAGGCCCTCCTCTTCGACTCGTGGTTCGACGTCTACCGGGGCGTCACGTGCCTCGTGCGCGTGCACGAGGGGACGATCAGACCCGGGATGAAGATCCGCATGATGGGAACCGGCCTCGGCGGCGAGGTCCAGGAAGTCGGAATCTTCAATCCGAAGCAGCAGGTCGTGCCCGAGCTCTCGGTCGGCGAGGTGGGTTACGTCATCGCGGGCATCAAAGACCTCCACGCCGCCAAGATCGGCGACACCGTCACGGAGACCGAACGTCCCACCGCTGAAGCGTTCCCCGGCTTCCTGGACGTCAAGCCGATGGTCTTCGCGTCGATCTTCCCGACGGAGACGGAGGCGTACGAGGACTTGCGTGACGCGATGGAAAAGCTCCGGCTGAACGACGCGTCCTTCACGTTCGAGCCCGAGTCCTCGACGGCGCTCGGGTTCGGCTTCCGGTGCGGGTACCTCGGCCTCCTCCACATGGAGATCGTCCAGGAGCGTCTCGAGCGCGAGTGGAACCTCTCGCTCATCACGACGGCGCCGTCGGTCCCTTACCGGATCACGACGACGCGCGGCGAGGAGCTCGAGATCTCGAATCCCGTGAAGCTCCCGGACGTCCAGCTCATCCAGGAGATGAGGGAGCCCTACATCCTCGCGACGATCATCACGAAGGACGAGTTCCTCGGCGGGATCCTCGCGCTCTGTCAGGAGCGGCGCGGGACGCAGGTGTCGCTCGAGTATGCGGGCACGCAGCGCGCCGTCCTCAAGTACGAGCTCCCGCTGAACGAGGTCATCCTCGACTTCTACGACAAGCTCA
>JBDTTJ010000074.1:0-13120 GCA_039930645.1 Acidobacteriota bacterium
CTGCCCGGCAAGCTCTCGGCGGCGGGGATGGTCCTCCTCGCGGCCGCGTTCGCCAGGCGGCGTTACGGGGCCCGGACCGGCCTCCTCGCGGGCCTCGTGTGCGCGTCCTCGCTCCTCGTCGTCGCGCTCGCGCGCATCGCGATCATCGACCCGATGCTGTCGCTGGCGATGTCGGGCGCGGCGTTCGCCTTTGCCGCGTTCGCCGAGGGCGACGCGGACGGCGACGGGAAGCGCGCGCGCCGTGCGCTCTACGGCTTCCACGTCGCGTGCGCGGCGGCGGTTCTCCTCAAGGGGCTCATCGGCGTCGTCCTGCCGGGCGGGGCGATCGTCTTCTGGACGCTCTGGACCGGCCGCTGGCGGACGCTCGCCCGCGTCTTCTCGCCCGGCCCCCTCGCCGTCTTTCTCCTCCTCGCCGTCCCGTGGCACGTCGCGATGGCCCGGCGGCATCCGGACTTCCTTCAGTTCTACTTCGTCCACGAGCACTTCGATCGCTTCGCGAAGACCGAGCACAAGCGGACGGGCCCGCTCGTCTACTTCGTGCCGGTTCTCCTCGCGGGGTTCCTGCCGTGGACGGCCTTCCTCGGGCGCCTCAAGGAGACGTGGCCGGGTCTTTCGCGCGCGGATTGGAAGGCGCGCGCGACCGAGGGTTTCCTCTGGATGTTCTCGGGCCTCGTCTTCGCGTTCTTCTCGGTGTCGCGCTCGAAGCTCATCCCGTACGTCCTCCCGATCTGGCCGGCGCTCGCCGTTCTCCTCGCGCTCGGGATCGAGCGGGCGCGCGTCCGGGGCGCATCGTTCCGGGGCGAGCGCGTCGCGACGGGCGTTCTCTTCGGAGCGCTCCTCGGCGCAGGCGCGGCCTACGGGTTCGGCGCGGGCTACCTCCAGCGCTTCGGGGCGGAGGCCGCGGGAGCGTGCGCGCTCCTCGCCCTGTTCGGGGGATTCGTCCTGAACGTCTCGCCCAGGCTGACCGGGAGCGCGGAAGCGGCGCCTTTGGTCGCGGGGCCATGGCTCGCTTTCGTCGCCTTCCTTCTCGCCGTCTTGCCGGGCGCAGCGCACTGGGTGACGCCGTGGCCGGTCGTCTCGCCGGCGCTCGCCGCGCTGGACGGCGACGCCGTGCTCGTCCAGCGCGGCCACTACCTCGAGGTGCTGCCGTTCTACGCCGCGCGCACGACGCCGGTGGCGGCGTTGGGCTGGAGCGAGCTCGACTTCGGACGGTCACACGCGGGAACGGAGGCGTTGTTCCCGTCGGACGAGGCGTTCGCGGCCCTCTGGAACGGGCCCCGAAAGGTCGTCGTCATTGTCCACCGGGACCACCTGGCCGCGTTCGCGAAACCGCCTCTCTCGGACACGCCCGCGGGCATCCTGGGCCGCGAGAACAACGCCAAGCACGTGGCGCTCGTGAACCGGATTACGGAATCTCAATCCAAGTAATTGGATTGGGGCGAGAGCCGGGCGCGCTGGGACGAAACCGCACCCTTTGACTGCAAAGGCTTAGATTCGGTACGCTTGCGCCTCTTGACGGCAGCGACCTTGCACCGGTCTTCGAGGATCTGGTCATACGATCGTGTGACGGACGTGCGGACGCTTTGATTTTTCACGCCTGCGTCGAGTGAAGAAGGAACAAAGACGAGAGAGAAAGCAACGGGGTCAGATGCTTCCGAATCAACATTTTCGAAAGGAGGGGCCCGGCTCCAATCCTCAGCAATCTTCTTTACGGGAAACCGTCAACGAAGTTTCGATCGACATTTAATTTTCAGGAGGTAGACAGAATGAAAACTCGCTGGCTGAGCATCTTCGTGGTGCTCGCGCTCGCCGTCGTCGGTCTGACGGCGAACGTGGCTCTCGCCCAGACCACCGGTGACATCGACGGCACGGTCACCGATGCCAACAACGCCCCGCTCCCCGGCGCGTCGGTGACGATCACGTCGCCGGCCCTGCAGGGCACCCGCACGGCCGTCACGGACGCCGCGGGCCGCTTCCGCTTCCCGGCGCTGCCGGGCGGCAACTACACGGTGACGGGCGCTCTCTCGGGCTTCACGAAGTCCGAGCGCCGCAACGTCGCGGTGAGAATCGGCGGCGTGGCCTCGGTCCCCCTCACGATGTCCGTTTCCGTCAAGGAAGAGGTCGTCGTCACGGGTGAGGCTCCGGTCATCGACACGGCCAAGACGACGATCGGCGTCACGGGCACGTCGGAGCAGATCTCGCGGCTCCCGCTCGCCCGCAACTTCACGTCCGTCGCCACGACGGCGCCCGGCACGGGCACCGACAACTCGGGCGGCATCACGTTCTACGGGGCGACGGGCCTCGAGAACCAGTACATCATCGACGGCGTCAACACGACAGGCGTCAAGATCGGCAACCAGGGCAAGACGCTGACGAACGAGTTCGTTCAGGAAGTCGAAGTGAAGTCCGGCGGCTACGAGGCCGAGTACGGGCGCGCCCTTGGCGGCACGATCAACGTCGTGACGAAGTCGGGCGGCAACGAATTCCACGGCGACCTGTTCGGCTACTACGACAGCGACAACCTCGCGGCGAGCAACGACCACGTCGCCGACCGCACGGCCATCGGCCAGACCCAGCTGATCCTGCCGAAGCGCATGGACTTCGGCGCGGACCTCGGCGGCTACTTCCTCAAGGACCGTCTCTGGTTCTTCGGCGCCGTGAACCGCGTGTCGCGCGACCAGGACTACATCCGCAACACGAGCATCTTCTACACCCCGACGGGCACCCTCGACACGACGAAGGGCACCGGCGGCTTCGCGACGTCCTCCGGCACCGACGAGACGCGCACAACGCTCTACTCGGGCAAGCTGACGTTCCGTCTCGGGGAAGCCCACACGCTGTCCGCGTCGGTGTTCGGCGACCCCGGCACGTTCAACGGGCGCAACTCGGGTTCGATCGGGCCCGACTCGGCCGTCATCTGGGAGAACAAGTTCGGCGGCACGGACATCGCGGTCAAGTACGACGGCATCTTCGGAACTTCGTTCCTCCTCTCGGCGCAGTACTCGCGCCACCAGGAGAAGAACGAGAACTCGTCCCCGTTCGAGAACACGCTCTCGAACTTCCAGTTCCGCGGCGGCCGCAGCCAGATCGTCTCCGGCGGCCCGACGTACTTCGTCAACGAGAGCTACAAGCGCAACGACTACAAGCTCGTAGGCTCGTTCTTCGCCGGAGCGCACGAGATCAAGGTCGGCGGCGAGTACGAAGAGCTGGCCTCCTCGTTCTCGGAGAAGTATCCCGGCGGCGCCCGCATCCTCCAGTTCCTGACCGGCGCCGGCGCGTACAGCTACTCCTACCAGCGCTACTTCGCCAAGGTTCCCCTGAACTGCATCGCGAAGTACGACGCCGCCGGCAACCTCCAGACGGGCAACTTCGGCCCGCCGGCCGGTTTCGCCGGTGCGGCCGCCTGCGCCGGCTACCAGATCGCTGCGTCGGTCGACAACCCGCCGACGACGAAGAACCTCGCGGTCTTCGCGCAGGATTCGTGGAAGATCTTCAAGAACCTCACCCTCAACGTCGGCATCCGCTACGAGGAGCAGAAGCTCCTTGACGCCGCCGGCGCCACCGCCATCAAGATCGACGGCGAGTGGTCCCCGCGCATCGGCCTCATCTGGGATCCGATGAGCAACGGCCGCTCGAAGCTCTACGCGTCCGTCGGCCGGTACTACTCGACGATTCCGCAGGACATCCAGACCCGCGCGCTCGGCAACGAGTACACGGTGTTCGCGTACAACTACACGGCGAATGCCGTCAACCCGATCACCGAATTCGGCTTCTTCGGGTACCAGACCCTCCAGGGCGGCGAGCTCACGCAGGCCAACCTGAAGGGCATGTACCAGGACGAGGCGATCGCCGGCCTCGAGTACGAGGTCTTCAAGGGCTGGTCCTTCGGCGTCAAGGGCATCTACAAGAAGCTCGGTCGGACGATCGAAGATCGCTGCGACCTTCTCGACTCGCGCGTCGGCCTCGAGAGCTACCTCCCGGCCACAGCGCTCACGACGTGCGCGCTCGTCAACCCGGGCGATGACAGCCCGCTCCAGGTCATCAAGGATCCGGAGAACCCCGCTTGCCAGGGCTCTTTCGCGACCACGGGCAAGCTGGACGGCAACTGCCCGTCGATCAACCCGAGTCGCTACTACCGCGGCGTCGAGCTGACGGCCGCCCACCGCTTCTCGAACAACTTCTACCTGCTCGCGAGCTACATCTACTCCAAGCTCGCAGGCAACTACTCGGGCAACTTCTCGCAGACGCGTGAGGGCGGCCAGAGCGACCCGAACATCAACGCGGACTTCGACTACATCGACCTCACCCCGAACAACTACGGCGTGCTCCGCAACAACCGGACGAACCAGTTCAAGCTGACCGGCACGTACGCGTTCCCGTTCGGCCTCGTGACGTCGATCAACGCGAACTACGCGGACGGCCGCCCGATGTCGGTCCGCGGCTACGCACGCCCCGGCTACTCGCAGGAGCATTACTACATGGCGCGCGGCAGCTTCGACACGCTGCCGTCCACCTACAACGTCGACCTGCACCTCGAGTACGGCCTCCGCCTGGGCGCCGTCACGATCACCCCGCTCGTCGACGTCTTCAACCTGACGAACTTCCAGGGCACGACCTCGCGCGACGAAGTCTTCTGCACATCGACCGGCACGTGCAACGCGGTCCTCGCCTCGACGGGCAAGCAGCGCAAGCAAGGCCCGTACACGACCGCGAACGCCTCCAACCCGAACTTCAACCGGGACATCGCGTGGCAGGCGCCGCGGCTGATCCGGGTCGGAGCTCGCGTCTCGTTCTAGGGTTCCTTCCCGGTTAGACTCGAGGGGAAGCCGAAAGGCTTCCCCCTTTTTTTTCGCCATGAGACGCGCTTTCCTCTTCCTCTGTGGAGCCCTGCTCCTGATGGCCGCGGCGGTGCCTCTCTGCGCCGCGAAACCGACGCCTCCGGCCGCGCGCCCGCCCCGCGTCATCGTCGTGGGCTGGGACGGCGCCGACTGGAGCCTCCTCGACCCGCTGCTCGCGTCCGGGCGGCTCCCGCACCTCAAGGCTCTCCTCGAAAGGGGAGCGCAGGCCCGCCTCGAGACGTACCGGCCCCGCGCCTCGCCGCTCCTCTGGACGACCATGGCCACGGGCCTGACGCCGCCGGAGCACGGCGTCGTCGATTTCCAGGAATACGACGTCGCGACGGGCACGTCCCTGCCCGTCTCGGGCCGTTCCCGCACGGGCCCGGCGATCTGGAACGTGGCCTCGGCGAAGGGCCTGACGTCCGGCGTCGTGGGCTGGTGGGCGACGTGGCCCGCCGAGGCCGTGAAGGGCTTCTTCGTCTCGGACCGCGCCTCGCCGGTACTCTTCGACCCCGGCACCCTCTCGCAGTCCCCCGGGCTCACATGGCCGCCCGAGATCGCAGACGGAGTGCGCCTCGTGGGGCGGCGCGAGGGGAGCCCGTCCTTCGAGGACGTCGCGAAGTTCATGCACATCTCGCGGACCGAGTTCGACGCCGCCGTCGCGGCCGGCCGCGACCTCGACGACCCCATCACGGGCTTCCGGAAGATCCTGGGGTCGACGCGCGTCTACGCGAAAACCGCGCTCGACCTCTACGACCGCCATCGCCCCGACCTCCTCATGCTGTATCTCCAGGGCACGGACGAGATCGGCCACGTCCTCGGCAAGTACCATCCGCCGCTCCTCCCGGGCGTCGACCGCAGCGAGTTCGAGAAGTACCGGGACGCCGTGGCCCTCTTCTACGCCGAGTGCGACCGCATCCTCGGAGAGCTCGCAGCCCGGGCCGAGAAGGACGGCGCGACGCTGCTCCTCGTCTCCGACCACGGCTTCAAGTGGGGGCCCGACCGCCCGGCGCTCATCTCCTCGCTCAAGGCCGACACGGCGTACCTGTGGCACGAACCGTGGGGGATCTTCGTCATTTCCGGAGCCTCCGCCGCGCACGCTCCCGAGCGCCGGACCGTGAGCGTCTTCGACGTAGCGCCGGTCCTCTGCCGTCTCCTCGGCCTTCCGCCCGACGTGCGGATGAAAGGGAGGGTTCCCGCGGGCCTGCTGTCCACCGCCGCTCCGGCGGCCCGGCCGGCCGTGGCGTGGGAGAAGGCCTTCAAGGTCGAGCGCGCCGCGATCACGCGCAACCTCGCCGCCGAGAAGAAGGCCGGCGAGGAGTTCGCGAAAAAGCTCGCTTCACTGGGCTATCTCTCGGGATCCTCCGCCTCGACGCCGGTCGCCGCGGGCGGGGCCGGCGAGGTCCGAATGACGCCGTTCGGGGTCTCGAACATCGGCGTCTACTACGCCGAGAGCGGCCGCGTGAAGGAGGCCGTCCCCTGGTTCGAGAAGGCGATCGCCGCCGAGCCCGCAACCCCGGCGTTCCACATAAACCTCGCAGACGCGTACGAAAAGCTCGGCCTGATGGACGCGGCCGACGGAGAAGCGATCAGGGCCGCGGAGCCGGGCGGCGAGGACGCGAATGACATCCTCCTCGCGCGCGTCGTGAAGCGCATGCAGGGGGGGAACGCCGCCGCGGGCCTGGCGCTCCTGGAGAAGGCCACGGCCCGGCTTCGGCCCGCGCGGCCACCGCTGCAGGACGCGCTCGGCCGCCTCTACTTCGACCGCCGGAAGTGCGCGGAGGCGAAGCGCGTCTTCGAGGAGCTCTCAGTCACGACACCGCAGGATCCCGGCGCGTGGCTCATGCTCGGGCGCACGCGGCGCTGCACGGGGGACGTCCCCGGCGCGCGCGCCGCCCTCGACCGCGCCGGACGCCTCGGCGGCAACCCCGCCGCGATCGCCCGCGAGATGGAAGCTCTCGGAGGAGCCCGTTGATGCTGGATGCCCGCCGTCTCCTCGGCCTTCTGCTCGCCGCCGCGCTGCCCGCGCTCTCGGCGCCTCCCGCAAAGCCCGCGCCGCCCGCGCCGAAGAGGGCCCGCGTCGTCCTCGTAGGCTGGGACGGCGCGGACTGGAAGTATCTCGACCCGCTGCTCAAGGCGGGCGTGCTCCCGCACCTCGCGGCCCTCGTCGCGAAGGGCCGGACGTGGAACCTCGACACGTACCAGCCGATGGCGTCGCCGCTCGTCTGGACGACGGTCGCCACGGGCCGCACCCCCGTGGACCACGGCGTCACGGACTTCCAGGAGCTGGACCCGAAGACGGGCGTGCGCCTCCCGATCTCGGGCCGGTCGCGCCGCGTTCCCGCGATCTGGAACCTCGCGTCGGCGAAGGGCCTCACCGTAGGTGTCGTGGGCTGGTGGGCGACGTGGCCCGCGGAAAAGGTGAACGGCTTCCTCGTTTCCGACCGCGCCGCGCCCGTCCTCTTCGACCCCGAGTCGCTCGCGCGCTCGCCCGCCGTCGCGTGGCCGGAGGGGCTCGGCGACGGCGTGCGCATGATCGGCCGCCGCGAGGGCAGCCCGCCGTACGAGGACGTGACGAGGGGCCCAATGGCGCTCCACGTCTCGCGCGCCGAGTTCGACGCGGCTGTCGCCGCGAAAAAGGACCTCGCGGATCCCGTCACGGGCTTCCGCAAGATCCTCGGCGTCACCCGCACGATCGCCAAGATCGGCCTCGAGCTTTACGACCGCTCGAGCCTTGACCTCTTCATGGTCTATTTCCAGGGCACGGACGAGATCGGGCACGTTCTGGGGCGTTACGAGCCGCCGAAGTTCCCGGCGGTGTCCGAGCAGGACTTCGCGAAGTACAGGGACGGGATCGTGGCGATCTACGTGGAAGCCGACAGGGTTCTCGGCGAGCTCGCCGCACGCGCGCAGAAGGACGGCGCGACGCTGATCCTCGCGTCCGACCACGGCTTCCGTCACGGCGCGGACCGCCCCGCGTTCGTGTCCGGTACGCAGTTCGACACGGCATTCCTCTGGCACGAGCCGCCCGGCATCCTCGCGGCGGCCGGGCCGGGTGTGATCCCCTCTTCGACGAGAGGGAAGGCGAGCGTCTTCGACCTCGCGCCCACTCTCTGCCGTCTCCTCGGCCTTCCGGCGGACCCGGCGTTCGAGGGCAAGCTCGTCCCCGGCTTCACGGGCAAGCCAGCCGTTCCAGCGGCGTCCTGGGCGAAGGCCGCGCCCGTCGAGCGGCTCGTGCCGGCGACCAACGCGGCGACCGAAAAGGAAGAGAAGAAAGCTGCCGACGAGTTCACGAAGCAGCTCATCTCGCTCGGGTACCTCACGGGCGCCGAGGCGTCCGCGGTGGACGCTCGGCCCGCGAGCCGCGCGGGCACGGAGACGGCCGGCTCGTTCCAGAACGTGGGAACGTTCCTGCGCGACCGCGGAAAGCCCGCGGAGGCCGTGGGCTGGTACCGCAAGGCGCTCGAGGTCAACCCGAAATCGGCCACGGCCTGGGTGAACCTCTCGACCGGCCTTCACTTGACGGGGAAGTTCGACGAGTCGGACGACGCGCTCCTCTCCGCGCTCGCAAACGGCTATCACGACCCGGAAGCCACCGTGTACAGGCGCGTGAAGCTCTACACGGAGGCGAAGGGGAAGGACCAGCGCCGAGAGCTCGTCTCCTTCCTGAAGAAGGTCGTCGCGGCGTACCCGAAGGAAGACCGCTACCGCGCCTCGCTCGGCAAAGCGCTCTTCGAGACGGGAGACTGCGCGAACGCGCGGCCGCTTTTCGGGGACCTCTCCAGCCGCCCCGCGCCGGAGGCCGAGAACCTCAACCTCCTCGCCCTCACGAGCTGGTGCCTCGGCGACCTCGCGCGCGCGAAGGCCGCCTTCGAGCGCTCGCTCGCGATCAATCCGAACCAGCCGGTCGTGCGCGAGGGCCTCGCGACCGTCGAGAAGGGGAGACCGATGCGATGAGCGTCCCGCGAAAGGTCTCTGTCGTCGTGCCCGTCTACAACGAGGAGGCGAACCTCCCGCTGCTCCTGCCGCGCCTTCTGCCGGTCCTCGCGGGCCTGGGCCGGCCGTACGAGGTCGTTTTCTCGGACGACGGCTCGCGCGACCGCTCGCTCGAGATCCTCAAAGCCGCCGCCGCCGCGAACCCGGGGGCCGTCAAGGTCGTCGAGCTCGTCCGGAACGCGGGCCAGCACATGGCGATCCTCGCGGCCTTCACGGCGACGGACGGCGAGTACGTGATCACGCTGGACGCGGACCTCCAGAACCCGCCCGAGGAGATCCCCAAGGTGGTCGCGGCCATGGACGCCGGGCACGACGTCGTCGGGACGGTGCGCCAGAACCGGCAGGACACGTTCTTCCGGCGCGCCGCGTCCCGGCTCGTGAACCGCACGACGGCCGTCATCACGGGGATGAAGCTGGCCGACTACGGCTGCATGCTCCGCGGCTACCACCGGGATGTCGTGGACGTCATGTCCGCCTCGGACGAGGCCGCGACGTTCATCCCGGCCCTCGCCCAGCAGTACGCGCGGCGGCCGGTGGAGATCCCCGTCGCCCACGCCGAGCGCACGGCGGGCGAGTCGAAGTATTCTCTCTACAAGCTCGTGCGCCTGAACTTCGACCTCATGACCGGGTTCTCCGTCGTGCCGCTGCAGGTCTTCGGCCTTCTCGGCTTCGTGACGGCCGTCTCCGGGGTCGCGTTCGGCGTCTTCCTTCTCGTGCGCCGGTTCGTGGTGGGCGCCGAGGTGGAGGGCGTCTTCACGCTGTTCGCGCTCGCATTCGTCGTCATGGGGGTGCTCATGGCGGGGATCGGCATCGTCGGCGAATATGTCGGGCGCATCTACCAGCAGGTGCGCGGCCGGCCGCGCTTCCTCATCCGGAAGGTGTGGGGGGCGAGCTGATGGGCGGCATCGTCGTCTGCGCGTACTCGGATGTCGGCTACAAGTGCCTCGAGTGGCTGTTCGACCAGGGCGAGAGCGTGCGCCTCGTGTTCACGCACGCGGACACGCCGGGCGAGGAGCGCTGGTTCGGCTCGGTCGCGGACCTCGCGCGAAAGCACGGCCTCGAACCGCGCGTCGTGCCCGACTTGAACGACCCGGCCGACGAGGAGCGGATCCGCGCCCTGCAGCCGGACTTTCTGTTCTCGTTCTACTTCAAGAAGATGATCCCCGAGCGTGTTCTCTCGGCGCCGAAGATGGGCGCCCTGAACATGCACGGCTCCGTCCTCCCCGCGTTCCGCGGTCGTTCGCCCGTGAACTGGGCGATCCTGAAGGGGGCGACCGAGACGGGCGCTTCGCTCCATTACATGACGGGAAAGCCGGACGCCGGCGACCTCGTGGACTTCGAGCGCGTGAAGATCGGACCGGACGACGACATCCTCGGCGTCTCGCGCCGGGTGGGCGACGCGGCCGTCTCGGTGCTCGCGCGCGCGATGCCGAAGCTCAAGGCCGGCACGGCGCCGCACGTGCCGCTCGACCTCGCGAAGGGGAGCTACTTCGGCGGACGCAAGCCCGAGGACGGCGAGATCGACTGGACGAAGAGCGCCAAGGAGATCCACGACCTCGTCCGCGCCGTGACGAAGCCGTGGCCGGGCGCGTTCACGGACGTGTTCGGGAAGACCGTCACGATCTGGAAGACGCGCATCGCCCCGTACGCGGGCCACGACGTCTTCCCGGGCAAGGTCGAGCCGACCGAGAGCTCCGTCATCGTCTACGCGGGCGACGACCGGACGCTCGAGATCCTCGCCGCGCGCCCGGAGGGCGGGATGGATCTCGACGCCGCCGGCTTCCGCGACTGGCTCGTCCGGCCGTCCGGCATCTTTCCGCGCGTAAAGGAAGACACATGAGAGTCCTGATCCTGGGGGTGAACGGATTCATCGGAAACGCCCTCACGCGGCGGATCCTCACGACGACGGACTGGGAGGTCTTCGGCCTCGACGTGGGCAGCGAACGGATCGAGGAGTTCCTCGGAGAGAAGCGCTTCCGGTTCCTCGAGGGCGACATCTCGATCAACCGCGAGTGGATCGAGTATCACGTCAAGAAGTGCGACGTCGTCCTGCCGCTCGTCGCCATCGCGACGCCCGCGACGTACGTGAAAAACCCGCTGTCCGTCTTCGAGCTCGACTTCGAGGAGAACCTCCGGATCGTCAAGATGGCGGGCAAGTACGGCAAGCGCGTCGTCTTCCCGTCCACGTCCGAGGTCTACGGGATGTGCCCGGACAAGGAGTTCGACGAGGACCGCTCGCCGCTCGTCTACGGGCCGATCGCAAAGCCGCGCTGGATCTACTCGGCGTCCAAGCAGCTCCTCGACCGCGTCATCGCGGCGATGGGGACGGCGCAGGGCCTCCAGTACACGCTCTTCCGTCCGTTCAACTGGTACGGTCCGCACCTCGACAACGTGGACGCACCGAAGGAAGGCTCGAGCCGCGTCCTGACGCAGTTCCTGCACAACATCCTCTACGGCGTCCCGATCAAGCTCGTCGACGGCGGCGCGCAGCGCCGCTGCTTCACGTACATCGAGGACGGGATCGACGGCCTCATGACCATCCTCGAGAACCCGAAGGGAAAGGCCGACAGCCAGATCTTCAACCTCGGGAACCCGTCCGCCGACCTCTCGATCGAGACGCTCGCGCACACGCTCATCGACACCGTGGCGACCTACCCGAAGTTCGCGGCCGCCGCGAAGAAGACCCGGATCGTGAAGGTCACCTCGACGCAGTACTACGGCGAGGGCTATCAGGACATCACGACGCGCGTCCCGTCCGTGGCGAAGGCGAAGAGGCTCCTCGGCTGGACTCCGAAGACGGATTTCCCTACGGGCCTCAAGAAGACGCTCGACTTCTACCTCAAGGGCCGCAAGCCTCCCGAAGTGTGAGCGGCCCGCGCCTCGCCCTCAAGGTCGACGTCGACACCTACCGCGGCACGCTCGAGGGCGTGCCGCGTCTCCTCGACCTCTTCGCGAAGGAGAGCGTGAAGGCGACGTTCTTCTTCTCGCTCGGGCCCGACACGAGCGGCAAGGCGATCAAGCGCGTATTCCGGAAGGGCTTCGTGAAGAAGGTCCTTTCCGCGAACCCGGCGGCGTCGTACGGATTCAGGACGATGCTCTACGGGACGCTCCTTCCCGCGCCGGACATCGGCGGGCGGCCGGAGACGGTCGCGCGCATGCGGGAGGCCGCGAAGGCGGGGCATTCCGTCGGCATCCACGCGTGGGACCACATCGACTGGCACGACCACCTCCCTGAAATGTCGCGCGAGGAGATCGAGGCCGTCGTCGTGAAGGAGCACGCGCGCTTCCTGGAGATCTTCGGCGCGCCCGCCGCGTTCCAGGCGGCGCCGGGCTGGACGGCGACGCCGCTCTCCGTCGAGGTGCAGGAGGCGCATGGCATCCTCGCGACGTCCGACACGCGGGGCGGAGAGCCGTTCTTCGCCCTGCGCGCGGACGGCGTGCCGAGCCGCGTGCTGGAAATTCCGTCGACGCTGCCGACGCTGGACGAGCTCCTGGCCGTCCCGCTTCGTGGCGCCGGGACGCAGCGGGAGAAGGCCTGCGAATTTCTTAGAATGAAAACAGGGGAGGAGGCGGCGGGTGGCGGCGGGGCGCTGCATGTGCACTCTGTTCACACGGAGATCGAAGGAGCCGCCTCGTTCCACGACTGGTTCGCACAGCAGATCCGGGCGTGGAAAACCGACGGAGTGTCCTTTCTTACCTTCGAAGAACTTTGCAGACCGCTTCTCTCCACGAGGACGCTTCCCGTCAAGGCACTGTCGTGGACCACACTCCCGGGGAGGGCGACGCCGGTCGCGACTGGGGCATCATCTCCCGCATGAAGAGCCTCCAGGAGACCTACGGTCCGAACACCGTCTGCTTCGGCTGCGGCCCCTCGAACGAGAAGGGCCTGCAGATCCGGAGCTTCGCCGAGGGCGACGAGGTCGTCGCGACATGGCAGGCCGAGCCGCACCACCTCGCCTTCGAGGGCGTCGTGAACGGCGGGATTCTCGGCGCGCTCCTCGACTGCCACAGCAACTGGACGGCGGCGTGGCACCTCATGCAGAAGGCCGGGGACGGGGTGCTGCCTTCGACGGTCACCGCGGACTTCCACGTCGTGCTCAAGCGCCCGACGCCTATCCATGAGCCCCTCCACCTGAAGGCACGCGTCGTCGAGTCGACGGCGGACCGCGCCGTAGTCGAGGCGACGATCGAGGCGGGCGGCAAGGTCACGGCGACGTGCCGGGGCACGTTCGTCGCGGTGAAGGAAGGGCACCCGGCGTTCCACCGCTGGTGACCGGCGCCGACGC
>JBDTTJ010000075.1:0-12964 GCA_039930645.1 Acidobacteriota bacterium
AGGCTCGGCTGGTTGTCGGCCGGGTTGTGGCCGACGAAGCCGAGAGCGTTGCCGATCACGGAGATGTTCGGGTTGAAGACGTTGCCGGTCTGGGCCGTCTGCGCTACCGCAGAACCGGCCGCAAACGCGAAGAAGAAGATTTCTGCGAAAAGGACGAGGCGCGGAGCGGAGCGCCCGCTTCTTTCTACTCTCAAAGGAATTCCCTCCTGAGCGTTGACGGATGCCCGGGCGTGTCTCACCCGGGCGCGAGGACGTCTACGCGGCCGAGGGAGGAGAGCGTCCGGAGAAACCGGGGAGGACTGGCGCGGGAGCGGCGCTGTCCGCGCGCGTCTCGGGCGACGGGCGCGACGCGGGCGGCGCGAGAAAGACGGGAGCGGACGCGGGCGGCAGCAGGTTCGCGACCGCGCACGCCGCGCACGCGTGCTCGGGCTGCGGGACGAACGGGGCGTGGTTCGGGTGGTCGGGCGCGAAGAGCTGCGTCCCGTGCGAAAGGGCCTCGATGCCGTCGACGTGCCCGAAGGCCCCGCCCAGCGCCAGCGGCGCGAGGAGGAGGATGACGGCGGCACGGACGAGACGGGCTCTCACGATGAGAAAGAGTCTACGCCAGCCGGCCGGAGCGGGCCCTCAGCGGACCGGCGACATCGCCACGTAGCTGCCGTCGCCGGTGCCCGCACCCGGCACGGCGCCGTCGTTGACGACGCCGTACACGAGGAACGGTTCGGTGTTTCCCGCGGGGGCGCGCACGCGCGCATAACTATTTCGAATTCCGAACGTCGAGAGTGGCGCGTTCAACTGGGTCCAGTCGGGGACGAAATTGCGGTCCAGAGTCACGACCCGGGTGCCGGCAAGAAGGCCCGTGTCGCCGTCGAAGAAATCCACCGAAAGTGAGAGAGGAGCCCGAAAGCCATCCGGCCCTGCAGAAGCCGGATCGGTAAGGGCCGCTGCGAGATTCGAGCGCGTCAGACCGTCCTGCTTGAGCCCGAACACCCACGCCTCGGAGAGCGCCCCCTCGGATGGCGCGACCGCGGCATAGGCGACGCCGAACGTCCCGCCGCCAGCCGCGGATGAATGCGTGCGCGCGCTCGCGTGGAACGCCACCGCACCCCCATTCGAAGAAATCTCCAGCGCCGTGGCCGAAGCCGCGGAGCCGAGGGTGGAGAGCACGTCCGGAATGAAGCGCTGCTCGTGGGGCAGAAGGACCACGTCCTTGTCCGACGAGGCGTCCCGGAAGGACAGGCGGACGGGAGACGCGCCGGCGTGCGTCAGGACGAGCTCCGTCGTGAACGCGCCCGTGTGAACGGCGACCGGGAGCGTGAGGCGGTCCGTCGTCCGGCCGGCCGCCACGGGCGCGAGGTATGCGCCGTCCCCCGTGACGTTGTCGTTCACGACGCCGTACGCGAAGAACGGCTCCGCGCCGGCGACGCGCTCGACGGTCGCCCATCCGTTCGCGTACGCGCCCGCCGAAAGGACGCGATTGCGCTGCGTCCACTGGCCCGGCCCGAGGACGACGTCGGGCAGCACGGCGCTGCGCCCGTCGCCCGCGGCGCCGCTCATGACCTTGACGCGGAGCGTGACGGAACCGCCCGACGCCGGTTCGCCCGCGTTCAGGAGGCCGACGTTGCTCCGGAACGAGGCGTCCTCGCGCAGGCCATAGAGCGCCGCGGTTCCCTCGAGCGTCTCGTTCGACGAGAGCGCCGGATACGCAAGGCCCGCGCGGCCCTGCGGCAGGACCGCAAGCGTCCGAACGGACGCGAACGCCGCGTCGCCCGAGAGCAGGCCAGAGTAGGCGAGCCGGAGCGTTCCCCCCTGGTCGCCGAGCGGAATGAAGAGGCCCCTGCTGCGCAGCCACTGGAGGGTGTCCGTGAAGACGAGCTGCCGGCCCGCGGCGACGGTCGTCGTGAACGTCCCGCTGCCGGTCGAGCCGAGCGCCGCCGACGCCGTGAACGTCACGGCGACCGACGCGTCCGTCGTCCCGCGGTTGCCGAGCGTGAGCTCCGAGACGAACCGCGAGCCGCTCGCGCCCGCGGCGTCGACGACGACGGGGACGGTCAGGACCGAGAGCGGCCCGCCCGCGTCGACGAGCCGGTAGAGCGTCCCCGAGTTGCCGTCCACGGCATACACCTCGCCGGCCTCGTCCTCGCCGAAGCTCGTGAACCCGTACCCGGGCCTGAGGAGCTCCTGCCCCTCTTGTCCCGAGGTGCCGTTCCGTATTCCCCACAGGCGCCCGCTGCAGTAGTCGGCGTAAAAGTAGATCCCGTCGAGCCGCGCGAAGTCGCGGCCGCGATAGACGAAGCCGCCCGTGATCGAGCACCCGTTCGCGTGCGAGTACTCGGCAACGGGGAGCGTGATTCCAGAGAAGCTGCAGCCCGACGGCGGGTTGTAGCAGTGCGCGCCTTCGGTGATCCGCCAGCCGTAGTTCGCGCCCCCGGCGGCACCCACGCCCTGGAAGTCGACTTCCTCCCACGCGCCCTGACCGACGTCGCCGATCCAGAGGTCTCCCGTCTTACGGTCGAACGAGAACCGCCAAGGGTTGCGGAGCCCGTAGGCCCAGATCTCGTTCCGGGCCGACGAGAGACCGTAGAACGGGTTCGAGGGCGGAATCGTGTAGGTGGCCTGCCCGACGACGTCTATTCGAAGAATCTTTCCGAGAAGCGTGGAGAGGGTCTGACCGTTGTTGTTCGGGTCGCCCGCGCTCCCCCCGTCGCCCATGCCGACGTAGAGGTACCCGTCCGGCCCGAACGCGAGCTGTCCCCCGTTGTGGTTCGCGAAGGGCTGCGCGATCTTCAGGAGGATCTGCTCGGAGCTTGCGCCGGCGACGTTCGGATCGCTCGAGACGAAGAACCGCGAGATCGTCGTGTCCCCGTTCACGTCCGTGTAGTCCGCGTAGAACTCGAACGGCGCCGACCGCCGTGGGAACGCGATCGAGAGAAGACCCCGCTCGCCGCAGCAGCTCACGCGCCCGGAGATGTCGAGGAACGGGACGGGCGACACGACGCCGCCCTTCACGATCTTCACGCGTCCCCCCTGCTCGACGACGAAGAGGCGGTTCGAACCGTCGCGCGCGCTCGTGACCTGCGTGGGATTCGCGAAACCGGAGACGACGCGCGTCAGCGAGACACTTGGCCAGGAGGCCGCGAGGACGGAGGCGAGAACGAGCGGGACCATGCGCCCTCCTGAATCGAAGTGGCCGGAGCGGCCCGCGTCCTACGCGCCCGGTTTCAGGCGTAGTGCGCGAGGGCCGTCGGCTCGTCCTCGAAGACCTCGAAGACGGGGAGCAGCTCGGACAAGTGCAGGCTCTTGCGGACGCGCTCGTGCAGGTTCAGGAGCTTCATCCTCGCGTCGAACTTCTCGCAGATCTTCAGGCTCGCGACGAGCTCGCCCGTGCCCGCGCTGTCGATCGCGGTGACGGCCGAGAGGTTCAGGAGGATCTTCTTCCAGCCCTCGGCGAGGAGCTCGTTCACGACGTTGCGGAGGATCTCGTCGCCGACTCCGGCGAGGAGGCGCCCCTGGAGGTCTACGATCACGACGTCTGCGGCCTTGCGAACTTCCACGTGCATCGGACAAGATCCTAGCGCGAATCGGGCCGTCTGAGAGAACGGAGGGACCATGCGTCTGCACTCCTGCTTCCTCGTGGCACTCGTCGCCCTTGCCCCCGCCGCCAGGGCCGCGACTTTCAACGTGAACAGCACCGCCGACGCGGTGGACGCCGCGCCCGGAAACGGCGCCTGCGCGGCCGCGGGCGGGGCCTGCACCCTCCGCGCGGCGATCATGGAAGCGAACCGCCTCGGCGGCAGCCACACGATCAATGTGCCGGCGGGCCTCTACGTCCTCACGATCCCCGGGGTCGGCGAGGAGGCGGCGGCGCAGGGCGACCTCGACGTCACGGCAGACGTCACGATCGCCGGCGCCGGCCCGGGCGCGACGATCGTCGACGGAGGCGGGCTCGAGCGCGTCTTCGAGATCATCGGCACCGTCCAGATCTCCGGCATGACGATCCGCAACGGCGCGGCTATTTCTCCGGGGTCGCCACAGTACGGCGGCAACTACATTGGCGGTCTCATCGAGAACGTCGCGACACTGACGCTCGTGAACTGCTTCCTGAGCGGGGGCCGCGCGAACGCGGGCGGCGCGATCTGGAGCGGCGGCGCCGGCACACTCACGATCGACCGCTGCGCGATTTCCGGGGGCGAGGCCGTCGACCTCGGGATCACGAACGCCGAAGGGGGCGGCATTTACACCAACACCGCGACTTCGATCTCGAACAGCACGATCTCGGGAAACTGGTCCGCAGGGAACGGGGGCGGAATCCTCGTGCAGGACGCGACGGTGACGCTGACGAACGCCACGATGAGCGGCAACGTCGCGGCAGGCGCCGGAGGCCTCGACAGCACGAACGGCATCCTGACGCTCCGGCACGTCACGATGACGAACAACTTCGGCTCCATCGGCGGGATCCGCCACTATTCCTTCGACGGCTCGCGAAAGGTCACGTTCTCGAACTCGATCGTCGCGGCCAACACGTTCGACAACTGCTCGACGAACGGGGCGAATTTCGTCTCACAGGGCGGAAACCTGGACTCCGAGAACTCCTGCGGTTTCGCGCTCGGCACCGACCGCCGGAACGCGGACGCGCGGCTCGGGCCGCTCGTCGACAACGGCGGATCCACGGAAACCCGCGCGCTCCTCGCGGGCAGCGCGGCGCTCGACGCCGGCACGTCCGCGGCGTGCACGGCCGCCGACCAGCGCGGCGTGGCGCGCCCGAAGGGCGCCGCGTGCGACAGCGGCGCCTTCGAGTCCGACCCCGCCGCGACCTACACGGCGACCCGGACGGTTCCGATCGTCCTCGACGTGACGGGCGGGACGGGCGCGCACTTCACGTCGGAGCTCACGCTCGCGAACCGCGGGACGACGACCGCGTCCGTCGCCCTCACGTACACGGCGGCGTCCGCGCTCGGCGCCTCCGGAACCGGAACCGTCACCGAGACGCTCGCGGCCGGGCGGCAGCTCGTCTTCGCGGACGCGCTCTCGTATCTGCGCGGCAAAGGGGTCGCGATCCCCGCTTCGGGCAACCAGGGCGGCACGCTCCGCGCGGTCTTCACCGGACTGTCCTCGGCGGACGCCGCGTACGCCGGCGCCCGGACGACGTCGGCCTCCGGCGCGGGCCGCGCCGGACTCGCGTACGCCGGACCGCGCGCCGAGGAGGCCGGGCGCGGGACGGTGCGCCTCTTCGGCCTGCGCGACACGCCGGGCGACCGCACGAACCTGGCGCTCGCGAACGTGGGGTCGGCGGGACCCCTGCGGCTCTCGATCAATCTCACGTCGGGCGACCCGGGCGACACGCGGACGTACGCCGTGGCCCCCGTCACGCTCGCGCCGGGGCAGTGGGTCCAGGTCAACGCCCCGGATCTCCTGCGCGCGGCCTCGATGACGAACGCGTGGGCCACCGTCGAGACCGTCTCCGGCGTCGACCCGTACGTCGCGTACGCCGTCTTCAACGACAACCGGACGGACGACGGCTCGTACGTGCCGGCCGTCCGCAACGCCGTCGCGCCCCGTCAAGTCGTTCCGGTGCTCGTCGAGAGCGACGCGTTCCAGAGCGAGCTCGTCCTCGCGAATCCGACGAACCAGCCGATGGGCGTCTCGATGACTCTCACGTTGTCGCTCGGCAGCTTCCTGCCATCCGCGAATCCGGAGCTCGCGCTCACGCTTGCCCCGCGAGAGCAGCGCATCATTCCGTCCGTCCTGCAGGCGTTCCGCGGAATGGGGCTCGGGATCGAACCCGCGGGGCCGGGCAAGGTCATCGTGGGAGCCCTCGCGGTTTCGTTCACACCGTCGGGCGGCGCGCCCGCGGCCGGGTTCGCAGGGGCCCGCACGGCGTCGCCGGCGCCGTCGGGCGGTGGTTACGGCCTCTTCTATCCGGCGGTCCCTTTGCCCGCCGCGGCAGCCGCCGAGGCGTGGGTCTTCGGTCTCGAGCAGGACACGGCAAGCCGCTCGAACCTCGCCCTCGTGAACGCCGGGCCCGGCCTGACGGGCATCTCCGTGCGCGTGGACGTTTACGACGGAGCGACCGGCGCCCTCGCGGGCGGTTCCGACGTGACGATTCCGGGCAGGGGCTGGACGCAGGTGAACACGGTCCTCGCGCCGTTCGGCCTCACGAAGGGCTTCGTCCGCGTCACGCGCACCTCGGGTACGGAACGGTTCGTCGCCTACGGCGTCGTGAACGACGGGTCCGCGCCCGGCGCCGGGACGAGCGACGGAAGTTACGTGGCGATGACCGTCGTCCGCTGAGGCAGAATCGGGCCCTCATGCCGTTTCCCACCCTCCACGAGGGCCTCGAGGCCCTGCGCGACGACCGCGCCTCCGATCCGGCCGCCGTTTCCGCCGTCTCGCGCCTCGCCGCGGAGTTCGGCACGCCCCTCTACGTCTACGACCGGGCCGCGATCACGGGGGCGTTCGGCGCCCTGAAGGCAGCTTTCGCGCCGCGCTTCCCGAAGCTCCGCCTCCACTACGCCCTCAAGGCGAACGGCAGCCTCGCGATCTGCCGGATCCTCCGGAAGGAGGGCGCCTTTCCCGAGGTCGTGTCCGGGGGCGAGATCGTCACCGCCGAGCGCGCGGGCTGGAGCGGGTCGGACGTCCTCTTCACGAGCTCCTCGAAGACGCCAGCCGAGATCGCAAAGACGATCGAGCTCGGTGCCGTCCTGAACGCCGACTCGCGCGACGAGCTCGAGCAGGCCTCCGCGGCCGCCGTGAGGGCGGGACAGACCGTACGCCTCTCCTTCCGCCTCAACCCCGGCGTCGACCCGGACACGCTCCACCACATCAACACCGGCATCCCGGAGTCGAAGTTCGGCGTCCACCTCGACGGCGGCGACGCGTTTGCGGCGTATGCGCGGGCGAAGGAGCTGCCCGGCGTCGCGATCGCGGGGATCCACTGCCACATCGGCTCGCAGATCACGGACACCGCCGGCTATGAGAAGACGGCCCGCAAGATGCTCGCGTTCGTGGAGGAGCTGAACGAGAAGCTCGGGATCACGCTCGAGTTCGTCGACCTCGGCGGCGGCATCGGGGTTCCGTACAAGGACGGCGAGACCGTCATGAGCCCCGACGCGCTCGCGGCCGCGCTCCAGCCGATCTGGAGGGAAGGCGTCGCGGCCGCGGGCTACGAGCCCGCCCTCTGGCTCGAGCCGGGGCGCTCCCTCGTCGCGCCGTCGGGCTTCCTCGTGACCCGCGTGAACACCGTCAAGACGACGCCGCTCAAGACGTTCGTGAACGTCGACGCCGGTTCCAACACCCTCCTCCGGCCGGCGCTCTACGGCGCGTACCACCGTGCGCGCGTCGTGAGAGCCGTTCCGGGCGACATCGGCGCCCCGCGTCTCCTCGACGTCGCGGGCGACGTCTGCGAGACCGGCGACATCCTCGCCGAGGGACGAACGCTGCCGCTCCCGAAGGCGGGCGACCACGTCGTCTTCCTCGACGCGGGCGCGTACGGCTTCGCGATGGCGTCCGTCTACAACGCCCGGCCGCTTCCGGCCGAGGTGCTCGTCGAGGGCGACACGGCGACGCTCATTCGCCGACGCGGCACGTACGACCGTCTTTTCCGGGACGAAGTCTCCGGCTGAACGAGGTCTCAATGCGCCGATTCGCCCCGACCGCCGCCGCCCTTCTCGCGTCCCTGCTCGCCGCCTGCGGTGCGAACCCGTTCCCACCGCAGACGATCGACTTCGGGCAGCTGCAGCCCGAGCCGCCGCGCGCTCTCTCGATGCCGCTCGAGGAAAAGGTCGGCCAGCTATTCGTCGTTTCCGCGAGCGGGGTCTTCATGAGTGAGGACTCCGAGCAATTCCGCACCCTGAAGCACCACGTCGTCGAGAACCGCGTCGGTGGCGTCATCTTCTTCCGTTCGAGCGTCTACGGCGCCGCCGTCCTCATCCAGAAGCTCCAGGAGATGGCGAAAACGCCGCTCCTCGTCTCGGCCGACCTCGAGGCCGGTTCCGGGATGCGCTTCGAGGACACGACGTACGGCCCGTGGGCCATGGCGATCGCCGCGACGGGCGACCCGTCGCTCGCGGAGCGCCGCGGCAAGGCGACCGCCGAGGAGGCCCGCGCGATCGGCATCGGGCAGGTGTTCGCCCCGGTCGCGGATGTGAACGTGAACCCCGACAACCCCGTCATCAACGTCCGGAGCTTCGGCGAGGACCCGTCCGACGTCGCGCGCTACGTCGTGGCGACGGTCCACGGGCTGCAATCCGGTCAGGTCCTCGCGACGCTCAAGCACTTTCCCGGGCACGGCGACGCCGCGACGGATTCCCACCGGTCTCTCGTCACGATCCCCGGCGACCGGGCGCGCCTCGAGGCCGTCGAGCTCGTCCCGTTCCGCGCCGGCATCAAGGCGGGCGCCGAGTCCGTCATGGTGGCGCACGTCTCGGTCCCGGCGCTGGACTCCATGCCCGCGCCCGTCCTCGCGAACCCGGTCAAGAGCCCGGACGTCGCGGGCACGGAGAAGGTCGAGATCGTCGCGGGCGCCGAACCGGCGACCGTCTCGTTCCCGATCATCACCGGCGTCCTCAGGAAAGAGCTGGGCTTCACGGGCCTCGTCGTGACGGACTCGATGCGCATGGGGGCGATCACGTCGCACTACGAGGCGGGCGAGGCGGCCATCCGCACGATCCTCGCGGGCGCCGACCAGGTCCTCTTGTCGAACGACGCCGATGCCGCGATCAAGGCCGTCCTGGCCGCGGTGAAGTCGGGCCGGATCACCGAGGCCCGTATCGACGCCAGCGTCAAGCGCATCCTCGACGTCAAGAAGCGCCTGAACCTCTACGACAAGGGCGTCCCGTTCGTGGGGAAGATCGCGAAAGTCGTCGGGACGCGCGAGCACGAAGAGCTGGAGGCCGAGATCGCGCGCCGCTCGATGACGCTCGTGAGGGAGAAGTCCGGCGCGCTCCCCTTTCGCAGGGACGCGAAGCTCCTCTCGCTCGTCGTCGCGGACGAGCCCACGCTCAATGGGCCGGCCGGGGCGCTGGACAAGGAGATCAGGGCCCGCGTCCCCGGCGTGAAGAGCCTCCGCCTCGACACGCGCTCGACGCCCGAGGAGGCGAAGGCCGCCGCGGAGGCCGCGAAGGACGCCGACGCGATTCTTCTCTCGCTCTTCGTGAGGGCGCGCTCCGGGCAGGGCAGGTTCGTGATCCCCGACGCGGCCCGGTCCGTGATTCCCGCGCTCCTCGCCTCCGGCAGGCCCGTCGTCGCGGTCGCGTTCGGCAGCCCGTACCTCCTGCGCGACTTCCCGGATCTCCCGACGTACCTCTGCGCGTGGGGCTCGCAGGACGTCGTCCAGGCGGCCGCCGTCAAGGCGCTCTTCGGCGAGGCGGCGATCGAAGGGCGCCTCCCGATCACGATCCCCGGCCTCGCGAAGAGGGGGGACGGGATCACGAAGGCCGCACGATGAAACGCGCTTCGCTCGCTCTCCTTTTCCTCGCCCTCCCCGCCTTCGCCTCCGACGTCGACGACGCGCGGGCCGTGTTCGAGCGGAACCTCACGGCGATTCGCGCCCGCGACAAGGCCGCGTACCTCGCGTGCTACCTCGACGGCAAGGGCCTCGTCCGCACGTCGCCCGAAGGGCCCGTCCTCGGCTACGAGGACTTCGCGAAGCAGGCGGGCGAGAAGTGGCCCGACGTTCTCGAGTCCTCCGATCTGCGGCTCGTCGCCGTTTCCCCTGGCATCGTCTATGGCACGTACCGCTATCGCGTCCGCTATGGCGCCGAGGAGCACTCCGGCCTCTCCGAACGCCTCTTCCTGAAGACGCCGAAGGGCTGGCGCATCGCCGTCACGTCGGCGTGGGAGGCGCCCGCCGGCACGCCGCCGCCGCCGAGCGCGTACACGGGCGCGACCCTCGTGGACGGGACCGGCGCGCCCGCGGTGACGAACGCCGTCGTCCTCGTGAGGAACGGGCGGATCGACTGCGCGGGGCCGGCGTCCATTTGCCCCGTGCCCGAAGGCGTGACCGTGACCGACGCGAAGGGCTCGTGGATCGTCCCGGGCCTCGTGGACGCACACGTCCATTTCGCGCAGACGGGCTGGGCCGACGGCCGGCCGGACGCGTTCGACGTTCGCGCGAAGCACCCGTACGACGCCGTCCAGAGGGAGCTGCGCGAGCGGCCGGAGCGCTTCTTCCGCTCGTACGTCTGCTCGGGCGTCACGTCGGTCTTCGACGTCGGCGGCTATGCGTGGTCTCTCGACCTCGCGGCGCGGGCCGAGAATGATTCGCTCGCCCCGCGCGTCCGCGCTGCCGGCCCGCTCCTGTCGACGATCGACTTCTGGCTGAACCTCCCCGGCGAACGGCAGTTTCTTTTCCTCAAGGACGCCGAGAGCGCCAGGACGGGCGTCGCGTATCTCGCCGCGCGCGGCGCGTCCGCGGTGAAGGTCTGGTACGTCGTCACGCCCGACCGCCCGGTGGAGGCGTCCGAAGCCGCGGTCCTCGCGGCCGGCGCCGAGGCCAGGAAGGCCGGACTGCCCCTCATCGTCCACGCGACCGGGCTCGCGGAGGCGAAGGTCGCGCTCAAGGCCGGGGCGAAGCTCCTCGTCCACGGTGTCATGGACAAGCCCATCGACGACGAGTTTCTCGCGCTCGCGAAGCAGGCCGGCGTGACGTACAACCCCACGCTCGTCGTCCTCGACGGCTACGTCACGGTCGCGAAGGCCGCGGCCGCCGCCGCTCCCGCCCCGTTCGACGACCCGAACGGCTGCGCCGACCCGGCCTCTCGCGCGCGGCTCGCGTCCACGCCCGAGATCGACACCGCGGCGATCGCCGGCAAGGTCCGCGACCGCGAGACGCGGACGGCCGAACGGAAGGCCGTCAGCCTCGCGAACCTCAAGCGCGTGCGCGACGCGGGCATTCCGATCGCGATGGGCACGGACGCCGGCAATCCCGGGACACTCCACGGCCCGTCGGTCTACTCGGAGATGGAGGCGATGCAGTCGGCCGGGATGACTCCGATGGAGGTGCTCGTCGCGTCCACGAAGGGCGGCGCCCGGGCAATGGGACGGAACGACGTCGGGACGATCGAGAAGGGTAAGCGCGCGGACTTCCTTCTGGTCGGCGCCGACCCGCTCCTCGACGCCGCGAACCTCAGGAAGCTGAACGCGGTCGTCCGCGGCGGCGTCTACCGGACCCAGGCCGAGCTCAGGTCGATCGTCGCGAGCCAGCCCTGAGCAGCCTCGGGACGAGCAGCAGCGTCGCGCCGCAGAGCGCGAAGGCCGCGAAGAGCGTCGCGGGGCTGCCCGCGCGCAGGTCCTCGACGAGGAGCTTGAGCCCCGCGGCTGCGAGAATCGGGAGCGAAAGCAGCGCGAGCGTCTTCAGGCGCGGCCACCGCGACGTCCACGCCGCCGCGAGAGCCGCCGCGCAGAGAAGCGCCGTGCGCGCGAGCGCGAGGCCGGGCGCCGTCGACGTGAAGGGCGCGAGAGCGACGGCCAGCGCGAGGACGGCGCCCGACGCGAATGCGGCGCTCGCGAGGGCGGGTCCGGCCTTCAGCGCCGGGGCCGAGGGCGCGCCCGCCGCCGCGACGATGAACGCGACGAGGGACGAGATCGCGGCGAAGACGGCCGGGCCGGTCGCGGCCGGGGTGGAGCCCGGAGCCGCGGCGAACGCCGCGAGCTCCTCCTTCAGGAGCCCCGAGAGCACGGCAGCGCCCGTGACGAGGCCGGCGGACAGCCACGCGATCCAGCCGCGCCCATCCCGCGGCGCGCGGGCGGCGAGCACGATTCCGAGGAGTCCCCACAGAACAGCCACGGCGGGACCACCGAAGAGGAGTCCCGCTGCGACCGTCAGGGCCGCGGCCGGCTGGAGGACGTCGGTCGGAGCGAGGCCGCGCGCCTTCGCGTCGTGCGCGGCGCCGAGAACCGCGAGCGCCACGAGGGCCGAGGCGAGTGACGCGATCCCGGCCGGGGTCAGTGCGGCCCAGCGCTCGGGCGTCCCCTCGGCGCGCGTCGAGAGCCACGCCCCGAGCGCGAGGAACAGGACCGCCGCGACGCCCGGCGGCCACTCGAGACCCTCGACGCCCGGCCCGCGCCGGAGCGCGAGCGCCGCCGCGTAAAGAGCGAGGAGGAAGCCGACGAACACGGCGATTGCGCCGGTCGCGACGAACAGCGCGGCCGCGGTCGCCGCGCCCGCGAGGACGCCCGTCCACACGAAAGCCGGAAGGTCGGCGCGCCGTCCGGCGGCGACGAGCGCCGCCGTCACGACCGCGAGGGCAATGGCCGCCGTCACCGGCGAAAGAGCGCCCATGCGCGTCGCGGCCTCGCCGACGAGCGAGTACGAGATGAGCGCGCCCGTCAGGCCGTGAACGATGGCGCTCGTTCGGGCACCACGGGCCCCGTCACGCAGCGCGATGCCGATCCATGCGAGGGCGTACGCGAGGCCGAGGAGCGCTCCGAGGGAGACGGGCACTCGGCCCGCCTCGGTGAGGGTCCTGAGAAGAAACGCACCTCCCAGAACGAGGAACGTGCGGCCCGCGAGCGTCAGCGCGCTCGCGACCGGCGCGCCCTCGTCCGCGCCGTCGGCCGCGGCGTCGGCACGGAGAGCGGCGGGCGGAGAGGCGGGACCGACGAACGCCGGGAGCGTATCCGCGAGCGCCGCCGGCGGGACCGCGAGCGGCGCCGTCCGGCCCTCGAGAGCGGCGAGGCGCGCGCGAACGTCCCCGAACGCGCCCTCGAGCAGGGCGACCCGGCTCTCCAGGTCCGCGCGCGAACCGTCCATCAGCGCCTCCGGGTCAGGCTGCTGCCGCCTTGTCTCCCGCATGCGGCTCCTCCCACGGCGGGAGAACCTTGACGAGCACCCAGAGAATCGCGAACGGGAGAAGGAGCAGCAGGATCGCCGGGAGCAACCCCTCCTTCGTCGCGAAGTCCATCTTGTACGTCGTGTAGCCGAGGAAGCTCTTCGAGAAGAGCTGGCCGCCGATGACGACGTTCCAGC
>JBDTTJ010000076.1:0-12955 GCA_039930645.1 Acidobacteriota bacterium
CGCATCGAGATCAAGAGCGAGCAGGCCGTCAAGGCCGAGGTCGCCGATGCCCTCCAGCGCATGCTCATCGCGTCGCAGCGCCGCGGCACGGCCCTCTCCGAGGTGCCCGATCTCGACGCGGCCGCCGCGTCGGCGTTCGAGGCCGCCGGCTTCGCCACCGTGGGCGACCTCCTCGACGCCGCCCTCGGCGAAGGCGAGAACCCGCTGGCGGCCGTGGCGCTCGAGCCCGCCGCCCGCGACGCCGCCATCGAGGCCGCGCGCGCCTTCGACGAAGCGCCCGCCGAAGAGGACGAAGAAGAAGAGACACTCGAGTTCCAGGAAACCGCCGACGAGGAGTCCTCGTCCGCTCCCGTGACGGAGACTCCCGAAAAGTGAAACCGACCGCAGCGAAATTCACCGTCACCCAGCTCGCGAAGATGATGGGCAAGCCCCCGAAGGAGGTCCTCTTCCTCCTCCAGGGCATCGGCGTCGACGTCAAGACCCCCGAGTCTGTCCTCGACGCCGCCACCGCCTCGGCCCTCCTGGCGGGCAAGACCCAGGCTCCGAAATCGCTCATCGTCCGGCAGGCGCCCACCGCCGCGTCCGCCGCCGCTCTCGCGACGGCCGCCGCCGCCAAGGCCAAGACCGAGCGCGCGGCGCTCAAGCGAATCAAGATCGTCGAGAAGACCGGCGAGGGCGAGACCGAGACGGCCGAAGCAGGCGAGGCGGCCGAAGCCGTCACCGCCGCCCCGGCCGCGGCATCGGCCGACGATGCCGCTTCCGCGACGGCCCCGCAAGCCGCCGCCCCGGCCGCGAAGATCGCCCCCGCCACTCCGGCATTCGAAGCCGCCGCCGCTCCCGCGGCCCCCGCGCCGAAACCCGAACCCAGGCCCGAGCCGATCCCGGCTCCGGCGGTTGCTTCCGCCCCGGTCGTGCACGCCGCGGCGCCACCCGCGTCGCGCCCGGCCGTTCCTCCCATGCGCGTTGCGCGCCCGGCCATGCCGCCCGCGCGTCCGGCCATGTCGCCGTCGCGGCCCGCGCCTCCGGCGCCGGCTCCGGTCGGCGCACTCCAGCGCCTCCTCAAGCGCGAGGGCACCCTGCCGCCGCGACCGGCCGCGACTCCGGCGCCGCCCCAGCTGCGCGGCGACCAGATGTCGGCCTATGGCGCGAGCGCCGGCCCGAACTCGCCCGGCGTCACGCACGTGCGTCCCGCGGCCCCGCCTCCCGCCGCGCAGGCCGGCGCTCCGGCGGCTCCCGCAGCTCCGCTTCGCGGAGCCGGCGGACTCGGCCGCGCCGTCATCGCCGCCCCGACTCCGGCCACCGTGCGCCCGATCCGCACCGCGACACCCGTCATGCCCTCCGGCCCGAGGCCCGGCATGCCGCCGCGCCCCGCGGGCTTCCCGCCGCGTCCCGGCTACCCGCCGCGCCCCGGCTTCGAGCAGCAGCGTCCCGGCTTCCCGCCGCGTCCCGGCTTCCCGCCCCGTCCCGGCTTCGGGCGCCCGCCGCTCGGCGGCCCCGCCGCGCCTCCGCTCCCCGACACCGCGGACCGCAGGAAGAAGGACGCCACGAAGCCCGGCCTCCCCGTCAAGAAGGGCGACGCGAAGAAGACCGAATCGAAGAAGCCGCGCACGAAGGAAGTCTCCGCGCTCGAAGTCGACGTGAGGGAGTACCTCGGCGGCTACAAGCAGGACACGTACGAGGACATCCCGACGCCGTCGGCCGAGGGAACGGACGAGGCCCTCGCGGCCAAACCGCTCAGCAAGTCCGCGCAGCGGCGCGCCGGCAAGAAGACGATGGCCACCGAGACCGGCGAGGTCGTCGAGGTCAAGAAGAAGGCCGAAGGTCCCGTCTTTCTCTCGGAAGGCGTCACGATCAAGGAGCTGTCCGAGAAGCTGGGCGTCCTCGCGAAGGACCTCATGAAGTCGCTTCTCGCGCGCGGGATCTTCGCGACGATCAACCAGCCGGTCGAGCAGAAGCTCGCGATCGAGATCGCCAAGGAGTTCGGCGTCGAGGCGGCCGTCGTGTCGTTCGAGGAAGAGCTCGAGCTCTCCCGCCAGCAGACCGCGATCGAGAACGCCGCCGACGCGGCGATCGCGAACGTCGCGGACACGTCCGGCGGCGTGCGCGTCCCCCGCGCCCCCGTCGTGACCGTCATGGGCCACGTCGACCACGGAAAGACGTCTCTCCTCGACGCGATCCGCAAGGAGAACGTCGCCGAGGGCGAGGCGGGCGGCATCACGCAGCACATCGGCGCCTACCGCGTCGAGGTGAAGGGCAAGCAGATCGTCTTCCTCGACACGCCCGGCCACGAGGCGTTCACCCTCATGCGCTCGCGCGGCGCCAAGGCGACGGACATCGTCGTCCTCGTCGTGGCGGCGGACGACGGCGTCATGCCGCAGACGGCCGAGGCGATCGACCACGCCCGCGCCGCCAAGGTCCCGATCGTCGTCGCGATCAACAAGATCGACAAGCCTGACGCGAACGTCCTGCGCGTCAAGCAGGAGCTCGCCGAGAAGGGCGTCCTCGTCGAGGAATTCGGCGGCGACGTCGTGGCCTGCGAGATCTCCGCGAAGAAGAAGATCGGAATCGACCAGCTCCTCGAGATGGTTCTCCTGCAGGCCGAGGTGCTCGAGCTCAAGGCCGTCGCGACGGGCCACGCCCGCGGCGTCGTCCTCGAGTCGCGCCGCGAAGCCGGCAAGGGCACGCTCGCGACCGTCCTCGTCCAGCAGGGCACGCTTCACGTCGGCGACGTGTTCTTCGCGGGCGCCGCCGTCGGCCGCGTCCGCGCCATGCTCAACGACCGCGGAACCCGCCTCACCGAGGCCGGCCCCGCGACGCCCGTCGAGGTCATGGGCTTCGACAACCTTCCGGACGCCGGCGACACGCTCCAGGTCGTCGAGGACGAGAGCAAGGCCCGGCAGGTGTCCTCGTTCCGCTCCCAGAAGGAGCGCGAGGAATCGCTCGCGAAGTCGTCGCGCATGTCGCTCGACTCGCTCTTCAACCGCATGAAGGAGGGCGTCGCCAAGGACCTCGCGCTGATCGTGAAGGCGGACGTCCACGGCTCCGAGGAGGTCCTCGTCCAGACTCTCGGCAAGCTGCCGTCCGACAAGGTGAAGGTCTCGATCCTCCACTCGGGCGTCGGCGCGATCTCCGTGAACGACGTTCTCCTCGCGGCCGCGTCCGAGGCCATCATCATCGGCTTCAACGTGAAGCCCGAGAAGAAGGCCCAGGACCTCGCCGACCACGAGGGCGTCGAGATCCGGCTCTACTCCGTCATTTACACGCTCACGGACGACATCAAGAAGTCCATGGCCGGCCTCCTCGACTCCGTCAAGAAGGACGTCACCCGCGGCCACGCCGAGGTGCGCGAGCTCTTCAAGGTGCCGAAGATCGGGGCGGTCGCGGGCTGCATGGTCACGGACGGGTCGATCCCTCGTTCCGCATCAGTGCGCCTCGTACGCGACCACCGCGTCATCTACGAGGGAAAGATCGGCTCGCTCAGACGCTTCAAGGACGACGCCTCCGAGGTCAAGCAGGGCTTCGAGTGCGGCATCGGGATCGCCGGCTACCAGGACGTGAAGGTGGGCGACGTGATCGAGGCGTTCGTCGTGGAGGAGACAGCCGCCTCCCTGACCTGAGGCGGTCGCCGTGGTCGTCGCCCTCGCCGTCTTCGACTTTCATCTCCCGGCGTGCCGGGGATTGAAGGAGAAGCGGGCGTTCCTGAGGCCGCTCAAGGCGCGGCTCAGGGGCGAGTTCGAGATCTCGGCGGCGGAGGTCGCGCACCAGGACCTCCTCCAGCGCGCGATGCTCGGCGTCGCGGCGGTCGGGCCGGATCGGGTGGCGCTCGAGCCCCTGCTTCAGAGGGTGCTCTCGTACGTCGAGGGATACGCGGAAGAGAACGGCGCCGAGATCGCGGACGCGCGGCACGAGTTCCTGAACTACGGGGACGTCGGCGCCGCCGGAAACGCGTTCGGCGCTTCGGGAGACTGAAATGGTTCGAGAGAAAAAGGCCGGGCCGCCCAGCCGCCGGCCGAAGCAGGTCGGCGACGTCGTGCGTGCGGAGCTCGCGCGCCTCCTCCGGGAGGAGCTGCGCGACCCCGCGATCGGGTTCGCGACGATCACGGACGTCGTCATGGCCGACGACCTGCGCTCGGCGCGCGTCCACGTCTCCGTCTTCGGGGCCAAGGACCAGTTCGCGAAGACCGTCGCGGCGCTCAACCACGCGCGCGGTCACCTGCGCTCGCTCGTCGGACGCAACTGTGGACTGCGCTACGCGCCCGACCTGCACTTCACCGAGGACCACACCCTCGAGCGCGGCGCGCGGATCGAGGAGCTTCTCCGCGAGATCCCGAAGGCCGAAGGGGCCGACGACCCCGGCGAGGCCGAATGACGCGCGACGCCGCGCTCGACGACGCGTACCGCGCCGTCGCGGACCTCCTCCGGAACGGGACGCGCTTCCTCCTCACGGGGCACCGCAACCCGGACGGCGACGCCCTCGGCTCCGCCCTCGGCCTCGCTCAGGCGCTCGAGGCCGCCGGCAAGCAGGCGCGCGTCGCCATGCGCGACCCCTGGTCGTACGCCTACGACGGGATGCCGGGAATCTCCCGGGTCGAGGTGCTCGAGGCACTGCCCGCCGACTGGCCCGCCGCGTACGACGCCATCCTCGTGATGGAGTGCCCGGAGTCGGATCGCACGGGCTGGCCGACCCTGTTCGCGGGAAAAGTGGTCAACGTGGACCACCACCCCGGCAACGCGCGCTACGGCGCGCTGAACCTGATCGACCTCTCCGCCGCCGCGGTCGGCGAGATCGTCGCGGACCTCCTCGACCTCCTCCAGTGGCCGCTCACGGCCGACGCGGCGACGAACCTGTGGGTCTCGCTCGTCTCGGACACGGGCTCGTTCCGCTACTCGAACACGACGCCGAAAGCCCTTGCGCTCGGCGCGCGGCTCGTCGCGGCGGGCGCGCAGCCGGGCCCCGTGAACGAGTTCCTCTTCGAGGCGGCGCCCCTCTCCTCGCTGAAGCTCGAGGCGCTCGTCCTCGGGACGCTCGCCCTCCACGCGGGCGGCGCCGTCGCGACCGTCGAACTCCCCCGGCGCTTCTTCGCCGAGAGCGGCGCGCAGGAATCCGACACCGAGGGCCTCGTGAACCGCGCGCGCGGGATCCACGGCGTCAAGGCCGCCGCGCTCCTGCGCGAGGGCGAGCCCGGCGAGATTCGCTGTTCGCTCCGGAGCAAGGGGACCGTCGACGTGCGGAGCGTCGCTGCCCTGCACGGCGGCGGCGGCCACCGCAACGCGGCGGGCTGCCGGCTCAAGGGCACGCTCGACGCCGCGAAGGCCGCCCTCGTCGCCGAGATCGCTGCCGCGGTCGCCGCGGAAGTCGCCGCCGGGGCGCACCCCACGGAGATCCGGTGAACGCCCGGCCGGCGGGCCCCGACGGGGTCCTCCTCGTCGACAAACCGGAGAAGCTCACGTCGCACGACGTCGTCGACGTCGCGCGCCGCCTCCTCGGCACGCGCCGGATCGGCCATACGGGCACGCTCGACCCGGCCGCGACGGGCCTCCTCGTCCTGTGCGTCGGCCGCGCGGGGCGGCTGCAGTCCTTCCTCACCGGCTGGGACAAGACGTACGAGGGCGCGATCGTCTTCGGCGTCGCGACCGACACGTACGACACGGAAGGGACGCCCGCGGGCGCGCCGCACCCGGACCCGGCCCCGTCCCGCGGGGCGCTCGAGGAAGCCTGCCGCGCGTTCACGGGCGAGATCCTCCAGGTGCCGCCGCCGTACTCGGCCAAGAAGATCGGCGGGAAGAAGTTCTACGAGCTCGCGCGCGCCGGAGAGCCGGTGCCGGACACGCCGAAGAAGGTGACCGTCCGCTCGCTCGAGATCCTCGGCGTCGACGGCGCGATCGCGCGCTTCCGCGTCGCGTGCACGAGCGGCACGTACATCCGGTCGCTCGCGCACGACATCGGGAAGGTCCTCGGCACCGGGGCGCACCTCGGCAGCCTCCGGCGCACGTCGATCGGGCCGTTCCGCCTCGAGGACGCGCGCACCCTGCCCGCCCTGGAAAATTTCCCGCGCGAGGAGCGCTTCGGGAAGCCGTCGTGGATGTCCCTTTCGGAGATCCCGCTGCCCTTCCCGGTCGTGGCGCTCGCGCCCGCTGAGGCCGCGAAGGTCAAGAGCGGCCACGGCGTGCCCGTCCGGGTGCCCGAGGGAGCGGCCGGCGCCGCGATGGTTCGCCTCACGGACGGTGGCGAGCTCCTTGCCCTCGGAATCCTCGAGCCTCTCGGCCGCGGCGCCCTCGCCCTCGCCCGCCCGAAAATCGTCCTCGCGGGGTGAATCGTCGGGACGACGCGATCACGGCGCGTCGCCGAGAAGCCAGGCGTGGCCGACCAGGAAGGTGCCGGACAGGCGAATCCCGTTGTGGCCCGTCTTCAGGAGGCCCTCCGGAATGCGCAGGACCGGCTCGTTCCAGCGGGCGGGATCGCCCTCGAGAACGGCGTCCCCGACCGGAGTGCCGTTCACGTCGAGGCGGACCCTGCCGGCCGGCCCCGCCAGGCGCAGGGCGAGTCGCGCCGGACCCGCGGCGGGCGCGTCGAGCGTGAACGCCGCGGCGCCTTCGATCCCGCGGACGCCGTCGGCCGCGCGGCGCCCTTCTCCGCAGTCGAGCGTCAGCACGCGATTCGACGTGAACGTCCCGGCCTCGCGCGGCAGGAAGCGCCACCCGTGAGCCCGCTCGCTCGCGACGTCCGCGACGTTGATCGCGTCGAGGACGGGAAGCCCGCTCGCCCCCGCGCTGCACGGACCCGGTGACGATTCCAGACGTATCCAGTCGATTTCCCACAGCGTCAGCGCCCGGCCGATCGTCGGGACGCCGCGCGGCGGGGGCGCAAACACCTTCACGACGCGTCCCCGGAAGGGGTCGAGGTGGGCGTCGTCTCCGTTCTCGTCCCACCGGATCCGGTGCGCGAGCAAGTAACGCGGGCGCTCCTTCCCGTGCCACGAGGCCATGACCTCGAACTTGCTTCCCGCCCAGTCGGCCCAGAAGACGGTCGACGGCGCCATGGCCGCCGTCGTCAGCCCGTAGAGATCGACGAGCCGGCGCTCCGAGAGAAAGCCGACGATGCCGGCGTCGAGAATCGCCGTGCGTTCGTCCGCCGGGAGCCGTTCGCGCATCCACGCCGCGGCGTCGCGGTATTCGACGAAGCCCCGGGCTTCCCGGCCGTATCTCTCGACGAAGTCCACCGACGTTCGCAGCTGCCACAGGAGCAGGACCGCGGCCGCGAGAGCGAAGAGGCCTCCCCGGCCCAGGCGAGGAGCGACCGTGGCGACACGCGACACGAGGGCGTCGGCTCCCGGAGGAAGCAGCGCGACGAGCCCGACGACGTAGGGAAGGGCGTAGCGGAAGTGGTGGCTGGAAGAACCCGAAAGGATCGCGACGGACAGAAGCCCGGTGAGAAACCATCCGCCCAGCAGGAGATACGGGCCCGGCGCGCGCGCCCGGACCTCGCCGCGGAGGCCGTGGGCGAGCGCGAGCGCGAACAGCACTCCGGCGAGGGGAGGGAGAAAGACGAGCGCCTCGCGGGACGCGAAGCCCGGGGCGCCCCGCGGGAGGAACGAGCCGGAGAGCAGCCCCTCCCCTGCCGACGCGAGAAAACGCCCCGCCACCTTCGCATGGAAGAGCGGCGAGTACTCCGGGGTGTAGAGCGGAGATTTCGGCCGTGCCGTGTCGGGTCCGATCCGGCCGGTCAGTGCGAGGTTCACGAGGACGAGGACAAGTGGGGCCGCGAACGGGAGCAGAAGCATCTTGCGCGCGCGAAGAGCGCGACGCCGCGTCCAGGCGAGCACGAGGACGCAGAGCGCGAGAGCGCAGAGCATCGCCTCGGGGCGCGAGAAGCCCAGGAGGAGAAGCAGAACGGGCGCGAGGCGCAGGCGTCCGGCTTCCATCTCCCGAATGAGCGTCTCGGCGGAGAGCAGAAAGAGGAAGACCGTCAGCCCGATCTCCATCCCGCTCAGGATTCCCCAGAGACAGGGCCCCGTCGCGAGCACGAGGAGCGCCGAGCACAACGCCACGGACGGCCGGCAGGCCCGTCCGACGAGGCGGTGCACGAGGAGGCCCGATCCCACGAGGAACAGCGCACCCAGGCCGAAGGCGAAGAGCGCGAGAGAGTCCCCGCGCAGCCCGGCAACCGCCGGAACGGCGAGGATCGCCGGGTACAGCAGGCTCGTCATCCCCGTGCTCGCCGGCTCGCCGGGACCATAGGAGAACGGGTGGCCGTCGGCAGCTCGCGACGCGTACTGGAGGTAGATGTAGGTGTCGTCCAGCGGAAAAATGAAGCTGCCGACCGCGTCCAGGTCGGACGCGAGGACCGCTCCGGCGAGAGCGGCAGCGACGACGACGATCAGGGCCCGGGCGTATCGGGTCGGGGGGTCCGTTCGATCGCGCATCTTTCGGACCAGTATAGGAAGGCCGCGGGCTGGGGTCCGCGCCGCAGGGACCGGTCGGTTGACCCGCCCCGGCTGGTCGGCTAGACTCCCCCTTCTGAAAAATTAGAGAAGGAACGATAAGACATTGGCCCAGCTCACCACGAAGAAGGCGGAAACGATCACGACGTACCGGCGCCACGACAGCGACACGGGTTCGCCCGAGGTCCAGGTGGCTCTCCTGTCCAAGCGCATTTCCGAGCTGACCGAGCACTTCAAGGCGCACGCCAAGGACCACCATTCCCGGAGGGGCCTCCTCCAGATGGTCGGCCGGCGTCGCCGCCTGCTCGATTACGTGAAGAAGCGCGACGCGGACCGGTACCGCGCGCTGATCGAGCGCCTCGGACTGCGCAAGTAGTCCTTTTCTTCACGGCAATCGTCCGGCGGCACCTCCCGGCTCGCGCCTCGCGGCCCGAGTGAGACGTGCATGCCGGCCGGCGCGCCGGGCCACCGAAAGGAAATGCCCATGCATGAAACCCTGACCGTCGACCTGGATGGACGTTCGCTCACGATCGAGACCGGCAAGATCGCCAAGCAATCCGACGGCGCCGCCGTCGTGAAGTGCGGCGACACGGTCGTCCTCGTGACCGCCTGCTACGCGAAGGAGTCGAAGGACATCGACTTCCTCCCTCTGACGGTCGAGTACAAGGAATACGCCTACGCGGCGGGCCGGATCCCCGGCGGCTTCTTCAAGCGCGAGGGGCGCCCCACGGAGAAGGAAATCCTCACCTGCCGGATGATCGACCGGCCGTTCCGCCCGCTCTTCCCCGAGGGTTTCAACCACGAGACCCAGGTCGTGGGCCTCGTCCTCTCGGCCGACGGCGAAAACGACCCCGACGTGCTCGCGATCAACGGCGCCGCCGCCGCGCTCGCGATCAACACGATTCCGTTCCAGCACGTCCTCGGCGCGGTCCGCGTCGGCAAGATCGGCGACCGGTGGGTCTTCAACCCGACCGCGAAGGAGCGCAAGGAGTCCGAGTTCGACCTCGTCGTCGTCGGCACTCACGACGCCGTCTCGATGGTCGAGGCGGGCGCGAAGGAAGTCTCCGAGGCCGTCATGCTCGAGGCGATCCTCCGCGGCCACGCGCAGGTCAGGAAGATCGTCGAGGCGATCGCGGCAATGGCCGCGCGCCGCAACGTCGTCAAGGCGCCGTTCAAGTCGCCCGCGCCGGTCCCGGAGGACTTCGCCGCCGCCGTGCGCAAGCAGTGGGAGGGCCCGATGATGGAGGCCCTGACCCACGTCGGGAAGATCGAGTCGTACGCGAAGATCAAGGAAGTCAAAAAGTACGGCATCGAGCTGGTCCCCGAGGACCAGCCCGACGCGCGCAAGCTCGCCAAGCGCGCGCTCTCCGAGATGGTCGAGACGCTCACGCGCGAAACCATCCTCAAGCAGAGAAAGCGCCTCGACGGCCGCGCGTTCGACCAGATCCGCCAGATCACGATCGAGGCCGGCGTCCTCCCCCGCACGCACGGCTCGTCGCTCTTCACGCGCGGCGAGACGCAGGCGCTCGTGACGGTCACGCTCGGCACCTCGGACGACACGCAGCTCATCGAGGACCTCGAAGGCGAGTCCGAGCGCGCGTTCCTGCTCCATTACAACTTCCCCCCGTTCTCGGTCGGCGAGGTCAAGCGGTTCGGCTCCCCCGGCCGCCGCGAGATCGGCCACGGCCGCCTCGCCTGGCGCTCGCTCCAGGCCGTCCTCCCCGACCCGAAGGAATTCCCGTACACGATCCGCATCGTGTCCGACATCCTCGAGTCCAACGGCTCGTCGTCGATGGCCACGATCTGCGGCGGCTCGATCGCCCTCATGGACGCGGGCGTGCCCGTCAAGGGCGCGGTCGCGGGCGTTGCGATGGGTCTCGTGAAGGAAGGCGACGCGTTCGCGATCCTCACGGACATCGCGGGCCAGGAAGACCACTACGGCGACATGGACTTCAAGGTCGCGGGCACGCGCAAGGGCATCACGGCCCTCCAGATGGACATCAAGATCTCCGGCATCACGCCGCAGATCTTCGAGCAGGCGCTCGAGCAGGCCCGCCACGGCCGCCTCTTCATCCTCGACAAGATGGAGCAGACGCTGCACAACGCGCGCCCCGAGCTCTCGGCGTTCGCGCCGCGCCTTCTCACGATCTCGGTCCCCGAGGACAAGATCCGCGACATCATCGGCTCCGGCGGCAAGACGATCCGCGCGCTCCAGAAGGAGTACTCCTGCAAGATCGACGTGCAGGACGACGGCACCGTCACGGTCGCCTCCAGCGACATGCCGACCGCCGAGAAGTGCCTCGAGGCGATCCGCCAGCTCACGACGGTGCCCGAGATCGGCACCGAGTACCTCGGCACGGTCGTGCGCATCGAGCCCTACGGCTGCTTCGTGCAGATCCTTCCGGGCATGGACGGTCTCGTCCACATCTCCGAGCTTGCGCCCGGCCGAGTCCGCGAGACGACCGACGTCGTCAAGATGGCCGATAAGATCAAGGTCAAGATCATCGCGATCGATCCCGTCAACGGGAAGGTCAAGCTCTCGCGCCGGCAGGCCCTGACGCCGGAGGAGAGCGCCGCCGAGGTCGAGCGCCTCGGCCTCACGGCCGTGGCGGCCGGAGAAGGCGACGGGGGCCGCGACAGGGACGATCGTCCGCGCTTCGACCGCGACCGAGGCCCGCGCCCCGGCGGCTTCCGCGGCGGCCGGCCCGGCGGCGGCGGCTTCCGCCCCCGCTGAAGACGAAGAGAAGATTTTCTTTAGAAGGTTTAGGAGAGAGGCGCCTCGCCGGGGCGCCTCTCGTGCTTTGCTGAACTGCTTCTCGGCGATAGACTCCTTCCAGCAAACAGGAGAGAAGGGGGACTTCATGAGCGCGCGGAGCTGTCTCGTCGTTGCGGCGTTGTGCTCGGGTTTCGTTTACTCCCTCGCGGGGGGCAGCGTCACGAGTACGCAGGCACTGGAGAAGCGGCTCGCGAAGCTCGCAGACCTCGTCAAGGTCATGGAAGGAATGCGGGCCAAGGGTACGGTGCAGGACGCGGCGGTCTGCAAGAAGTATCTCGAGGAGCATGCGAAGATCAAACAGGGCCTCGACGCCGAAGCGGCGAGCATCAAGCAAGACGAGCAGAATGCTCTGAGCAAGGACGACATCAACTGGGTCATCACGATGAACGCCCGCAAGGACGAGCACGCGAAGGCTCTGAAGCTCTACGAGGCCGCCGATCTCGAAAAAAAGATCGCACACCTCTGCGAGCCCGATCCGCCGAAGACTCCGCCGAAGAAGGGAAACGTCACGCTCGCCCCGAACAGCCCGTCGACGCGTTAGAGGCCCGCGTCGAGGCGACCGGAAGCGCGGAAGGGTGATAGGACCATTAGGTTCAGGTCTCTCGTTTTTCAATTTTCGCTCCGCCCGAACGTCGGCATCTCCGGCCGTCAGGCAGAATCCCCCCGTGGCCGAACCCTTCGTCGCGCTCTGGGGCTTTCCGGATCCGGACATCGAGGCCGTGCGCGGCCTCGTCGAGCGCACGCTGGGCGTCGCCATGGAGCTGCACGAGAGCGCGTCGATCGGCCCGTACTACCACGCTTCGCTCTGCGGAGCGCACGCCGACCTCGTCCTGCGCCCGAACCTCGACGCGGCCTTCGACCCGGAGACGGACGATCCGGACGAGTCGCTCGAGGAACCCGACTTCCCCGACTTCGGCAGCCTGCTCTACGTCGATTGGGCGACGCCCGGCCACACGTGCCGGCAGTCCGTCGACGCGCTGGGCGCCGAGGCGCAGCTGCTCATCGTCGAGTAATCACGGAGGCACCATGCCCGCGTACATCCTCGTCGAAGTCGACGTTCACGACCCCGAGGGCTACGCGCGCTACCGCGACGTCGTGACGCCCTCGATCACCGCCTACGGCGGGCGCTTCGTCGTGCGCGGCGGGCCGATCGAGACGCTGGAAGGCGACTGGAAGCCGCCGCGCCTCGTCATCCTCGAGTTTCCCGACCGCGCTCGCGCGCGCGCGTGGTGGGCGTCGCCCGAGTACGCGGGGCCAAAGGCGATGCGCCTCGCGACCGCGCGCTCGCGGATGATCCTCGTGGACGGAGTCTGAGGAAGGCGCCCTACTTCGTCGCGTCCGGCCTCGAGCCGAGTGTGACCTCGATCGTCTTCTCGACCGTCTGGCCGTTCTCGACGCGCTTCACGACGAGGTTCACCTTCTCGCCGGGCTTCTTGCCCTGCAGCGCGTAGGTGTAGTCGTAGAGGTTGCGTAGCTCCTTGTCGCCGAACTTCACGATCGTGTCGCCGGCCATCAGCCCGGCCGTCTCCGCAGGCGAGCCGCCCGTGACGCCGGAGAGCTTCACGCCCTTCCCTTCCTCGGAGAAGTCCGGGATGCCGCCGACCCACACCCGGAAGCTGCGCGAGCCGCCGCCCGCGGGCGTGCCGCCCTTCACCTCGGCGTAGGCGATGCGTTCCGGCGCGGAGGCCACCGCGACGACGATTGGCTCCATGAACTTCACGACGCGGACGATCCCCTC
>JBDTTJ010000077.1:0-12898 GCA_039930645.1 Acidobacteriota bacterium
TGCCATCCGTCGTCACGTTGGCGAAGCCGAGAAACGTCTGTCCTTCCCCGTAACCAGTCGGGTCGCCGACGGCGCTGGAAAAGAATTCGATACGAAACGTGCTGCTGGCCGTTCCGTTCAAGGTGCCGGAGATGTTCACGGTGCCGGCGGCGATCGGCGCCGCCGTGAGGACCGGATAGTTCTGGCTGCCGCCCGGACTATTCGGCGTGACCCCGTCGAAGAAATTGCTTCCGAGATCGATTCCGATCCCCCCGTTGGAATGGATGGAGTTCCCCAGCAACGAATTGTTGACGCCGAGGGCCGTCCCGATGCCGACGCCTCCCACGGTAAAGGCGATGATGTTCGGAGCGCCCGCGACGGAGCCGCCGACGGACGAGCCCGGCGAATTCGACAGGAGCACGCCGAAGCCCGAGTTCCCGAGGTTGATCGTCCCCGTGATGTCCGTGCCGATGTAGTTCCCCTGTACCTGATTGCTTCCGCCGGCGTTGCCGATCACGGTCGAGATGTCGACGCCGCCACTCACGTTTCCGGAGATGACGTTGCGCGCGGCGGCCGTCGTGCCCCCTACGAGAGTGTTGCTCGTGTTGAAGAGGTTGACGCCCTTGCGGGGGTTGCCGGGAATGAACGGCATGTCGCTGGGAAGCGCCGCCGTGCCGGTGACGTTCGTGCCCACGAGATTGCCCTGAACGAAGTGACCCGTTCCCCCGAAGATCGAGACGTTGTTGTAGCCGTTTCCGGTGACGAGGTTGCCCGCCCCCGCGGCGGTCCCGCCGACGATGATCGCCTGGGTGCCGGGGTTCGCGTTGATGCCCGGTCCGCCGTTCGCGAGAGCCACGAGCCCGGTGGCGTCCGTCCCGATCAGGTTGCCCTGGATCGTCGCGCCGGCGTCGGCGAAGGTGAAGATGCCGGGGCCGAGGAGGGCGCGTCCGTTTCCGGAGATGAGATTGCGGGCCGCGGGCGTCGTGCCACCGATGACGATGTTGCCCGTCACGCCCGCCTGGATGCCGAGGGAGACATTCGGAGCAACAGCGGTGCCCGTGACGTCGGTGCCGACGTAGTTTCCCTCCACGAAGGTCGTGCCCCCCGCGGGGAGCCGGGCGTCGATGCCGATGTTGAAGCTGTTGATGACGAGCCCGCGCACGGTGACTCCGGGAGCGCGAATGATCACGCCATCGATCGAACCCGCGGGAGAAGCCCTGAGCTGGATCTTCAGGGCGCCGTTCAGTCCCAGGCGGGAGGCGACCGTGTTCGTATTGGCTACCGCGCCGGTCTGCGTATACCCGTCGATGGTGATGGCACTTGTGATGTTCGGAAGCGTGAACGCCGGAATGATCGTGCAGACGCCCGTCCCCACGACGCAGCCCGGATCGGTCGCGGCCGGAATCGCGAACACGATGGTGTCGAGCCCGAGGGCGCCGGCCGCGCATTCGCCGGCCGCGGCGCCCGACGCGGTGTCGGTGTTCGCCGCGGTGATCGCTTCACGCAGCGTGCATTTTCCGTCGTTCGCGGTGGTGTCCGCCGCGCTGTTGACGGTGATCGTCGCGGCACGGGCCGCCACGGGCGTGAGGAGCAGCGCGGCCAATGCCGCCAAGGGGAGGCCGCGGGCGAGGAGGTGGAACCGTTTCGCGTTGATGGCGCGTAATGCCTGCATATGCACCCCTTCATGGCCCATGGCGTTTTGAGTTCTTGGGCGGAATCTACCACCCTTTGTAGGATTGAGTCGCAATTGCGACGGCCAGTTCGATCAGCGCGCCTCGCTCGAGCCGGCCTCGTAGCGCCAGGCGACCTGCTCCTTGGCGCCCTCGGCGAAGCGCGTGTCCACGTACTCGTCGAACTCGATCCGCCGGTCGAGGACGCCCGTCTCGATCATGAGGTCGCGCACGAGGTCGAAGTCGGCCTTTCGCGGCGAGAGCGGCGTGTACATGACGCGGTCGAGAGGGTTCGTGAGCGCCCAGCGGAGGATCTTCGGGTTCTGGTTGTAGTAGAAGCGCCCGACGAAGTCCGCCGCGTGATCGCGGTGGGGCTTGCCCTCCTCGAGCCAAAGCCCCGAGCGTGCGATGCCGTCGACGAGCGTCTGGACGGAGCGCGGCCGCGCGGCGATGACGTCCTCGCGGACGACGAGGACGCAGGACATGTAGTCGGGCCAGTGCTCGCGGGCGTGGAAGAGGACGCGGCCGTAGCCGCCGATCTCGGCCTGCGACGGGAACGGCTCGCCCATGGAGAAGGCATCGATGGCGCCCGCGGCGAGCGCCCCCGTGACGTCGGGCGGCGCCATCTCCACGATCTTCAGGTCCTCCGGCTTCATGCCGAACTTCTTGAGGACCCGAAAGACGATGAGCCGCTCGTCCGAAAAGCGGCTGGGCACGGCAATCGTGCGGCCCTTGAGGTCGGCGAACGTCTTGACGGGCCCGTTTTTGCGGACGACGACCGCGCTGCCGTACCGATGTCCGAGGTAGACGATGCGGATGCCGACGCCCTGCGCCTTCAGCGCGATCGCCATCGGGGCGACGATGAAGGCCGCCTGCATCTTGTTCGCGATGAGGGCCTCTTTGATCTCCGGAAAGCCCTGGAACATGCGCGGGACGAAGAGCTCTCCGGCCTCGGAGAACTGCGAGATGTAGTCCGTCACGGGGCAGGCGAGGTGGCACGTGACGGGGATGTAGGCGACGTTCAGCTTCCTCTTGTCCGCCGAGACGAAGTCGTTCGCGAGAACGGCCCAGTTCACGTTCAGGGCCGAATGGAGCGCCGTCACGAGAAGGAGCCACGCCGCGACGCCGAGGCCGATGCGCTTCACGCCGGTCACGCGGCCTCCCCCTGGAAGCCCCAGCGCACGGTCCGGAGGCGCTCGAGGCGGCGGGCGAGCGTGTCGAGGACGAGGCCGATGACGCCGATCAGGAGCATGCCCGCCACGACGAGATCGTAGCGCTTGCCCGCGTTGCGCGAGTCGATGATGAGGTAACCGAGGCCGGAGTCGACGGCGATCATCTCGGCGGCCACGACGACGATCCACGCGATGCCGAGGGCGATCCGGAGGCCCACGAGGATCTGCGGCAGCGCCGCCGGGAAGACGACGCGCGCGAGGAGCCGCGGCGTCGAGAGCCCGAAGTTTCGCCCGGCCTGGAGGTACATCGAAGGGACGCTCCGGACGCCGTTCATCGCCGCGACGACGATCGGGAAGAACGCGCCGAGGAAGATGAGGAACCCGGGCGCCGCCTCCGACACGCCGAACCAGAGGATCGCGAGCGGCATCCACGCGAGCGGGCTGATGGGCCGCGCCATCTGGATGACCGGGTTGAAGGCCGAAGCGAGGCTCCGGTGCCAGCCGAGCGCGAGGCCGGCGGGGATTCCGAGGACGAGCGCGAGGAAATACCCCGCTGCGACGCGCCGGAGCGAGTCGCCGACGTACCGCCAGAGAACGCCCCTGCCCGCGAGCTCCTGCAGGCCCGCGAGGACCCTGAGAGGAGACGGGAACACGGTCGTGTGGCTCAGCCGGACGGCCAGCGCCCACAGCGCGACGACGAGCGCCGCCGTCCCGAGGGGCAGCAGGACCCGTTCGACGTCAGACCTGGTGGGCAAGGCCGATCTCCCCGAGAAGCAGGTCCCTGAGCTCGATGTAACGCGGCGCGCTGAGGTCGCGCGGGTGCGACATGTCGATGTCGACGATGCGGCGAATCGTGGCCGGGCGCGTCGACATGACGACGACGCGGTCCGCGAGCTGGACGGACTCGTCGATGTCGTGCGTCACGAAGAGAATCGTCTTTTTCTCGGCGCGCCGGATGCGCAGGAGCTCGCTGCGCATGACGAGGCGCGTGATCGAGTCCAGCGCGCCGAAGGGCTCGTCGAGGAAGAGGACGTCGGGATTCACGGCGAGCGCGCGCGCGACCTCGAGGCGCTGCTTCATGCCGCCCGAGAGCTCCTGCGGGTAGGCATTCTCGAACCCCTCGAGGCCGACGAGTTTCACGTAGTGCGCGATGCGCTCGGTCCGCTCCTTCTCACCGAGCGCGAAGAGGCCGAACCCGACGTTGCCGTTCACCGTGAGCCACGGAAAGACGCCGCGCTCCTGAAATACGAAGATGCGGCGCGGGTCCGGGCCCGCGACGCCCTGCCCGTCGATGAGGACCGAGCCGGTCGACGCCTTCAGGAAGCCGCCGACGATGTTCAGGAGCGTGGACTTCCCGCAGCCCGACGGGCCGAGAATGCAGACGAACTCGCCGTCCGCGACGTCGAGCGAAACCGACGAGAGCACCTCGATCGCGGCGCCGTCCGTCGCGAACCGCATGGACACGTCCTTCACGCTCACCTTGGCTGGCGGCGTCACGATCCGTACCCCCACTTCAGGGCCTTGAGCGTTTCGAGGCGGCGAATCGCGAGGTCGAGAACGAGGCCGATGAGGCCGATCATGACCATTCCGGCGACGACGAGGTCGTAGCGGTTGCCGGCGTTTCGGGCGTCCACGATGAGGAAGCCCAGCCCGGAGTTGACCGCGATCATCTCGGCCGCCACGACGACGAGCCACGCGACGCCGAGGGAGATCCGGAGCGCGACGATGAGCTGGGGCAGCGCGGCCGGCAAGACCACGTCGAGCAGGAGGCGCCGGTCCGAGAGGCCGAAGTTGCGCCCCGCACGGAGCAGGGTGGGCGGCACGTTGCGCACGGCGTTCGTCGCGGCGACGACGAGAGGCAGCGCCGACGCAAGGTAGATGAGGAAGATTGCGGCGAGATCCCCGACGCCGAACCAGAGGATCGAGATCGGAATCCACGCGAGCGGCGAGATGGGCCGCAGGAGCTGGAGGATCGGGTTGAGGGCCTGTTCCCCGCGCCGGTACCAGCCGAGAAGGAGGCCGAGCGGGATCGCCGTGACGACCGCGAGCGAGTAGCCCCACGTCACGCGGAAGAGCGACGCGACGACGTACTTCGCGAGGAGGCCCTTTTTGAGGAGCTCGCCGAGGCCCGCGAGAACCTGGAGCGGATCGGGAAAGAGACCCGAGGTCTGGAACCTCACGGCGACCGCCCAGAGGACGAGCAGCGCCGCTGCGGCGGAGAAGGGGAGCAGGCGCTTCACGGTCTACTTGCCGATGCCGACGTACGTCCCGGCGTTTGCGAGCTCGGCCTTCATCCAGCGCACGAGGCCGTGCCCGAGCATCACCCACGCGGCGCTCCGCACCGAGAAGCCCACGAACCCGGGGCGGCGGCCCGCGTTGTGGTTGCCGTAGATCCCGAGCGCCTTCTTTCTCTTCGCGATCGCGACGAGGCGGCGGTTGTAGAAACGCATCGGGTAGAACGCGATCTCGGAGCCGTCCTGGTAGTACGGCGGAAAGCCGAGGCGCTCGGACGACCATTTGTAGATCGGGATGACGGCGGCGAGGTAATAGAGCGCCGTGTCCATCAGGAACGCGGTCGTCATGGTGTCGTAGTCGCCCATGACGTGGTACTTGTCGCGGAAAATGGCCTCGTAGAAGTAGCGAAAGTACCGCGCGTAGCGCGTGTTGTGGAGCTCGTACTCCTTCGCCATCTCGTCCGCGGGCGCGCCGGAGAGCGCCTTCTGGATGAGGCCGACGCGCGAGTAGACGGAAAACGCCATCTGGTCGAGGCCCGGGGAGTAGAACGGGTCGAGGAAGCCGCCGGCGTCGCCCACGCACGTCCAGCCGGGCCCGACGAACTTGTCGACGAAGTACGGGAGGTGTCCGTACATCCGGCAGTCGCCCGCGATCGGCTCGGCCTTCGTGAGGAGCTCTTTCGTGAGCGGGTTCGCGTCGAGCAAGCGCGTCAGCTTCTCGAGAGGCGTCGCGCCCTCGGGCTGGACGAGACGCGTGTCCCACACGAGGCCGACGCTCGTCTCGCCGCCCTGGAGCGGGATGAACCAGATCCAGTAGCCCCAACCCGTGAAGTGGTTCGTGGCGAGGCGCCGGGATGTAAGCACCGCCCGGTGGAAGGGGTCCGACGCGTCCTTGTTGAGGAACTCCGGGCCGTCCATGTCCATGACGCCGCGGTAGCGCACCCAGATGGCGGACGTCGGGTGCGACTCGATCGGCGTCAACCCGCCGCGCTTGCGCGCGAGCATCGCCTGACGGCCCGTCGCGTCGACGACCCACTTGCAGGAAACGGTCGCCCGCGTGCCGTCGGCCTTCTCGACGACGAGCGTGTTACCGGCCTCGCCGTTCAGCGCGACGTCGACGACCTTCGCGGGGCGCCAGACCTCGGCCCCTTCCTTCGCCGCCAGGGCAATCACGTGCTCGTCGAGCTTCTGGCGGTCGATCTGGAAGGAGGGCGTCCGCGCGAGCTGCGTCGGGCCGGTCTCCGACGCCTCGCGCAGGCAGGTGACGTGCTCGTTGTGGAACCAGTAGCGGAAGGCCTGCTTGGGGAGCTGCTCGCGCGAGAGGTGGTCGTAGAGCTTCAGCTCGCGCGTGAGGAAGTAGGCCGAGATCTCGACGGTGGACTCGCCGACCTTCCAGTCGAACGCCTCGCTCTTCTCGACGACGAGAACCCGGACGTCCGGCATGCGCCGCCGGAGAAGGACCGCCGTCGAGGCGCCGGAGATGGCGCCGCCGATGACGACGACGTCGAAGGCGACGCGATTCTGAAATGGGTTCTCTTCCACGTTTCGGAAGTTACCGGATTCCATTCGCCTCGTCCACGACGAGCGTCCGGTCGACGGCCGCGACGCTTCCGAGGTCCTGGACGAAGCCGGAGGGCCACTTGAGGACGAGCCGTTGCACGCGCGCCGCGCGCCCGAGGCCGAGGTGGACGACCGGGCTCCCGGTGGAGAGATAGCCGCTCGCGTATCCGCTCTCGCGGACGAGGACCCGTCCGTCCGCGAGCGTCGCGGTGACGCGGACGCCGAGACCGTCGGCGTTGTCCTTCCCGCGCGTCCCCTTCAGGCGGAGTCTGAGGAAGTGCTCGCCGTCGGGATCTTTGCGGCTGCCGAGGAAGAGGGCTTCGGGCGCCTGCACGGAGCGCACGTAGACGTCGAGCGCGCCGTCGCCGTTCGCGTCGAACGCGACCGCGGCGCGCCCGTTCGTCTGCAGGTCGAGGCCGTCCAGAAATCCGCGCTCCGTGAACAGCGTCGCCGCGCCGGGGCCGCGATTGACGAAATACGCATCGCGCTCGACGCCCTGCACGCCGGCGCCGCGCTGGTCGAACGTCCTCGTCTTCGCGATGTAGTCGTCCCAGTACGCGAGCGTCTCCCACCAGAACTCGAGCTCCCGGTCGTGTGCGCGCCCATCTCCCCACATTCCGTTCGTCGCGTAGACGTCGAGCCGCCCATCGTCGTCGAGATCGGCCGCGATCGCACTCCAGTTCCAGCCAGCGCGGCCGGCGCCGGAGCGCGCCGTCGCGTCCTCGAAGCGGCCCTTCGAGGTCTGGAGGAGGAGCGAGTTGCCGCGGCACATCTTCTCCATCCACGCGACGGCAATGGGCTTGAAGATGCGTCCGGGGAGAGGCACGGGCAGGCCGGGGTACTCGTGCAGAAAGCCCCACTGGGTGTACGTGCCGGTCGTGTAGAGGTCCATCCGGCCGTCGCCGTCGAAGTCGCCCCACGCGGCCGACATTCCGTAGCCGCGGTCCTCGACACCGAGCTTCGCCGTCACGTCCTCGAAGCGCCTGCCGTCCACGTTGCGGTAGAGGTTCTTCAGGCCAAAGTCGTTCGTCACGACGAGGTCCATCCGGCCGTCGCCGTCGAAGTCCGCGAAGAGGCACGACAGCGACCAGCGCGTGGGCTTCGCGACGCCCCATTCGGCCGAGGCGTCGCGGAAGTGGCCTTTCCCGTCGCCGAGAAAGAGGGTGTTGCGCCGGCCGTCGTTCGCGTCGAACGGCGGGTCGGGCATCTGTCCGTAGTAGTCGCCCGTGCCGCAGACGAAGAGGTCGAGGTTGCCGTCGCCGTCGACGTCCGCGAACGCGAGGGAGCGCGTGGGTCCCGCCGTGACGACGCCCGACGAAGCGGTGATCTCCCCGAACGTCCCGTCGCCGCGGTTGCGGAAGAGGCGCGTCGGCCCGAACGCGTCCGTGACGGCGAGGTCGGGAAAGCCGTCTCCGTCGATGTCGCCTGCCGCCACCCCTGTCGCAGCGATTCCGGTGTTGTCCGCCTTCGCGAGGCCAGCGCGCACGGTCACGTCGGTGAAGTGGCCGTGCCCGTCGTTCTCGTAGAGGATCGAGCGCACTCCGTCGCCGACCAAAAGGTCCTCGTCGCCGTCCCCGTCGAAGTCGAGAACAGCGACGCCGGAGCCCGGCCAGATCCCGTCGATGAGGCGGTTCGTGAGCTTCTGCGGCGGGTCCCGGCGCGGCGCGCCGAGACCCGCCTCGAGCGTCGCGTCGTGGAAGCGGGGCCTTTGTTCGCTTCGCTCGGAAATCGAGGAGAGAAGAGTTGCTGAGAAGGTAAGAGGGCTGCCCTCGGGTGTATCCGCATTGGCCAGCCGCAGCGCAACCACTGCAGATCTCTCCACCCGCGCCCCGTCCGCACGAAACCCATCCACGACGAAGGTCGCCGCCCCTCGCAGCTCGCACCCCTCTTTACCTTCCAAGAGAATCTCCGGCTTTCCCTCCACGTCGAACGACACGATCGCCACGCGCTCGAGATCCTTCCACGCCCAGGCGCGGAGCGCCGCGAGGCCTTCGGGCTCTTGCGCTGCGCCGGCGTCCCGCCGGCGCAGCGCCGCGCGTGTCGTCTCGAGCGCGTCGCGGTAGCGCTCGAGGCGATGCATCCACGGGACGAACGTGGCCCGGAGCCGCGGGAGGGACGCGTTCTCGAAGAGCCACCAGCCGAGCGCGGCAAGAGCCGCAAGGAGCGCGATCCTTCGGCGGCTCATCGCGGGCTAGGCGCTCGCCTTCGCGCGCCCCGGCTGCACGGCCGCGACGAACGTGAGCTTCGGGTTCTCGCGCTGCGCGCGCTCGAGGTGCCACGGGCTCTGGAAGAGGACGAGAGGCCGCCCCTCGAGGTCGACGAGAGACGCGACGCTCGGCGGGTCGTCGAAGCGGCGGGCCTCGAAGCCTTCGCCTTCGACCCAGCGCGCGAGCGTGAACGGCAGCCGCGCGTACGAGATCTCGGCGCCGTATTCGGCGCGCAGGCGGTGCTGGATGACCTCGAACTGCAGGACGCCGACGGCGCCGAGGACGGGGTCGCGCTCCATCCGGTCGGGATCGTGAAACACCTGCACGGCGCCTTCCTCGGAGAGTTGGTCCAGCCCCTTCTTGAGCTGCTTGCGCTTCGCCGGGTCGAGCATGACGACGCGGTTGAAGAACTCGGGCGTGAACCGCGGGATTCCTTCGTACTCGATGGCCGCGCCCTCCGCGAGGGAGTCGCCGATCCGGAGGTTGCCGGGGTCCCAGAGGCCGAGGATGTCTCCGGCCCACGCCTCTTCGACGAGTGTGCGCTCCTGCGCGAGAAAGGAGAGCGGCTTTGCGAGCTTGAGGGTCTTGCCCGTCCGCGCGTGCGTCGCCTCCATGCCGCGCGTGAACTTTCCCGAGACGACGCGCACGAACGCGACGCGGTCGCGGTGCGCGGGGTCCATGTTCGCCTGGATCTTGAACACGAACCCGGAGAAGCGGGGGAGGAGCGGGTCGACGAGGCCGCCCGTCGAGGCCCGCGGCAGCGGCGGGGGAGCGAGGTCGAGGAAGCGCTGGAGGAAGGGCTCGACGCCGAAGTCGTTCACGGCGCTCCCGAAGAAGACGGGCGTGACGTCGCCCGAGAGAAACGCCGCCTGCTCGAACGCGTGCCCCGACTCGAGGAGCTCGAGCTCGTCCTTCAGCGTCGCGTGCGCAGCGGCGCCGAGCGACGCGACGAAGTCCGGATCGTCGAGCGACACGTCCACGGGCGCGACCCTTTCGCCCTTCGCCGCGTCGCCCCGCTCGTAGCGCAGGAGCGTCTTTCCCCACCGGTCGTACACGCCCTGGAAGTCGGTCCCGGCGCCGATCGGCCACGTGACGGGGTGGCAGGGGATCCCGAGCACGCGCTCGATCTCGTCCATGAGATCGAGCGGGTCCTTGCCGGCGCGGTCCATCTTGTTGACGAACGTGACGATCGGGATCCGCCGCATGCGGCAGACCTCGAAGAGCTTGATCGTCTGCGGCTCGACGCCCTTGGCGCTGTCGATGAGCATGACGGCCGCGTCCGCCGCGGCGAGCGTGCGGTACGTGTCCTCGGAGAAGTCGTTGTGACCCGGCGTGTCGAGGAGGTTCACGTGGTGGCCCTGATAGGGGAACTGCAGGACGCTCGTCGTGATCGAGATCCCGCGCTGACGCTCGAGCTCCATCCAGTCGCTCGTCGTGTGGCGCTGGTTCTTGCGCGTCTTCACGGACCCCGCGAGGTGGATCGCGCCGCCGTAGAGGAGGAGCTTCTCCGTCAGCGTCGTCTTGCCCGCGTCCGGGTGCGAAATGATCGCGAAGGTGCGCCGGCGCGCGACCTCGGCGGCGAGGGTTCTGGCGTCCTCGATCACCTCAGTGCTTCACCGACGGCGCCGGGACGCCGCCCGGGGTCTCCGAGAGGGCGAACGCGTACTCGTCCGCGCGCGTTTCGACGGCCGACTTCACGAGGTCGGCGCCGCCGTGTCCCGCGTGCTTCTCGATCCGGAGGAGGACGGGGCCGCCCGTCGTCGCCGCCTGGAGCGCTCCCGCGAACTTGCGCGCGTGCATCGGATCCACGCGATCGTCGCTGTCCGCGGACAGAAGCAGGACGGACGGGTACTTCGTCCCGGCCTTGAGGTGGTGGTACGGCGAATAGGCGTGGAGCGCCTTGAACTGCGCCGCGTCGTCGGCCGAGCCGTACTCGGAGATCCACGTCTTGCCGGATCCGAAGAGGTGGTAGCGCACCATGTCGAGGAGCGGCACGCCGCAGAGCGCGACGCGGAAGAGCCCGGGATGCTGCGCGACCATCGCGCCGAGGAGGAGGCCGCCGTTCGAGCCGCCGCGCAGGACGAGCCGCTCGGGCGAAGTCCATTTCTCCTTCTCGAGGTACGCGGCCGCGGCCGCGAAGTCGTCGAAGACGTTCTGCTTCTTCAGGAGCATTCCGGCCTCGTGCCACTCCTCGCCGTACTCGCCGCCGCCACGGAGGTTCGGGACGGCGTAGATCCCGCCGCGCTCGAGCCACGGGAAAAGAGAGGCCATGAAGACGGGCGTCTCCGAGACGAGGAAGCCGCCGTACCCCTCGAGCACCGCGCGGGCGGTCCCGTCGCGCCTGAAGTCCTTGCGGTGGACGATGAACATCGAGACGCGCGTGCCGTCCTTCGACGGGTAGAACGCCTGCGTCACCGTATAGGGCGAGACGTCCGCGGGCACCTTCACCTGGAAGGTGAGCGACGTCGCGCCCGTCTTGACGGACGTCCGGTAGATCGACATTGGCGTCGTGAACGACGTGAACGAGAAGTACGCCTCGTCCTCGTCGTCTCGTCCCGAGAGGTTGCTTGCGGACCCGATGCCGGGCAGCGGGACCTCGCGAACGGGCGTTCCGTCGGGGTTGCGGATCTCGAGAAAGCTCGACGCGCTCTTGAGGTAGTCGAGGGCGAGCCTGCCGCCGACGACGCGGAGGCTCTGCAGGGCCGCGTCCTTGCGCTCGGGGACGATCTCCTTCCACGCGGCGCGGGCGGGCTTCGCGGGGTCGACGGCGAAGATGCGGCCCTTCGGCGCGCCGTCGTCGGTCTGAACGAAGAACGTCCGGCCGAGCGTCTCCACTTCGAAGTGCGCCTTGACGCCCGCGGTCAGTGGCGTCCAGCCCGTCCCGGCGGGCTCCTTTTCGAGGTCGCGGAACCAGACCTCGCTCGACGTCCAGCCGTGCGCGACGGCGAGGAAGAGGAAGCGGCCGTCGCGCGTGACGTGGACGTTCTGAAACGTGGTGGGGTCGCCGAGCTTCGCCTTCACGAGGGCGTCGGTCTTCGGGTCGGTCCCGATCCGGTGCAGGCGGATGTCCGCCCAGCCCGGCCGCTCCGAGGCGGGGATCTTCGGGTCGACGGGCAGCTTCGTGTAGTAGAAGGCGGCGCCATCGGGCGTCCACGAGGCCGACGCGTACTTCGCGCCCTCGATGACGTCCACATCCGAGACCTTCCCGGTCGCGACGTCCATGACGTAGAGCGTCGCCTCGTCCGAGTTGTTGACCTTCTTGCCGTAGGCGACGCGCGTGCCGTCCCACGAGACGCTCCAGGCGCCGAGCCCGGAGCTGCCGTCCGCGGACCAGCCGTTCGGGTCGAGAAGGACGTTCTCGGGCCCGTCCGCCCCGTCCCTCCAGTAGACGACTGATTTCTCCCGGTCCGCGTGCCGCCGCGAGAAAAAGTAGCGGGTGCCGCGGTGGATCGGCGCGCCGAGGCTATCGAGGTAGAGCAGCTCCTTGAGCCGCGCGGCGATCGCGGCGCGCTCCGGCAGGGACGCGAGCTTCTGCCGCGTGAAGTCGTCCTGCGCCTTCATCCACGCCTGGACCTCGGGACTCTTCTCGTCCTCGAGCCACCGGTACGGGTCGCGAACCGGGACGCCGTGCAGGACGTCCGCGGCGTCGGTCGTGCGCGAGGGCGGATACCCCGGCCGCGAGGCCGGCTCGGCCGCGCGGGCGCGTCCCGGCCGCAAGAGGGCGAGCGCGAGGAGGGGGAGGACCAGGAGGAGGCCGGGGTCGGGTCGTCTCATGGGGCGCAAGCCTACACGGCTCCCATCGTAAGATCTCCGGCGATGCCCGAGACGCCGGCCCCTGCCCCCGCACCCCCGCCCGAAAAGTGCTTCCTCTGCAACTTTCCGGCGTCCATCAGCGAGGAGCACACCCTCTTCGCGTCGTCCGTCACGGGCGTCTCGGTGGACTGCGAGGAGTGCGGCTCTTACGCGATAACGCCGGAAGCGATCCACCGCCTGAGCGTGCGCCCGGTGTCGAAGCCCGGCGTGCGGTTCGAGATCTTCCGGCTCCGGTCGAACGGGCAGACGCCGCGGCCCACCGT
>JBDTTJ010000078.1:0-12893 GCA_039930645.1 Acidobacteriota bacterium
GGAGCTCCGGCTCGAGGTTCTCGGCAGCGCGCCCGGGTCCGACGTCACGCTGAACGGCGCCGTCGTCAAGACGGCGGCGCTCGCCGCAGGCGACCGGATCAACATCGGCGAGGCCACCATCACGCTCCTGAACGGCCCCGCGCCCAACCCGAACCGCATCTCGGCGCCTCCGCCGCGCGGCCGGGACGCCTTCTCCCTCGCGTCGGCGGCGCTCTCTCCCTTGCCGGCGCCTCCCGCCGGGCCCGCACCCGCTCCCGCGCCGCTGCCGCGCCATGTGACACCGGCCTCGGCCCCGGCGCCGCGTCCGGCCACGCCGACGGACGACCCGCGGCCCGCCGAGCGCCCCGCCGATGCGTGGGCCGGCTTCTACGCGGTGCTTCGGCGGCCCGTGCCGTTCGAGGAGCTCCTTCAGGACCTCGTGACCTACGTCTCCTCGGCGACGCCGCTCCACAGCCTCGCGTTCATCTCGCTGCAGCCCGCGAACGAGGGCGAGGCGATTGCCGCGGTCTGGAAGGGCACGCTGCCGAAACTCTCGGCGAAGGCGCTCGGCGACGCGCGCGCCCTCATGGGACCCGGCGATCTGGCCGAGGGCGGCGCGCGCCTCAAAATCTTCCCGGTCCCGCGCCCGGGCGCGGACCCGGTCGGAGTCCTCGTCCTGCCCGCGGACACGCTTTCCGACCCGGTCCTCTTCGACTTCGCCGCGCACGCCTCCGCGGCGGTAGGGTTCGTCCACGCCGAGCGCAGCGAGGCCGCGTTCGGCGAGCACGCCGGCGCGAGTCACGCGGCGCCGCTGCCCGCCCCCGGCGGGCTCGACGACCCGCTCTCCGCCCTCGTCGGCGCGTCGATCGCGCTCCAGAACCTCAAGGCGTCTCTCTCGCGCGTCGCCTCGGCGCGCGCGCCGCTCCTCCTCGTGGGCGACGTCGGCTCGGGCAAGACGCTCGTCGCCGAAACGCTGCACGCGTTGTCCCCGCGCCGCAGCCGCCCGCTCGTGCGCATCGCGGCCACGGCCGCGAGCCCGCAGGCTCTGGAGGAAGACCTCGTCGGCCTCGCGGCGACCGCCGGCGACCGCCGCCGGCGCACGGGCCGCCTCTTCGAGGCGGACGGCGGCACGCTCCTCATCGACGAGGTCGGCGACCTGCCGGCCCCGACGCAGGCGCTCCTCTTCCGGCTGCTCGAGGCGCGGGAGGTCACGGCGCCCGGGGGGCGCACGGTGCCCCTCGACGTGCGCGTGATCGGGACGACGTCCCGGCCGCTCACGCGCGCCGTGGAGGACGGCCATTTCCGCGACGACCTCTACTTCCGCCTCTCGGCGCTCACGCTGCGCCTGCCGCCGCTCAAGGACCACAAGGAAGACATCCCGGCGCTTCTCGACGCGCTCGCGGCGCGGCACGGCGGCCCGGCGGCGGCCCGCTTCGACGTCGAGGCCATGAACGCGCTTCTGAACTACCAGTACCCGGGCAACGTCCGCGAGCTCGAGAACGAGGTCCGGCGTCTCGCGGCGCAGATCGGCTCGGGCGCGGTTGCGCTCCCCGACCTCGACCAGAAGTTCTCCGGCGAGCACGTCGAGCTCGCGCTCAAGGAGAGCGACGACCTCAAGGAGATCGTCGAGAAGGTCGAGCGCCAGGTCATCGAGCGCGTCATGCGCAAGGTGCGCGGTAACCAGTCCCTCGGCGCGCGGCTCCTGAACATCTCGCGCGGCAGCCTGATCGCGAAGATGAAGGAGTACGACATCAAGGACTTCCGGTACCTGAAGCGCGGCGACTAGGTTTCTGCCTTTTCGGGGTGAGTCCAGCCGGGTCCGAGTCACTCCAAGACAGTTGCCGGAGGTTTGCGATGAAAGCTGGGCGTGCTCTCGCGTTCCTGATTCCTCTGTCTTTCGCCTCGTCCCTCGCCCCTGCTCAACCGGCCCCACCCCCCGAAAAGAAGGCCGCTTTGGAGCGCGAGGGCCCCGCCGCCGCGGCAAAGGGCCTCGTGGTTTTCATCGACCCCGTGACGGGGAAGATCCGCCAGCCCGAGCCGTCCGAGATCGGGGCGCTCACCGCGCCGCCTGCGGCGACAGCGGCCCCGGCCGTCGAACCGCCTCTCCTCATGAAAACCGGCCCCGGCGGCGCCGTCGGCGTCGTCCTCGACAGCCGTTTCGAGAGCTTCATGGTCGTCACGAAGACGCCGGACGGCAAGCTCGCAATGGGCTGCGTGGAAGGCAAGAAGAAGGCGGACGAGGCCGTTTCCGCCGGGGCGAAGACCGCTCCCAAACCGGAAGGGAAGAAGGCGCCCCGTGGCCGATAGACGCCTGCGGGCGATCCTCCTGGCGGCCGGCGTGCTGGCCTCGCCACAGGCATTCGGCGCGGCCACGATCGTCATAAACAACATCAACGGGGCGGGTGTCGGCTTCAACGACCCGAGCCCGGTAGCCCCGGTCGGCGGCAACACGGGCACCACTCTCGGCCAGCAGCGGCTCATCGCCTTCCAGGCGGCCGCGGACAAGTGGGGCGCCACCCTGACAAGCACCGTGACCATCGTCATCAATGCGCAGTTCACCCCGCTCTCCTGCACGTCCACCTCGGCAGTGCTCGGCAGCGCGGGAGCCGTGACGGTCTGGCGGGACTTCGCGGGCGCTCCGGTCGCGGCTCACTGGTACCCGGCGGCGCTGGCCAGCAAGCTCTTCGGCTCCGACGTCGACCCGGCGACCTCGGACATCAACGCCAACTTCAACGTCAACCTCGGCCAGACGGGATGCCTCGACGGCGTCTTCTTCTATCTCGGCCTGGACAACAACCACGGCGCGAACGTCGATCTCGTGACCGTTCTCGAGCACGAGTTCGCGCACGGGCTCGGCTTCCAGACGTTCACGAGCGGTTCGACGGGCAACCAGCTCGCGTCGTTCCCGTCGATCTGGGACGACTTCCTTCTCGACACGACGACGAGCAAGACGTGGACCCAGATGACGGCTCCCGAGCGCCAGACGTCCGCGCTCAACTCGCGGAGGCTCGTCTGGACCGGCGCGAACGTCACGGCGGCCGTGCCGACGGTCCTTCAGGCCGGCACGCCGGTCCTGACCGTGACGGCGCCCGCGAGCCTCGCCGGGACGTATTCCGTCGGCACCGCGAGCTTCGGGCCCGCGCTGGCGAGCCCCGGCGTGACCGCCGAGGTCATGCCGGTCGTCGACACGGCGCCGAACTCGGGGCTGGCTTGTGCGGCGCTTTCGGCCCTGAACGCCGCAGCCGTGAGCGGGAAGGTCGCGCTCGTCGACCGCGGGACCTGCGCGTTCAACGTCAAAGTGAAGGCCGCACAGGACGCAGGCGCCGTGGCCGCCGTCGTCGTCAACAATGCGGCCGGGTCTCCGCCGCCGGGGATGGGCGGCTCGGATCCGACCATCACCATTCCCTCCGCCATGATCACGCTCGGGGACGGAAGCGCGCTCAAGGGGGCGCTCGCCATCCGATCCCGGCTGCATTCGGGAATGTCCGCGAACCTCGGGCTGAACCTCGCGATCCGCTCGGGCGCCGATGCCCTCAACAGGGCGCTTCTCTACACGCCGAATCCCTACCAGGCGGGGTCGTCCGTCTCCCACTGGGACACGATCGCTTTTCCCAACCAGCTCATGGAGCCCGCGATCAACGGGGACCTCACCCACGAGGTTGCTCCGCCTCAGGACCTCACCCTCCCGCTCCTCAAAGACATCGGTTGGAACTAGGAAAGGAGGCAGAGCATGCCACGTCTCGTCTCACGCCTCCTCCTCGCCGCCGCGGCCGTCCTCGTGTCGGAATCCGTCGCCGGCCAGCCGCTCACGGAGAACTTCGACTCGGTCGCCGGACTTGCCGGGGCCGGATGGGCGTTCGTCAACAACAGCAATCCCGCCGGCACGACGGTGTGGTTCCAGGGCAACACGGCCGCCTTCGCCTCGCAGGGCGGGGCCGCCGGAAGCTACGTCGCCGCGAACCTCAACGGGACGACGTTCGGGGGCAACATCAGCAACTGGCTGATCACGCCGACGCTCTCGAACCTCCAGAACGGAGTCGTTCTCACCTTCCACACGAGGACGGAGACGTCCGCCCCCGCCGCCGACCGGCTGGAAGTCCGCCTCAGCACGAACGGTTCGAGCACGAACGTCGGCGCGACGGACGCGAGCGTCGGGGATTTCACGACGCTCCTCCTCACCGTCAATCCGGCGCTGACGGTGGGCGGATACCCGACCGCGTGGACGCTCTTCACGGTCACGCTGTCCGGCCTTCCTGCGGGCCCAAGCACCGGCCGCATCGCGTTCCGGCACGCCGTCCCGAACACCGCCGCCAACGCGGACACGATCGGCCTCGACACGCTGAGCGTGACGGCTTCATGTTCCCTCCCGGCCCCGACGATCACGGCGCCTGCGACCGCGGGAGAGGGGTCGCCGAATCGCATCGCGAGCGTTCCGAACCAAGCGGGTTCGACCTACGCATGGACGATCGCGAACGGCACGATCACCGCCGGACAGGGTACGAATCAGATCACGTTCACGGCGGGCACGCCCGGGACGCTCACGCTCGGGGTGACCGAGACGGACGGCGTCGGGTGCGCGTCGGCGCCCGCGGGCGCGGCCGTGAACGTCGTCGCGGCGGGGAACGCTGTCCTCTTCGACGCCATCACGCCCTGCCGGCTGATCGACACGCGCAACGCCGCCGGGCCGCGGGGCGCCCCCGCGCTCCTGCCTGCCCCCTCGCCCGACCGCCTGTTCGCGATCACGGGTGTCTGCGGCGTACCGTCGGATGCGAAGGCCGTGTCTCTGAACGTGACGATCACGAATCCCCAGGGGAGCGGGTCGCTCGTCCTGTACCGGGGCGACGGCTCACCAACCGTGGCGTCGTCGATCACCTTTCAACCGGGGGCCACGCGCGCGAACAACAACCTGACCCAGCTCGCTCTCGACGGGTCGGGGGTTTTCAAGGTCCAGAACACGTCGCCCGGCACGGTGGACTTCATCGTGGACGTGAACGGCTACTTCCGGTGACTTCGCCTCCTCCCTGAGCGCGGGCCGCGCCTATCGCGCGGCCCGCGTGTTTCAGGTCTTTTCGATTGAGACCTGTTCTTCCACGCGATACGCTCCCGCGGCATCTCGCTGGGAGGAATCATGAAGTTCGAACCGGCCGTCCGGTGGCTCGTCCGCGTCCTCCGGAATGGTATTCGGCCCGCCTCCCTCGCCGCTCTCCTCTTCTTCTTACGGCCTGCGCTCGCGGACGGCGTCTCCAGCCTGACCGTCCAGCAGATTCAGGCGCTGCTCTCGGAGAAAGCCGCGCGCACGCCGGCCCAGCAGAAGATGGACTCGCAGCTCCTGCAGGCGGTCCGCGAATCGCAAGGGCAGCAGATGGCGCCGGGGGTCAGCCTCGCGCCGGCCCAGGTCGGGACGGACGTGAACGGCAAGATCGCGGTGGACGTCAGCGTCCGCTCGGCCGCGACGCTCGACGCGGTGACCGTCCAGATCGAGGAGCTCGGGGGCGAGATCACGGCTCCCTCCTGGCAGCACCGGACGATCCGGGCGCGCATCGACCTCGCACAGGCCGAGGCCGTCGCGGGCCTGCCGGACGTCACCTTCCTCCAGCCGGCCGTGCGCTCGCTGCACGCCCAGGCCCGCCCGGTCGCCGCCCCGGCGCCCGGCGGGTTCGACGCCCGCTCGGCGCGCGTGAAGCAGCGCCTCGGCGAGGCGCTCCGTCATCCCCTTGCGGGGACGGTGAACTCGCAAGGCGACCGTACGCATCGCGCCGACGACGTCCGCAACACATACGGCTTTTCCGGCGCCGGCGTCCGCATTGGCATCCTCTCCGACAGCTTCAACTCCCTGGGGACCGCCGCCGCCGACGTGACGAGCGGGAACCTGCCGGGACCCGGCAACCCCTACGGGCGCACGACGCCCGTGACCGTCGTGCAGGATTTCACCCCGGCGAGCGACGAGGGCCGGGCGATGCTGCAGATCGTCCACGACCTCGCGCCGGACGCCCAGCTCTTCTTCGCGACCGCGAACGTGAGCGAGGCGGGCTTCGCGGCCAACATCGTGGCCCTGCGCAACGCGCCCTACAACTGCGACATCATCATCGACGACGTCTTCTACTTCGACGAGCCCGTGTTCCAGGACGGCATCGTCGCCCAGGCCGTCAATACCGTGACGGCTGCCGGGGCGATGTACTTCTCCTCCGCGGGCAACGAAGGCAGCATCGCCAAGAGCAGCGCCGGGTACTACGAAGGCGACTTCAACGACGCGGGCTCGCCGGCGTTCACGTTCCCCGGCGGCGCCAAGGCGGGCACGATCCACAACTTCGGCACGGTCGGGTCGCCCGTCAACGGGGACGTCATCACGGCAGCGGGGTTCACGTACACGCTGAACTGGGCGGATCCGGTGAACGCGTCGTCGAACGACTACGACCTCTTCGTCGTCAGCTCGACCGGGACGGTCAAGGGATCCTCCACGAACGTCCAGAACGGGACACAGCTCGCCTACGAACGCGTCAACCCGCCCGCCCTCGCTGCAGGCGACCGCCTCGTCGTCTTCAAGACGGCGGCCGCCGCCGTGCGGGCCTTCGCGATCAACACGCTCCGGGGCAGGCTGACCGTCGTGACGACGGGCCAGACGCACGGTCACTCCGCCGCCGTGAACGGCTTCAGCGTGGCGGCGGCTCCCGCGGTCGCCCCGGGCCCGTATCCCGCGGCCTTCGGCGCTTCGAGCCCGGTCGAATCCTTCTCCTCCGACGGTCCGCGCCGCGTGTTCTACAACGAGGACGGCAGTCCGATCATTGCCGGGAACTTCCTCTTCAGCACGAACGGCGGCTCCGTGCGCAACAAGCCGGACCTCACGGCGGCGGACGGCGTCTCGACGACCCTGCCTTCCGGCTCGGGCCTGAATCCGTTCTACGGGACGTCGGCCGCCGCGCCGCACGCCGGCGCGATCGCCGGCCTTCTCAAGTCGGCGAGCCCCTCGCTCACCCCGGCGCAGGTCCGGACGATGCTGACCTCGACGGCCGTCGACGTCGAGTCGGCCGGATTCGACAACATCAGCGGCGTCGGCATCGTGCAGGCGTTCCAGGCGATGCAGGCGGTCGCGCCCGTTCCCCAGGCCACGATCAACCTCGGGACGGTGACGGCCGCCGAAGGGACGTTCTCGAACGGAAACGGAGCCGTCGACCCGGGCGAGGTCGGGGCCCTCGTCGTCCAGCTCACGAACCCCACGCTCGCGAACGCGACGACCGTCCTCGCGACGCTCACGACGGCGACGCCCGGCGTCACGGTCGTGCAGGGGTCGGCCGCATACGGAAATCTTGCGCCGTCCACGAGCGCCGCGAACAGCCTTTCGCCGTTCGTGTTCGGCGTCGGCTCGAGCGTGCCCTGCGGAACGGTGATCAGCTTCTCGCTGTCCGTCTCGTTCGGCGGTGGCGCGAGCCCGCAGGTCTTCCCCGTCGCCGTGACGGTCGGCAAGCTCCCCGGCGCGATCTCGGGAACGCTCGGGACGACGCCCCCGACCGGGCCCGGCTTCACGTCGACGAGCGGCCAGCAGACGGGGCGCCTCAACCGGAACGGAGTGACCGCGACCTGTGCGGCCCCGAAGGCGAATCCCGGCCTCACGACCGTGGTCGGCTCGCGGCAGTACGACGCATACACGTTCACGAATACGAACGCGAGCGCGCAGTGCGTGACGGTCACGATGACGTCCGCGAGCGGCTCCATCCTCTACACGGCCGCGTATACGAGCGCGGGATTCGTGCCCGCCACGCCGAACACGAACTTCCTCGCGGATCAAGGATCGTCGGGGGTGACGCAGACGTACTCCTTCACGGCGCCCGCCGGACAGGCGTTCACGGTCGTCGTCCACGACATCAACGTGCTCCCGACGTCGGGCTCCGCGTACACGCTGAACGTCGCGCTCGCGGCCTGCGCGTCCGGTCCGGCCTGCACGCCCGTGTCGATCACGACGGCGTCGATCGCGAACGGCACGCTCGGGGTTCCGTACTCGCAGCCGTTCGCGGCGAGCGGCGGCAGCAGCGCCTACACGTGGTCCGTCACCGGAACGCTTCCGACCGGCGTGACGCTTTCCGGAAACACCTTGACCGGGACGCCGACCCAGAGCGGGAGCTTCCCGATCTCGGTGACGGCCACGGACGCCACCGGCTGCACGCCGGACACGAAGCCGTACATGCTCGTGATCGGCACGTGCCCGCCGCCGCCGCCGCTCGGCATGAATGCGCCGTCGGAAGTCGGCGCCGGCTCGCCGAACCACCTCGCGAGCATCCCCTCGATCTCGGGCGCGACGTACCTGTGGCAGATCACCAACGGCACGATCACGGCGGGGCAGGGCACCAACCAGATCGCGTTCACGGGCGGCGTTGCCGGGACGCCGCTCACCCTCAGCGTCGCCGCGACGGTCGCGTCCTGTCCGGCGGGCGGAGCGTTCGCGAACGTGACCGTCGTTCCGGCAGGAGGGGCCGTGCAGTTCTACACGGTTGCTCCCTGCCGGATCGTCGACACACGCGGCGCCTTGGGCCCGGTCGGAGGACCCGCGATTCCGGCAGCCGGCGCACCGGACCGGGCATTCACGCTCACCGGGACTTGCGGGATTCCCGCGGGCGCGACGGCCGTCTCCGCAAACCTCACGGTCGTCGGCGCGGCGTCCGTGGGCTTCCTCACCCTCTACCGGGGGGACGGCGCAGCCTCGGCCACCAGCACGATCAACTTCAACCCGGGCAGCACCCGCGCGAACGCGGCCGTGCTCCAACTCTCGCTCGACGGCTCCGGGACCGTCAAGGTGCAAAACGCGTCGGCCGGACCGCTGAACCTCGTGCTCGACGTGAACGGCTTCTTCCAGTAGCGCCCCCGTCGGCCCGGCCGGAGTCCCGCTAGACTCCGGCCGTGTCCGACCCCGACGCCCGGTTCCGGCGGCTCATCACGCTCGTCCTCGCGGCGCTGGGCCTGCTGACGGCGGGCTCCGTCCTGCTGTTCGGGCATCTCCTCTTCAAGGCGCTCTCGAAGGACGTCGTCAACGACGCGATCCTGCACACGAGGCTCGACGCGGAGAGGCTCGCCCGCGGCATCGCCGAGCGTTCCGCGGGCGATCCGTACCTCCTGAAGCTCAAGGTGACGGAGATCGACCGGCTCGTGCGGGCGGGCGTGTCCGAACGCCAGATCCTTGCGGAGGTCGAGGTGCTCGACAACGCCAAGAAGGAGGTCCTCTACTCCTACAACGGCACGCTCACGGTGCCGGAGCGCTCACGCCCCGCTGTCGAGGACCCGAAGGTGCTGAACGTCCGTCCCGTCGAGCCCGGGACCGCGTCGCGCAGCTGGGGCTACGAGGCCCCGGAGGCGAACCCGTATGACCTCGAGGTGCCGGTCGGCGACTTCGCCGTCCTCCGCTTCGGGGTCTCCCGCCGGGTCCTCGCCGAGCGCGTCGAGAAGCTGCGCCGCGAGCTGTACCTGCGCACGTTCGCGGCGGCGAGCGTTGCGCTGCTCGGGATCGCCGCCGCGTCGGCGGCCGTCCTCCTTCTCATCGGCCGGACGCGCCGAGCGGAGGAGGCGCGCGTCGAGGCCGAGCGGCTCGCCGAGCTCGGCGAGGTCGCGGCGGGCCTCGCGCACGAGATCCGGAACCCTTTGAACGCGATGGGCCTGAACCTCGAGCTCCTCGAAGAGCAGCTGCGCGACACCGCGCGGACGGGCGGGCCGCCGCCGGCCGAGCTCGCGCAGGCCGCGCGGCAGGAGACGACGCGGCTTTCGCGCCTCCTCGCGGACTTCCTCTCCTACGCGCGGCCGTCGCCGCTGAGCGCCGTGCCCGCGGACCTCAACGAAGCGGCGGGGGATGCCGTCGCCTTCCTCGCGCCCGAGGCGGAGCGACGCAGCATCAGGCTCGCGTTCACGCCGCACGCGGGAGGCGCTCCCGCGCGGCTCGACCCGGCGCGCGTGAGGCAGGTCGTCCTGAACCTTGTCGCGAACGCGCTCGACGCCGTGGAGGCCGAGGGCGCGTCCGCGCGCGAGGTGGACGTGCGCGTCGAGGACGCCGGGGCGAAGTGGCGCCTCTCCGTCGCCGACCGCGGGCCCGGCGTCCCGCCCGCGAAGACGGCGGACCTTTTCAAGCTTTTCGTGTCGACGAAGCCCGCCGGCACGGGGCTCGGCCTGCCGATCGCCGAACGCATCGTGAAGGCGCACGGCGGAGCCCTGACGCTCACGTCGCGGCCCGGCGAGCCGACCCGCGCCGAGGCGACGTTTCCGAAGACGGGCTGACTCAGGCGGGCGGGAGAATCTTTGACGCGTCCGGCTCGGCCTCGCCGCGCTGGAACGCGAGGATTCGCGCGACGAGCGTTTTCACGGGCGCGGGAAACGTGAGCAGGAGCTGGCCGGACGGGTCGAGAATCACCTGCTCCGTCGCGCCGGAGGCGATGAGCTCGCCGGTCGTCTCCCTCCGGATCTCGTAGTTCATCGCGAGCTTTGCGACCTCGGGAGGCGCGAGGCGGGCGGTGACGGCGAGGCGGTCGTCGAGGCGCGCGGGGCGCTTCAGGTCCATCGACACCTTCGTGATCGGCACCTTGTAACCGTGCGCGAGGGCGTCGGCCGGCGTGAGGCCGAACGCCGCGCAGAGCGCATTGCGCGCGACCTCGAAATACTGGACGTAATGGCCGTGCCAGACGACGCCGTAGGAGTCGACCTCGGGGAAGCGCACCTCGAACGTGACGCAGAAGGTGCGGTCGCTCATGGCGCCGTGAACACCGCGGCCAGGAAGTTGCCGCCGGCTCCGAACGCGTTCACGAGGATGGCGCCGAGCCCGGGCGCCGCGCGCAGGGCGTCCGCGGCGAGCGCGAGCTGCATGGCGCCGATCGCCGGATTCTCGCCGAGCACGTCCTTGATCGCGACGACGGGCGGCTGCGCGAGGCCGAAGACGGCGGCGAGGGCCGCGTCCTCGGCGGCGTCCGTCGCGGGGACGCCGTTCCGTGAAAGATGGACGAGGCCGACGTCGCGGGGCGCGACACCGGCCTCTTTGAGCGCGGCGTTCATGACGGCCGCGAGTGTGGCCGGGTCGGCGCGCCGGTGTTGCGGCGAAACGGGCGCGCCGAACGAGACGACGGACGCGACGCGCGCGAAAACGCGCGCCCCGCGCTCGCGCGCGGCGCTCTCGTCCTCGACGAGGAGCGCGGCGGCGCCTTCTCCGAGGACGAACCCGGGCCGCGTCGCGGTGCGCGTCGCGCGGACGCGCTCGTAGGCGAGGTGGTAGTCGAGGTTCCACTCATCCGAGGCGCCCACGAGGAGCGCGTCGGCGCGGCCGTCCGCGAGGAGCATCCTCCCGTAGAAGAGCGCGTTGAGCGGGGCGGGGTCCTTCTGCGTGATCGTGACGTTCGGGCCCTTGATGCCGATCTCGATCGCGGCCTGCGAGGCGGGGGCGTTCGCGACGGTGTTCGGGAAGAGAAACGGCGAGGCCGACTCCGGCGACGCGGCCATCTGCCGCTCGAACTCCGTGAGCGGTCCGGCGCCGGCGGAGCCGGTGCCGAAGAGGATGCCGATGCGCTCCTCGCGCCCTGCGACGACGAAGCCCGCGTCCGCGAGGCACTGACGGGCGGCGACCATGGCGTACTGGCTGCCGCGATCCAGGCGACGCGCCTTGCTCTTCGGAAGCTCGGGCTCGGTCGTGAAGGCGCCGATGCGCGCGGCGGGGGAGCGCTCCGCGCGCTCGGGGACGCCGGGGCCCTCGATGGACGCGACGGCGGAGCGGCCGGCCTCGAGCGCGGCGCGCGTCTCGGCAAGCGTGCGCCCGAGCGCCGAGACGGCGCCGACGCCGGTGACGACGGGGGCCTTCATGCTTTCCCGAACGCAACGACGGTCGAGTTGCCGCCGAACGCGAACGAGTTCGAGAGGGCGACTCGCACGTGCGTTTCGCGTGCGACGTTCGGGACGACGTCGAGGTCGCACTCGGGGTCGCGCTCGCCCCAGTTGATCGTCGGCGGCACGATACCCGTCTCGATCGTCCGGACGGTGGCGACGGCCTCGATCGCGCCGGCCGAACAGAGGCAGTGGCCAAGCATGGACTTGATGGACGAGACGGGGATTTCGTATGCGTGCGCGCCCAGCGCCCGCTTGATCGCGGCCGTCTCGGCGGAGTCGTTCTGCGGCGTCGCGGTCCCGTGGGCGTTCACGTAGTCGACGTCCTCCGGGTTCAGGCCCGCGGCCTTCAGGCAGGCGGCGAGTGTCCGCGCGCCCGCCTCGCCGGTGGGCTCGGGCTGCGTCATGTGGTGGGCGTCCGACGTGACGCCGTAGCCGAGGAAGCGCGCGCGCAGGTTTGCGCCGCGCCGTTTCGCGTGCTCCTCTTCCTCGAAGACGAGGAGGCCCGAGGCCTCGCCGATCGTGAGCCCCTTGCGGCGCCGGTCGAACGGTCGGCACGGATCGGGGTCGACGGAGCGCAGCGCGTTGAAACCGCCGTGCGTAAGGCGTGCGAACGTGTCCGCGCCGCCCGTCACCACGACGTCGCAGTACCCGTGGCGGATGAGGTCGGCGGCGTAGCCGAGGGACGTCGCCGAGGACGAGCAGGCCGTCGTGATGGACGAGCGCGGGCCGAGGAATCCCCAGCGCTCCGCGATACGATCCGTCGTTTGGTCGGGCGGGTGGTTCAGGACGCGCGTCGGGCGCGCGCCCCGCGGGCCTTTCGCGAGGAGGGCGTGCAGGTAGTTCTCGCTGTCGAGGAGGCCGGAGACTCCCGCGCCCAGGACGACGCCGATCCGCGAGAGGTCCTCGCGCGCGAGGTCGAGGCCGGAGTCGAGCAGCGCCTCGGCCGCCGCGCCGAGGCCGGCAATGTCCGTGCGCGAGAGGCGCCGCCGAAGGAACGGCTCGATTCCGCCGGGCAGCTCCTTGATCTCGGCCGCGAGGTGCGTCCGGAAGGCGGTCGAGTCGAAGAGCGTGAT
>JBDTTJ010000079.1:0-12868 GCA_039930645.1 Acidobacteriota bacterium
CGAAGCGGCCCCGACAGGGGAGCCCGTCAGGAAATGAGCCTCGAGAAAATCGGCGTCGTCGGCGCCGGCCAGATGGGAGCGGGCATCGCGCACGTCGCGGCGCTCGCCGGCAAGAGCGTGGTCCTCCTCGACGTCTCCGAGGACGCCGTGAAGAAGGGCCTGAAGACGATCGAGAGAAACCTCGGCCGGCAGGTCGAGAAGGGCAAGGTCACGGCCGAGGCCCGGGACGCCGCTCTCGCGCGGATCGCGCCCGCCACGGACCTCGCGCGTCTCGCGGACGCGGACCTCGTCGTCGAGGCCGTCGTCGAGAACGAGGCCGTGAAGAAGGAGCTCTTCGGGAAGCTCGACGTCCTCGTGAAGGCCGGCGGCATCCTCGCGTCGAACACGTCGTCGATCTCGATCACGCGCCTGGCGGCCGGGACGCAGCGCCCGGAGCGCTTCATCGGGATGCATTTCATGAACCCGGTCCCGGTCATGACGCTCGTCGAGGTCATCCGGGGGATCGCGACGTCCGACGAGACGACGCAGGCCGTCGTCGCGCTCGCCCAGGCGATGGGGAAGACCCCGCTCCTCTGCCGGGACTTCCCGGGCTTCGTCTCGAACCGCGTCCTGATGCCGATGCTCAACGAGGCGTTCTTCGTCCTCCACGAAGGCATTGCGACGCCGGAGGCCGTGGACGGGATCATGAAGCTCGGCATGAACCACCCGATGGGCCCGCTCACGCTGGCGGACTTCATCGGCCTCGACACCTGCCTCGCGATCCTCCGCGTCCTGCACGGAGGCCTCGGCGACGACAAGTACCGGCCGTGCCCGCTCCTCGTGCAGATGGTCGACGCGGGCTGGCTCGGGAAGAAAACGGGCAGAGGCTTCTATCGCTACGACGCCCCCGGAGGGGAGAAGACCGCCTCGTGATCTGCCAGGTTTGCGGGACCACCAACGAGCTCGATCGCGAGTTCTGCGGGAAGTGCCAGAGCAAGCTTCTCGTCGTCTCGGGGGCGGCGGAGACGTACGACGAGGGCACGTCCGAGGAAGGCGTCTCGCTGGACGAGCACCTCCTCGAGCGCGTCTCGGTCCTCGAGGAGATCGTCAAGCGGAGCGCCGAGACGCTCAAGATGCTTCTCGAGGCGCTGAACCGGCAGGAGAAGAACGGCTTCGTCTCGCAGACGGGCCTCCTCGCGCTCAAGGACCTTCTCGAGCGCAAGGGCCTCCTCGTCGAGGAGGAGCTCCTCGACCTTTGGGAAACGCGTGTCGACCTCCACATGGCCGCGATGGAGAAGCGTGAGCGCTTTCTCGAGCGCAAGGAGCGGATGCTCGGCGGGTTCTCGGGCGAGCGGCGCGAGCGGTTCAAGGGTCTCCTCGCGGACGCCGAGTTCGCGTTCTACGCGCTCGACCCCGAAAAGGCCGTGCGGTCGCTGGAGGATGCGTTTCGCCTCGACAAGACGAACGCGGAGCTCGCGTTCTACCTCGGCGAGACCGCGTTCAACGAGGGCGAGACCGAGCGCGCCGCGCAGCTGCTCAACGCGGTCCTCGCGCGGGAGCCGCGCCACTTCGAGGCGCTCGTCTACACGGGAGTCCTCGAGAACGAGGCCGGTCGGACGGACCGGGCGCTCGAAGCGCTCAAGGAAGCCGTCGCGGTCAAGCCCGACGCGTTCCTCCCGTACTTCGCTCTCGGCGCGCTCTTCGCGCTCCGCGGACAGCTCGCGCGCGCCGAGACGTTCCTGAGGAAGGCCGTCGCGATCGACGAGAACGCGCAGGCCTTCTCGCTGCTCGGCACGATCGCTTACGAGCGCGGCCGCCTCGCGGAGGCGACGGAGGCGTTCCAGAAGGCGGTGCGGCTCGACCCGGACGACGAGGACGCCCTCTACCAGCTCGGGCTCTGCTACCTCGACCGCGGCTGGACGCAGAAGGCCACCGAGCGCTTCCAGTCCGCGCTCGAGCTGAACCCGAACCGCATCGAGTACCAGGAGGCCTGCAAGCTCCTCGCGCCCTCGGGTGCGCGAGCGCTCCCGAAGGTGACGGGTGAGGCCGCGCAGCTCGCGCGTCGCGCGGAGGCCGCGGCCCCGCGCGACCCGCAGAAGGCGCTCGCGATCTACCGGCGCGCGCTGAAGCTCGACGCGGAGAACCCGACGCTCCTGATCGCGTTCGCGCTTCTGTGCTCGGCCGTGGGCCGCACGTCCGAGGCCGTCGCGACGACGCGCCGCGTCCTGTCGCGTGAGCCCGGCGAGATGGTGACGGCGGCCGCATACGCCACGCTCCTCGAGGCCCTCAAGGCGGAAGGGAAGTTTCGCGAGGGGAGCCGCGTCGCCGAGGAGATGCTCGGAGCGGTGCGCTCCAACTACGCGCGCTCGATCGCCTATTTCCAGCGCGCGACCGCGCTCGCGGAGATGGGGGAGGACCTCGACGCGGCCCTCGAGCTCGCGGACCTCTCCCTGAAGCTCTCGCCGAAGGAGATGCGGCAGTTCCCGCTCGCGGCCAAGGGCTGGGTTCACTACAAGCGCCGCGAGTTCGACCGCGCCGTCGAATGCCTCCGGCGCGCGACGGACCTCGGCGAGACGCCGACGGGCCTCACGCACCTCGGGCTCGCGTACCTCGCGCTCGGCGACGCGCGCGCGGCGCGGCAGGCGTTCGGGCGCGCCAAGCGCCGCGACGTGCGCGTCTCGGGCGGCCGCGGCGGGCTCGAGGCGAAGATGCTCGAACAGATCCGCCGGAACCTCCAGCTGACCGAAAAGCTCGCGAACCGGAAGAAGACGCGCCTCACCTGAGACTCAGGCGCGTTAACGCTCCTGTCCGGCGAGCATCGTGGTTCTTGACATGCCGTTTTCTTCGAAGATAGAGTGCTAAAAACAAACCGACTGTCCGGTTTTAGCGATGTCGCCACAGGAGGAAACGATGCCCAAAGGCCGCCGCGCCCTCTTTCTCTCGAAGAGTCTTCTTCTTCTCTCCCTCCCGGTCTTCCTCCTCGCGGCGCCACGCGCCGCGGCGCAGACGGCCGCCGCGACGCTCGAAGTCGTCGCGGCCGACGCATCGGGAGCGCCGGTGCCGGGCGCCAGCGTCGAGGTGAAGAGCCCCGCCACCGGCCTCACCCGCACGGGCGCCACGGATACGACGGGCATCGCGAAGTTCGCGGCGTTGCCGACGGGAGCGTTCGACGTCGTCGTGAAGCTGCAGGGTTTCGAGACGGTCACGCAGAAAGGCGTCGTTCTCCGCGTCGGCCAGACCGGCCGCGTGAGCGTCACGCTCGCCCAGCGCAAGTCCGCCGAAGTGAGCGTCGTAGCGTCGGCCCCGCTCGTTGACGTCTACAAGATCGACTCCTCGACCAACGTCTCGCCCGAGCAGATCAGGGACCTTCCGACGCCCGACCGCGACTTCCAGAACCTCGCGTTCATCGCACCGACCGTCGAGCGCGAGCGCGGCGCCTTCCGCTTCGTGACCGGCGGCCCGGTCATCGGCGGCGGCGGCAATGCGAGTCAGTCGACGATCCTCGTCGACGGCGTCGACTTCACGGACCCCGCTCTCGGCCTGGCGAAGACGAAGTTCTCGCAGGACGCGATCTCGGAGTTCCGCGTCGTCAACAATCGCTTCGACGCCGAGGTCGGCGGCTCCGCGGGCGGCGCGCTCTCCATCCTGACGAAGAGCGGCACGAACACGCTCTCGGGGACAGCATTCGGCTTTTACCGCGGCCCGAGCCTGCGCGCGAAGGGCGCGTTCGAGCAGGACTCGACGGTCGACTACGAGCGCAACCAGTTCGGCGCGACCGTCGGCGGCCCGATCGTGAAGGACAGCACTTTCTTCTTCGGCTCGATCGAGCAGGTCAACGCGACGACGCCGACACTCTTCCGCCCGAAGGGCGCTTTCACGTCCCAGGCGGCGGACTACAAGGTCCCCATCCACCAGACGCTCGGCTACCTCGGCCTCGACCAGACGCTTTCCGAGAACAACCACCTGACCGCGAAGCTCGACTACGAGCGGTTTCGCCAGGACAACTTCCGCGTGGGCGGCGTCGCCTCCATCCAGTACGGCCAGGAGCTGAACCGCGACAACCTCACGTTTGCCGTGGGCGACACGTGGAACCTCGGCAACGGTTCCGTGAACGAGGCGCGCGCCCAGTACGGCTCGCGCAAGTACGAGGAGCCCACGAATACGGCCGTCACGGCCGAGTGGTACTCCAGCGGCAACACGCTCCAGACCGGCGGCAACATTCTCGGGAACCTCCTCGGCGACGGCACGCAGTTCGAGTTCAAGGACACGCTGTACCTGCACTTCACGGGCGCGGGCTCGCACGACGTCAAGGTCGGCGCCGGCGTCCAGCGCGTGATCGACCGCTCGCGGATCACCACCTACGAGTACGGCCTCATGCTCTACCTCACCGACACGAAGGCGCTTCCCCTCGCGTACGCCTACGGCATCGGATCGGCCGACGTGAAGGCGAACACGACGCGCATCGCGGGCTTCGTCCAGGACGACTGGCGTCCCCTGTCCAACCTCACGGTGAGCCTCGGCGTGCGGTACGACTACGATTCGGGCGGCAACAACCCGAACATCTACCAGCCGAACCTCGGGCTCGACGGCCGGCCGATCGACACGAACAACTTCCAGCCGCGCCTCGGGATCTCCTGGGACATAACGGGCAAGGGCCAGTACGTCGCCCGCGGAGGCGTCGGCATGTTCACCGGCCGCTACCTCCTCGTCCCGGCGTTCACCGAGATGCAGCAGAACGGCTACACGGGCCGCGTGACGTACACGAACCTCAACGGCGCGCTCTTCGGGCTTCCCTCGCTCGCGCTCGATCCGAACAACCCGCAGAACACCGGAATCAAGTCCAAACCCGCCGTCGGCGTGATGGACAAGACGCTCGACGCGCCCGAGTCCACGCAGACCACCCTGGGCTTCACGGCGAAGCTCGGCCAGACGGGCCTCTACGCGGACGTCGAAGGCATCTACATGAAGGGCCGCAAGGAAATCACGGTCACGGACCGTAACTGGAGCGGCAACGCGACCCACACCCGGCCGAACACGGCGTTCGACCAGATCAACACGTACACGAACGACGGCCGCTCCGAGTACATGGCCGCCGTTTTCTCCCTGAACGGCAACATCAAGGGCGGCCACGTCGTGACGGCGTCGCTCACGATGGCGTCCAAGCACAACATCTCCGACGACTTCAGCCCCGAGTTCCCGACGGGCTACCCGAACGACCCCGCGAACCTGGATGCCGAATACGGCCGCGCCCGCTCCTGGGAGCGGTACCGCATCGTCATCTCCGGAATCGCGCGCCTGCCCTGGGGCATCAACGTCGCACCCGTCTTCGAGTACGGCGCCGGCCAGCCCTGGACGCAACGCTACGGCTACGACTACAACGCCGACGGCAAGAACTCCGACCGCCCCGCGGGCGTCGACCGCTTCGCCGAGGACGGTCCCGCCTATCGCAACGTGAACCTACGCGTCTCGAAGGTGTTCAACTTCAGCGGCTTCGGAATCGAGCTGATTGCCGAGTGCTTCAACCTGTTCAACACGATCAACTACGACGTGACCTCGATCGACGGCGCCCGCTTCCTGTCGGGCCCGACGATCACGAGCCCCGCCTCGGCGGCGGTCGTGAACCCGAACTACGGCAGGGCCTCCGCGACGCTGCCTCCGCGCGAGGGTCAGGTCGGCCTCCGCGTGACCTTCTGACCATGCGCGTCGCCATCGTGACGGGAGGCGCGGCCGGCATCGGCCGCGCCACGGCCCTGCGCTTCGCCCAGGGCGGCTACGCCGTGTCCGCCTGGGACGTGGACGAAGCGAAGGCCACGGCTCTCGTTCCCGAGCTCCAGGCGGCGGGCGCGCCGGCCGCCGAGGGCCGGAAGGTGGACGTCGTCGACGCAGCGGGCGTCGGTGCGGCGGTTGAAGACGTCCTCTCGCGCTTCGGACGCGTGGACGTCCTCGTGAATAACGCCGGGATCGTCAAGGACTCCCAGCTCGTGAAGTGGAAGGACGGCGCCGTCGTTTCGACCATGTCCGACGCGGACTTCGACAAGGTCATCTCGGTCAACCTCAAGGGAGTCTTCAACTGCACGCGCGCCGTGGCCCCCGCGATGATCAAGCAGGGGAGCGGCGTCGTCCTGAATGCGTCGTCCGTCGTCGGCCTGTATGGCAACTTCGGCCAGACGAACTACGCCGCGACGAAGGCCGGCGTCATCTCCTTCACCCAGACGTGGGCCCGCGAGCTCGGAAAGTTCGGCATCCGCGTGAACGCGGTCGCGCCCGGCTTCGTCGCGACCGAGATCATCAAGGCGATGCCCGAAAAGGTCATCGCGGGGATGGTCGCCAAGACGCCTGTCGGCCGGATGGGGAAGCCCGAGGACATCGCCGAGGCCTACTTCTGGCTCGCGTCGGATGCGGCCGCGTTCGTCCACGGCGCGACCCTCTCGATCGACGGCGGGCTGGTGCTCGGCACATGAGCCCCTCGGCCCGGATCATCTCGACCGGCTCTTATCTGCCGGAGATCGAGGTGTCGAACGACGCGCTCCGTGAGCGCTTCAGGACGATCGCGCCGGAATTCGTCGACAAGATGGAAGCGGGCAGCGGGATCAGGACCCGCTGGTACGCGCCGCCCGACTGGGCGACGTCCGACCTCGCCGTCCGCGCGGCCCGCAAGGCCCTCGACGCGGCCGGAAAGAAGCCGGAGGACGTCGACCTCATTCTCCTCGGGACGGACTCGCCGGACTTCGTGACGCCGGCCACTTCCGTCGTCGTCCAGCACAAGCTCGGCGCGAAGAACGCCGGGACCTTCGACGTCGGCTGCGCCTGCGCGTCCTTTCCGACGTGCCTCGCGACCGCCGCCGGCCTCATCGCGACGAACAAGTCCCTGAAGACCGTCGTCGCGATCGGGGCCTACATGATGCACAAGCTCACGGACCCGAACGACCCGATGATCTTCTTCTTCGGGGACGGCGCGGGCGCCGCCGTGCTCGGACCCTCCGACGTGCCCGGCTTCGTGGCGTCCGGGTTCCGGGCGGACGGCTCGTACAACCGCAACTGGGCGATCTTCTCCGGCGGTACGGACGAGCCGGCCTCGGTCGCGTCCGTGAACGCCGGCCGCACTTGGGTCAAGCTCGTCGAGCGCTACCCGCCCGAGCTCAACAACGAGGGCTGGCCGAAGCTCGTGCGCCAGATGGCGTTGGACGGCGGATTCGCCGTCTCCGACATCGACATGCTCCTCCTGACGCAGGTGCGCCGGCCCACGATCGAGCTCGTCATGCAGGACCTCGGACTCCCGATGGAAAAGACTCACATGGTGATGGACAAGTGGGGCTACACGGGCTCGGCGAGCGTGGCGATGGCGTTCGACGACGCCCGCGCTCTCGGCAAGATCAAGAAGGGCGACCTCGTCGCCTTCGTGGCGTCCGGCGTCGGTTACAACATGGCGGGCGCCGCCTTCCGCATGGTCTAGGCTCCGGGGCACCGTGCCGCGCGCCGTGAAAATCCTGCTCGCTTGCGGCGCCGCCGTGCTTCTCCTGGGAGTTGCGGCGGGGGCGGTCTTCTGGCGGAAACCTCTCGCGACGCTCGCGTGGATCGGCCGCCGGCGCCTCACGTCGTCCGGTTTCGAGAAGCACGTCCGGCCGTCCTCCGCCGGGCCGCAGGTCGTGTTCTCGGGCGGCGCAGGAGCGCCGGTCGTGCTCCTCCATGGCGCAGGCGACCAGGCAGGCGGCTGGTCGAAGGTGGCCCCGCGCCTCGCGAAAACGTTCTCGGTGGTGGCGCTTGATCTCGCGGGCCACGGCGAGAGCGCGCCTGCGGAGGGGCCCCTGCCGTTCGCGACGCTCCTTGCCGGATTCGACGGCGCCATGGGAGCCGCCCCGCAGGGCAAGGTCACGCTCGTCGGGAACTCCCTCGGCGCGTGGATCGCGACGGTCTGGGCGAAGCAGCATCCCGATCGGGTGAGTCACCTGGTGCTCGTGAACGGCGGGCCGCTTCTCGGCGACCGCCCCGACCTCACGCTCCAGCCGAAGACGCGCGCCGAGGCGGACAGGACGCTCGCCGCTCTGCGCGACCCGTCGGCTCCGCTGATCCCGGACTTCGTCGTGGACGACATCATCCGCGAGGCGGCAACGGGTCCGATCGCGCGGCTCGCCGCCGAGGCGAAAGGCATGCCCGCGTACCTCCTCGACGGAAAGCTCGCCGGTTTCGACGTTCCCGTGGACCTCCTCTGGGGCGCGTCCGACAAGCTGGTCTCCGTCGACTACGCGAAACGCCTCGCCGGGCAGCTGCCGGCAGCGCGTCTCACGACGATCGAGCGCTGCGGACACGCGCCGGCCGTCGAGTGTCCCGACCGCTTCACGGAGGCGCTTCTGAAGATCCTCAAGGATCCCCTGCCCGAGCCGACGGTCTCGTCTCCGCCGGCCGCGGCGGCCGCAAGGCCATGATCTCCGGCGACGTCCTCGGCGAGCGCGCACGGCTCTCGCCGGACAAGACCGCGCTCGTCGAGGTTGCCACGGGCCGGCGCTTCACCTACGCCGAGCTGGACGCGCGCGCGAGAGCCGCGGCGCGGACGCTGACGGAAGGGCTCGGCCTGAAGAAGGGCGACCGCCTCGCCCTCCTCGCGGGCAACTGCGTCGAGTTCCTCGACGTCTTCTTCGCGTGCGGCAAATGCGGTGTCGTCCTCGTCCCGCTCAACACGCGCCAGACGGCGGGGGAACTGGAAGGTGTGGTTTCGGACGCCGAGCCGAAAGCCTTGATTTATGGGGCGGCGTTCGAAGAGACCGTTGAAGATTTGCTTAGAAGGGTAAGAGGGGTGAGGCCGGTGCCCCTCGACGGTCCGGCGCAGCATCGTGTGGCGCCGGCGGACGCGCCCACAGCCCTCTCCACCTTCAAAGAGATCTTCTCTTCTCTTCCTTCTGTTTCTTCTCTTCCAGCGGCGGCGGCGTCCGCCGCCGCTGCAGAGTCTCCGGGTCCCGAGGATCTCTACTGCCTCCTCTACACCTCGGGCACCACAGGCAAGCCGAAAGGCGTCATGGTGCCGCACCGGATGGTGGCCTGGAACGCCGTCAACACCGTCGTGTCGTGGCAGCTCCGCGAGGACGACGTGTCGCCGATCTACACGCCGCTCTACCACGCCGGCGGCCTCGGCGCGTTCCTGACGCCGATCTTCGCGGTCGGGGGGACGATCGTCCTTCTCGCGGGCTTCGACCCCGCCGAGGTGCTCGCGACGATCGCCCGGGAGCGCTGCACGGTCGCCCTCGGGGTCCCGACGATCTTCCGGATGCTCCAGGAACATCCCGACTGGGCGTCCGCGGACTTCTCGAGCATCCGCTATTTCGCGAGCGGCGGGGCGCCCCTCCCGCTGGACATCATCGAAACGTGGCAGACGCGCGGTGCGAACTTCAAGCAGGGGTACGGCCTCACGGAAGTCGGAGTCAACTGCTTCGCGATGAGCGTCGAGGAGTCGGTCCGGAAGGCCGGGTCGATCGGCCGGCCGATGATGTTCACCGAGGCGAAGCTGATCGGCGAGGACGGGTGCGAGGTCCCGGTCGGCGAGGTCGGTGAGCTCCTGCTCAAGGGCCCGCACGTCTGCAGGGGCTACTACAGGAACCCGGAAGCCACGGCCGCGTCGCTCGATGCCGAAGGCTGGTTCCACACGGGCGATCTCGCGAAGAAGGATGCCGACGGCTTCTTTACGATCGCGGGCCGCAAGAAAGACATGCTCATCTCGGGCGGCGTCAACGTCTATCCCGCCGAGATCGAGGCCGTCCTCTTCCAGCACCCCCGCGTGAAGGACGTCGCGGTCGTGGGCGTCCCGGACACGAAGTGGGGCGAAGCCGGAGTTGCTTTCGTCGTTCGGAGAGAGAGAGAGAGAGAAGAAGAGAAGATTTCTTTGAAAGGTGAAGAGGGGCGGAGCGCCGCGGTGGCGGCGGAGCTCGCCGAGTTCGTCGCCGCACGCCTCGCGAAGTACAAAGTCCCGCGGGAATTCATCTTCGTGGACGCGCTCCCGCGCACCCCATACGGCAAAGTGGTGAAGCGAGAGCTCCTGCTTTCTTACCTTTCGAAGAAATCCTCTTCTTCCTCTTCGGACGCGACCCGATGAGCGGGGCGATCCTCGCGCACAGGGTGGAGGGCGAGGGTCCGCCTCTCCTGCTTCTCAACGGCGGAATGATGTCGTTCTCCGCGTGGGAGCCGATCGCGCGGCGCTTCGCCGTGCGGCACCGCGTGATCCGCTGCGACTTTCGCGGACAGCTCTACTCGCCCGGCGAGCCTCGAGGTTCCATGGAGGAGCATGCGGACGACGTCGCGGCGCTTCTCGAGTCGCTCGCAACGGGGCCGGTGGACGTCGTCGCCGCATCGTACGGCGCCTACGTGGGTCTCCTCCTCGCGGCGCGCCATCCGGAGCTCGTGGGCTCCGTCGTGGCGGCGACGGTGACGGACGTCGCGAAGGTCGGAGATACCGCGCTCGGCGAGACGGGCGCGCGCCTCGCGGCCGCCGTGCGTGGGGCGGCGCGGGGCGGCGACCGGACGGAGGTTTACGACGCGATCGTCCAGCTCGCCTACACGCCCGAATGGCAGGACGCCCATGCGGACGAGCTCGCGGTGCGCCGCGGGCAGGTCGGCCTTCTGCCGGGCGGGTGGTTCACGGGGCTCGAGGGCCTGCTCGGGGCGCTCGAGAAGGTCGATCTCAGGCCAGTCCTCCCGACGATCTCGTGCCCGGTGCTCGTCCTGGCCGCGGGCCGCGACGCCGCGATGCCATTGGAGCGGACGGAGGCCGTCGCGAACGCGATTCCCGGCGCGAAGTTCGTCGTCGTCGCGGGCTCCGGCCACGCGCTGGTCGTCGAGCGCGAGGACGAGTTCGTCCTCCTCACCGAACGATTTCTCGAGCGCGTGCGGCGAGCCGGGGATGCGGCGTGAGCGCGTCCCCGCAACCCCCCTCTCCTCACCGCGAGGGCCGCCTCGTTCATGAGGGCCACGCCTACCACTGGGAGATCTACGGGTCCGGCGGGCGCGAGACGGTCTGCCTCTTCAACGGCCTCGCGATGTCCACGAAGAGCTGGCTCTCGTTCCTCCCCGAGCTCACGGGGACGCGTGACGTCCTCCTCTACGACTACCTCGGGCAGGGGGCCTCGGACGACGCGGAGCTCCCGGGCGCGCCGATCTCGTCTTTCGGAGACGCACTCGCGGCGATTCTAGACGCCGAGGGGATTGCGAGGGTCCACGCGATCGGCGTTTCGTACGGAGGGTTCGTCGCCGCGGAGTTCGCGCGGCGCCACCCGGCGCGCGCGGCGTCGTTGACCCTCTCCGGGATCCTCCTGACGCAGGAGACGCTGTTCGCGATGTACCAGGACGTCTCCTTGCGCTTTTACGCGGGCGGGCCGCCCCTCTTCGACCTCTACACCCGCTATCTCTACGAAAAGATCTTCGCGGAGGCGTTCGTCGCGCGCGTCGGACCGAAGCTCGAGTCCATGCGCCAGGGCTTCCACGACCGTTACGCGAGCCGGATCGACGCGCTCGTGCGCCTCACGAAGGCGCAGGACCCCTTCTTCGCGGCCCTCGGGGAAAACGCGGCGTCCTACGCGGCTATCCCGTGCCCGGTTCTCGTCCTCGCGGGCTCCGAGGACCGCGCGATCCCGACGTCCCAGCAGAGGAAGATCCCGTCCGTGATTCCGCACGCCGTCTACGAGGAAATCCCGGGCGCCGGCCACGTCGTGTACCTCGAGAGGCCGGAGGTGTTCTGGCCGCGGCTGAGAGGGTTCCTCAGCGGGGAAAATTTAGCCGCGTCAACCCCCCCGCCGTCGGTAAACCATTGACAACGGCACCGGCGGCTCAATATAAGAGCCTTCAGAAAAAGTACGATTCGAGTTGCCGGAGAGGTTGCCGCACCGCAGATGCAAGAGAGGGTGTGTACGTGAGAAGAAAATGGGGCCTGCTCATCGTCCCGATTCTGCTGGCCTCCTGGCCGGCTTGCGCGGCAATCAACTACTACTACGGCCTCGATGCATCGGTGAACTCGGCGGCGGCGCTTCCCAACTCGAACGCCGCGGCCGCGGCATTCGACGCGGCGGCCGGCCCGCTTGGCACCCTGAATCTGATCACGTTCGAGGCGCAGCCGGTCAACGTCCCGGTTTATGCGACGAGCCTTTCGCTCGGCGGAGGCGTTACCGCGCTTCTGGCAGGCCCCTGGACCCACGCCACGTCCGGTATCACGAGCGCGACGGGTAGCAATCCCTACGGCAGGAACTATGGCTTCAATGTGACGTCCGGCGGCTCCCACTACCTCGAGTTGGACGTCACGAATTCCGCGTCGCCCGCGAGCGTCACGATCAACTTTCCCTCGCCGATCCAAGCGTTCGGCGCCTACGCGGGTGGCGTGGGCACCGCAGGGGTGGCGGGCAATTCCATCGTGGTCAAGTTCAACGACGGCTCTTCCCAGCAGTACACGCTCGTGGGAGCCCCGAGCGCCAACGGCGGGATGATGTTCTTCGGATTCACCGATCCCGGGGCACAGATCACCTCGGTGACGATCGAGGAGGCCGGCTCTTTCGGCATCATCGACGACTCGTTCAGCCTGGACGATATCCGCTACGTCACCTCCGGAGCCGCACCGGCGAATCCAGCTGCGATTCCCGCACTTTCGGGCTGGGGTCTAGCCGCGATGACGATAGCTCTCGCGGGAGTCGCGGCGTTGGCCCTTCGCCGCGCCGCGATTTAGCGGCGCGCGCGCGCGAGCGGGACCGGAGCGGCCGCGGCGAGGCCGGGCTCCTTCAGCATTCCGTGGCGGAGGATCTCGGCGACTTCGCGCATCGCGACGTCGCTGTCCTTGCCGAACTGCTCCGGGACGCCGAAGAGGACCTCGACCGCGTAGTACTGGAGGAAGACGCGGCTCGCGAGCATGACGGCGGTCGTG
>JBDTTJ010000080.1:0-12464 GCA_039930645.1 Acidobacteriota bacterium
CTCGTGCGGTTCGACCTCGGCTACTGGTGGGTCGTCGGCCTCTGCGTCGCCTTCTACGCGACGATCTTCCCGTTCCGGACGTTCGCGAACCTCTATTTCATCGAGGCGAAAGGCATGTCGCCCGAGGCCGCGGGAAACCTGAAGTCGATCCTTCCGCTCCTCTCGATGATCGGGATGCCGCTCTTCGGCCTCCTCGCCGACCGGATCGGCAAGCGCGCGCTCCTGATGGCGGCGGGCTCGGCGCTCCTCGTCCCGCCGTTCTTCCTGCTGTCCTTCACGGGCGTCTCGCCGACGCTCCTGATGGGGATGCTCGGCCTCGCGTTCGCGCTCGTTCCCGCCGTGCTCTGGCCGGCGGTGACGTACCTCGTCCCCGAGGCCCGCCTCGGCTCGGCGTACGCGCTCATGACGTTCTTCCAGCAGGTGGGCTGGGCCGGGATGAGCTGGGGCCTCGGCATCCTGAAGGACTCCTCGCACGCGAGCGCCGCGAACCCGGCGGGATGGACGCCCGTCATCGTGGCGCTCGGCGTGCTCGCTTCCGTCGGGTTCGTCTTCTCGTTCCTCCTGTGGCGGAGCGAGAGAGGCGCCCACGCTCACGGTCTCGAGTCCGTCACGCCGCCGGCGAAATGACCATGACGCACGACCGCAAGCCATCGCGCCTTTTCGCCCTCGCTCTCCTCACGGCTCTTCCCGCCTTCGCGCAGCCTTTTCCCCAGGGCCTGTTCGGCGAGATGCGCTGGCGGATGATCGGGCCCTTCCGCGGCGGCCGCACCGTCGCCGCGTCCGGCGTTCCCGGCAACACGAACGTCTTCTACATGGCGCCGAACAACGGCGGCGTCTGGAAGACGACGGACGCCGGCCGCACGTGGGCCCCGATCTTCGACGCCGAGCCCACGGGCTCGATCGGCGCGCTCGCGGTGTCGTGGTCGCGCCCCGACCGCATCTGGGTCGGGAGCGGCGAAGGCCTCCAGCGCCCCGACCTCTCCGTGGGGAACGGCATGTACCGCTCGGACGACGGCGGGAAGTCGTGGGTCCGCCTCGGCCTCGCGGACGGTCAGCAGATCGCGGCGATCGCCGCGGATCCGAAGGACGCCGACCGGGCGTTCGTCGCGGTCCTCGGCCACCCGTACGGCGCGAACGAGACGCGCGGGATCCACCGCACGACGGACGCCGGAAAGACGTGGGAAAAGGTCCTTTACAAGGATGCGGACACGGGCGGCGCGGCGGTCGCGCTCGACCCGAAGGACCCGAACGTCGTCTACGCGGCGCTTTGGTCGTCGCGGCTCGGGCCGTGGGAGAACGGGCAGTGGCAGGGGCCGGGCACGGGCCTCTACAAGTCCACGGACGGTGGGACGACGTGGCGGGCGATCGGCAAGGGGTTGCCCGCGCACGCCGCGGGCGGCGGCCGCATCGGGTTCGGGATCGCGCCGTCGGACCCGAGGCGCGTCTACGCGACCGTCGACGCCCTCAGCGAGGAGACGGAGAAGAGCGCCGGGATCTTCGTCTCGGACGACGCGGGCGAGACGTTCGTGAAGGTCAACGGCGAGAAACGCCTCTGGGGCCGCGGCTCGGACTTCGCGGAGATCAAGGTCCACCCGGAGTCGAAGGACACGGTCTGGGTCGCGAACACGTCCACCTACCGTTCGAAGGACGGCGGAAGGACGTTCGAGCCCGTGCGCGGCGCGCCGGGCGGGGACGACTTCCACACGATCTGGTTCCACCCCGAGAACCCCGAAGTCGTCCTCCTCGCCGCGGACCAGGGCGCGATCGTCTCCGTGAACGGCGGCGCGACGTGGTCGAGCTGGTACAACCAGCCGACGGCGCAGCTCTACCACGTGTCGACGGACGACCGCTTCCCCTATTGGGTCTACGGCGGCCAGCAGGAGAGCGGCTCCGCCGGCGTCGCGAGCCGCGGCGACGACGGCGCCATCACGTCCCGCGACTGGCATCCCGTCGCCGCCGAGGAGTACGGATACGTCGCGCCCGACCCGAAGGACCCCGACGTCGTCTACGGCGGCAAGCTCACGCGCTACCGCCACTCGACGAAGGAAGTCCAGGACGTCTCGCCCGCGCCGCTGCGCGGAACGACCCGCTTCCTGAGGACCGCCCCGGTGATCTTCTCGCCCGCCGACCCACGCCTTCTCTTCTACGCGGGGAACGTCGTCTTCCGGACGGCGGACGGCGGCCGCCACTGGGACGTGATCAGCCCCGACCTCTCGCGCGAGAAGCCGGCGGTGCCGGAGACGATCGGCGTCTTCCGGACGAAGGACCTCGAGACGATGCAGCGCCGCGGCGTCGTCTACACGCTCGCACCGGCGTACAAGAGCGCGAACGTGCTCTGGGCCGGCACGGACGACGGCCTCATCCACCGCACCGCCGACGGCGGGAAGACGTGGGCCGACGTCACGCCTCCCGCGCTCACGGCGTGGAGCAAGGTTTCGATGCTGGCGGCCTCGCCGCACGACGACCTCACGGCCTACGCCGCGATCAACCGCATCCGGCTCGACGACATGAAGCCGCACGTCCTTAGGACCCACGACGGCGGGAAGACCTGGCAGGAGGTCGTGCACGGCCTCCCCGACGACCCCGTCAACGCCGTCCGGGAGGACCCCGTGAGACGGGGGCTCCTCTACGCGGCGACGGAGCGGATGGTGTGCGTGTCGTTCGACGACGGCGCGAGCTGGCAGCCGCTGCGCCTGAACATGCCCGCGACGTCGGTGCGCGACCTCGTCGTCAAGGGCGACGACCTCGTGATCGGGACGCACGGCCGCTCGTTCTGGATCCTCGACGACGTGACGCCGCTCCGCCAGATGACGCCCGCCGTCGCCGCGGCGCGGGCGCACCTTTTCGAGCCGCAGAAGGCGACCCGCATCCGCCGCAATCGCTGGACGGACACACCCGTTCCGGTCGAGGAGCCCGCCGGGGAGAACCCGCCCGACGGCGCGATCCTCGACTATTTCCTCGGCGTTTCGTCCGCGACCCCCGTCGTCCTCGAGATCCGCGATGCGAAAGGCGCGGTCGTGCGCCGGTACGCGAGCGACGACGCGCCCGAAGCGAAGGTCGAGCCGCTCGTCGTCACCGCGGACTGGGCGCGGCCCGCGCTCACGTTGCCCCGTGTCGCGGGCCACCACCGCTGGGCGTGGGACCTCCGCCACGCCACGCCGCCGGTCGCGCGGCGCGAGTACCCGATCTCCGCGGTCCCTTCGCGCACGCCGCCGGAGCCCGAGGGCCCGCTCGTTCTGCCCGGCACGTACACGGCCGTGCTCATCGTGGAGGGAAAGACGCTCACACGGACGCTGTCGGTCGCGATGGACCCGCGCGTCAAAGCGACCCCGGAAGGCCTCGCCTCGCAGAACGCGGCGGCGCGCCGTCTCGCGGCCGACCTCGCGCGCCTCGGCGACGTGCGGAAGAAGGGCGCGAACGCCGAAAAGGCCGAGGCCCTCGAGGGAAAGCTCACGCGCCTCTACGGAATCGTCCAGGAGTCGGACGACGCGCCGACGCCGCAGCTCCTCGCGGCCGTCACCGAGGTGGAAAAGCAGCTCGAGGAGCTGGTGTCCGGGAAGGCGACCCGCTGACCCGGGGAGGAATGAGATGTCGAACAGCCACCCTTCCTTCGGACTGGTCGCAGCGGCCGTGGTTTCCTGCCTCGTATCCGCGGCGCGGCCCGCCCGGTCGGACTCGACGTTCCCGCAGCTCGTCGAGCAGTGGTCCGTCCTGACTCTTGCGGGGCCGCCGCATCCGGTCGAGGGCCTGCGTCTCACCGCCGGACATCTGACGCTGACCCTCGTCAGGGGCGACGCGATCCCCGTCCTGGCCGGCGATCAGGTCGTGGGGCTCTTTTTCCGCGGACAGGGGACGCTCGAGCACCTGTCGGTGGATCCGGTCGAAGCTCCGGTCGTCTCGCACAACGTGCGGAAGAACACACGCCTCACGCTCGCTCCCGAGGGAAAGACTCTCCGGATTCGGGGCAGCTTCGAAGAAGTCCTGTGGCTCGCCGAGGCCGGCGCGCTCCCGGCCCTGCCGCCGGCCGTCTCCCCGGTGAACCCCGGCGAGGCGTTCGCGCGCCACGTGAAGCGGTTCGGCCGGATCCACGCCTCGCCCGCGGCGCACCAGTTCGTGGCCTGGCGGCTCAACACGCCCGACCGGCCGTTCGTCCGGGCGGAGATCGCGGGCGGCAGCGAGGACCTCGTCTACATCTTCGACGGAGCGGACGCGAAGAGCGAAACGCTCCTCTCGGTCAGCAAGCGTCGGTTGCATGACACGGCGCTGGAGGATCGTCTCGAACTCACGGTCCTCTCCGACCAGCCAGTCGGCCGGGACCGGAAGGACACTCTCCCTCCGCGTTTCGTCCTGACGGACGTCGACCTCGCGGTCACGGCGTCGGACCGGAAGGACGTGTCGATCTCCGTCACGGAGACGATCCGCGTGCTGGCCGAGCCGACGAGCGTACTCGTCATGGACCTCTGGGACACCCGATTCGCCGTCACGAACGTCGGCGGCCTTGAGCCGAGGCGCCTGCGGCTCAAGGGAGTCTTCGATTAATCCGGCGCCTCGTTGCCGTTCGACCATCGGAAAGACGAGGTCGCTGTCGGGCTGCCGGCGCCGCTCGTGCCGGGCAAGTCCGCGAAGCTCCGGTTCGAGATCGAGGGGGACATCCTCTACCGACCCGGCGGGGACAACTTCTGGGAGCTCGGCGTCGGGCCCTGGTTTCCGCAGCCGGATCTCGCCGGCCAGTACTTCACCGTCCATGCCACGGTGAAGGTCAAAAAACCGTTCCTGCCGTTCGTGCCCGGCAGGACGGTCCGGCGGGTCGAGGAAGGGGACTGGAACGTCCTCGAGACGCGCATCGACAAGCCCGTGCAGTTCATGGTCGTCCTCGCCGGGAAGTACTGGTTCGAGGAAGCGACCGAGAACGGGGTGACGGTCCGCGTCGCCGCGTACGGGCTCCGAAACGACATGGGGATCCGGAAGCTCCTGAAGCTGAGCCACAAGGTGATCGCCTACTACGAGCCGTTTCTCGGCAAGTTCCCGTTCGAGGAGTTCAATATCGTCGAGATCCACTCGCTCGGGTTCGGGCAGGCTCCGCCAGGCTTCATGTTCATCACGTCCGAAGCGTTCAACCCGCTTGGAGAGCCGATCAACCAGCTCTTCTCCCGCGGCGTGAACGAGCGTTTCTCGCACGAGATCGCCCACCAGTACTGGGGCCACGTCGTGAAGATGCCGGACGCCCAAGAGCAGTGGCTGACCGAGTCGTTCGCCGAGATCTGCGCGGGCCTCTTCGTGAGAGACCTGCGCGGAAAGAGCGACTTCCAGGGGCTCGTCGACGGCTGGAGATCGCGGGCGAAGGACGCGACGGACACGGCGCCGATCCCGCTCGCCAACAGGATCCGGAACGACTCCGACCCGATGGCCGCCGGACGAGACCGGACCTATCTTCTCTACTTCAAGGGCCCGTCGATCCTGAACGCGATCCGCCAGGAGATCGGCGAGCAGGCGTTCCTGAAGTTCCTCAGCTCGGTGCAGGCGACGTTCCGCTGGAAGTTCGGCAACACGAAGAAGCTTGAAGACGTGCTCGAGGCGATCACGAAGAAGGACTGGAAGCCGTTCTTCGATGCGAACTACTGGGGCACGGCCATGCCGGCGAAGTAGGAGAGCCGGGAGCGGGCCCGAGAGTCAGCCTGGAAGAGGACCGAGGACGACCCGAGCGACTTCCTTCCCGTCGGCCTCGCGGACGAGGACGGGCGCGCCCGCGGCGCGCGAGAGCGCGAGGGCGCGGCGCTTTTCGTACGCCACGCGCGCGACGGCCACGTCTTCGAGGAACCAGCCGAGCTCCGAGAGGAGCAGCGCCTGGGGTCCGTCCACGAGCGCCTGGGCCGGGTGCGGGTGGAAGTCCACGAGCACCATGTTCGCGCCGGCCGCGACCGCCTGCGCCGTGACGTGCATGAGATCCGGAATCCCGTCCGGCGCCTTCTCGCGGCTCCCGACGGAGTGCGAGGGGTCGACGCAGACGGGCAGGCGCGTGAGCCGCTTGATGACGGGCACGTGCGCGAAGTCCACGAGGTTGCGGTGCGGGTCGCCGAGGTTCGTCTTGACACCCCGCAGGCCGAAGACGATCTGGGAGTTGCCCTCGGAGGCAAGGTACTCGGCGGCGTTCAGCGACTCGTTGAGCGTGATCCCGAAGCCGCGCTTCACGAGGACGGGAAAGACGGTCTGGCGGCCCACCGTCTTCAGGAGCTCGAAGTTCTGGATGTTGCGCGTGCCGATCTGGAGCATGACCCCGGTGGGGCGGCCCGTCTTCTCGAGGCACTCGGCGATCTCGTCGATGTGGCTCTCGTGCGTGATCTCCATCGCGATGACGCGGATGCCGTGCTTGCCCGCCTTCTCGAAGACCCAGGGGAGGCAGCTCTTGCCGTGGCCCTGGAAGGCGTACGGGTTCGTCCGCGGCTTGTAGGCTCCCATGCGCGTCGTGGTCTGGCCGAAGGACGCCAGCGCGGCGAACATCGCGTCGGCGTTCTCGGGCGTGTCGACGGCGCAGAGTCCCGCGAAGACGTGCAGGTTGTCCTGCGAGAACTCGACGCCGTTGTACGTGAAGCCGCTCGCGCGCCGGTCGTCTTTGTGGCGGCCGATGACGCGGTATTCCTGCGACACGCGGACGACGCGCTCGACGCCCGGGAGGACGGCGACGTCCTCGACGGCGAGGCGATGCGTGTCGCCGATGAGGTAGACCTCGGTGACGGTCTTCTCGGCGCCACGCACCTTGTGGACGCGGATCTCGATGCCGGGCAGCCGGCCGAGGGCGTCCATGAGCTCCTTCTCGGCGGCGGCGTTCTTCGCGGTGGCTTCGTCGACGAGGACGATCACGGGGCGGCCTCCGGGAGGCGGTCGACCCGCCCCTTCTTCGTGGTTCGGGCGGGGTACGAGCCGAGGACCTTGAGGTACGGGCACTCGGCCGACAGCGCGGCGACCGCGCGCGAGGCGGCGTCCTCGCCGGCAGCGCCCTCGAAGTCCACGTAGAAGAGGTACTCCCACGGGTGGCGCGGCACGGGCCGAGACTCGAGCTTCGTGAGGTTGAGGCCGTGCGCGTCGAGGACGTTCAGGCAGTGCGAGAGCGCGCCGTGGCGGTGCGGCGTCGAGAAGACGAGCGAGGTCTTCGCGGGAATGCGCGGGTCGAGCGCGATCGGGATCGCCGACACGACGACGAAGCGCGTCCAGTTCTCCTCCTGGTCCGCGAGGTCGCGCGCGAGGACGACGAGGCCGTGGAGCGCGCCCGCCTCCTCCGAGGCGATCGCGGCGAGCGAGGGGTCGCCGGACTCCTTGACGAAACGCGCGGCCTCGGCCGTGTCGACGTACGGCACGGCCGTTGCGCCCGCGATCTGCGCGAGGAAGCGCCCGCACTGCGCAAGCGCCTGCGGGTGCGAGGCGACGCGGCGGACGCCCTCGAGCGTCGCGCCGGGAAGCGCGAGGAGACAGTGGCGCACTTCGAGGATCTCCTCGCCGACGATCTTCAGGTCCGTGTGGCGGATCAGGTCGTACGTCTCGTTGATCGAGCCCGCGGTCGTGTTCTCGATCGGGAGGAACGCGTAGCCCGCGTCGCCGCGTTCGGCCTCGGCGAGGGCCGCCGCGAACGTCGGGAAGCCCGCGAAATCCGTCGCCGCCGCGCCGAAGTACTTCCGCGCCGCGATGTGGCTGTACGCGCCCTCGGCGCCCTGGAACGCGACGCGGTGCGCGTTCCCGAGCGAGCGCTCGGCGGCCTTGCGGTCGAGCAGCGCCTCCTCCTGCGCCTTGACGGACATCGCGATCACCTCGCGGAAGATCTCCGTCGCGCGGAACGCGTCGAGGCCCAGCTCCTTCGCCTGTGCCTCGACTTTCGCGAGGAGCGCGCTTTCGCGCGCGTGGTCGCGCAGAAACGGGACGCCCTTGCTCTTGAGGCGGCCGACCTCCGCGACGAACTTCAGGCGGAGCGCCAGCGTCTCGAGCAGCTGGCGGTCCGTCTCGTCGATTCGTCGTCTCAGGTCGTCGAGCGTGTCCATGTTGGAACCCTCGATGTTACGGGATCGGCGCCGGAAGGGCCTGTGGGCCGAGCCGATCTGCTATTCTCCGCGGTCCGATCGAGTGCGGTGGGAGTAGCTCAGTCGGTAGAGCGTCGGATTGTGGTTCCGAATGTCGCGGGTTCGACCCCCGTCTCTCACCCCAGTTTTCTGCCCCGGATGCGCCCGTAGCTCAGCTGGATAGAGCGTCAGACTCCGGATCTGAAGGCCAGGCGTTCGAATCGCCTCGGGCGCACCATTGACACCCGGGAGGTCGCGGATGACAGACAACATCCTCCACGAACGCGGGCGCGCGATCGAGGCCCAGTGGGCCCGCCTGCGGGACGAGGAGCTCATCAAGAAGCTGCGCGAGCGAGCGAAGCTCGAGGAAGTCTCCAGCGCCCTCGCGCGGAAGCTGCGCGTGGACGATCCGGCGCTGCGGCAGCGCCTCATCGATCTCGGCGTCACGCACGACACGGGGCCGGCCCTGTTCCTGGCTCCGCTCGTCCAGATCGCGTGGGCCGACGGCGACGTGACCGAGCGCGAGCGGGAGACCATCCTGGGCATGGCGGCCGCCCGCGGGGCCGGGCCCGGCTCGCCCGTCCACACCCAGGTCGTCGAATGGCTGAAGAAGCAGCCGGCGACGGCGCTCTACGACTCGGCGGTGGAGGTCATCAAGGTCGGAATCTCCGTGCTTCCCCCCGAGGAGCGAGAGCAACGCGTCGACGCGTACGCCGATTCCTTCCGCAGGGTGGCGGAAGCGTCGGGAGGAGGGCTCGGCCGTGTGCTCGGCCTTGCGAGCGCCATCTCGCCCGAGGAAGAGGCGCTCATCGCGAGGATCACGGCGACGCTCCGGGGATGAAGCGCTCGGCGGTCATGGCCCCACGACCGCCGAGACGAATGCGCCGTCGCCGCTCCGCTGGTTCGGCTGGCCGCCGTCGTTGATGACCGCGTACGTCACGAAAGGGTTGCTGCCGGACGTGCGCGTGACCTTCGCGTAGCCGCTCGTGACGCCCGGGGCGTACGCCCCGAGGATGGCGCCGATCTGGAAGAAGCCCTTCGCGGCCACCGTGGCGTCGGTCTCTCCGGCCTTCTGACCCGTCGCGCCGTCGTAAAGGTCGATGTGGAACGTGTCCGTCGAGGCGTCGGCGGACCCGACGTTCACGAGCGCGAGGTTCGTGCGGTTGTCCGCGTTCTGCTGGAGCCCGTACAGCCATGCGACGGTCGTCGCTTCGAAGCCGGCGGGGACCGCCGAGTAGAAGAGGCCGTACCGGCCGCCGCCGCCCGCCGACGACGTGCGCGCTCCGATCGAGACGCCGCGCAAATCGCCGGAGGCGTCGCGCACGAAGAGCGCTCCGGCGAACGTGGCGCCCGCGGCGCCCGGAACGACGCCCCGAGTCCTCAGGACCTGCACGAAGGACGGGAGAATCTGCTGCTCGTTCGGAAGAAGCGGGAGGTTGAACGTGACCTGCCCGCCCGGCAGCGGCGCGGCGACGTACGTGCAGAGGAGAGTGCGCGAGCTGCCCGAGAAGTTCGTCAGGACGAGCTCGGTCGAAAACGTGCTCGTCTCGACGACGACGGGCAGCGTCGCGCCGGCGATCGCGGCGGCGGGGCTCGCGGGCACGGGCTCGACGAACGAGCCGTCGGAGTTCGCCTGGTCGTTGATGACGCCGTACGCGTAGAAGGGCGCCGTGCCGGAGACGCGCTCGACCTTCACGAAGCCGTTCGAGAAGCTGAGCCCGTTCGACGCGAGGATCCCCGAGATCTGGCTGAACCCGCCGGGCGACAGCGTGACGTTCGGCAGCGCGAGAGAGCCGGGGTTCGCCGGATCTCCCGAGACGACCGTAAGCCGGAGCGTCACGTCGCCGTCGGCGGGGCCGCCCGCGTGCTGGACCGCGACGTTCGAACGGTCCGTCGCGCTCTGCCTGAGGCCGCACAGCCAGACGGGCGAGGACAGGAGGCGCGAGGACGGCAGGCCGGCGTACGCGAGGCCGGCGCGCCCGTCGGCGACCGGCGTCGCGGTGCGGACGGTCGCCGCGGCCGCGGCCGGGGACGAGAGGCCGCCGAACGTGACCTGCAGCGTCCCGCCGCGGTTGCCCGCGTCGCCGAGCGGGATCCCGAGACCGCGCAGGCTCGCGATCGCGTCGGCGTACGTCTTCTGCTGGCCCGCGCTCAGCGTTTCCGTCGCGGTTCCGCTGCTGCCGCCGAACGCGGCCGTGTAGGCGTAGGTGATCGTCGCGTCCGTCGTGCCTCGGTTCGTGAGGGCGAGCTCCGTCGTGTAGAAGGACCCGTTCGCGCCCGAGGAGGAGAGGGCGATCGGGACGAACAGCGTCGTGGAGGTCACGACGTCGAGCGCCGCGAGGGCGTCCACCTTCCCGTATCCCCACGTGGTGTTCGGGACGGCACCCGTGAAGGAGTCGGCGCGGGCCGTCCGCTGGAGGATCGACCTCACCGTCGGCGCGTCGAGGGACGGGTTGGCCTGGAGCATGAGCGCGATGATTCCCGTGACGATCGGCGCGGCCGCGCTCACGGCGCTCGCGCGCCCGTAGAGCCCGCCGCCGTCCTGGATCATGTTGCCGCGCGCGGTGGCCCAGTACGACTTCGGGTTGTAGACCGTGAACAGGCTGTCGCCCGGAGCCGTCACGTCGAGGCCGAGGCGCCCGTCGAACGTCGGGCCGACGCTGCTCCCGGGCCAGATCTCGCCGACGCTGCCGTTCCCCGTGATGTTTCGAGCGATCCCGTCGAGATCGACGTAGCTCGTCCGGATGACGTAGTCGCCGGGACAGATGTTGTTCCGGGCCGTCGCGCCGTCCCAGATGCTGCCCGGTGCGACGTGGTCGAGGAAGAAGTTCACGTTCGACGCGTTGTATTTCTGGGAGGGATTCAGCGTCGCGTCGAACCGTCCCGTCGTGACGGTCGTGCCGCGGAGCGAGACGGTGTAGACGCCGGGCGCTCCCGTGATCCGGATCCAGACCTCGCGTTTGCCGTTCTGGGGCGACGTAAAGGTGCGCGAGGAGCCGAGCTGGTAATAGAGGAACTCGGAGGTCGTGACCGTGACCGCGTCCGAGTTCGTTGCGGGCGAGACGTACGGGCCGTAGGTCGTGGTCGGCGTCTGGACGGTGACGTCGAATCGGTCGGCGCCGGGGTACCAGAGGTCGAGCGTGAGCGCGCCCGTGGCCCCTTTCTGAATCCGGATCGTCTCGGTCGCGCCGGAGCCGACGTTTCCGCCCGCCCGGTTCGCCATGCCGCCGTCGTCGCCGGGGCCGGTCACGAAGACGAGGCCGGGGATGCCGGGGCCGACGGTCGCGTCGATCTTGCGAGCCAGCTCGCTCGTCCCGTCCGTCGGGCCGCCCGACGAGCCGAGGTTCAGGAGCATGACCGCGGGCAGCCCGAGCTCCTGCGCCTTGGCCTTCACGAAATCGATCGCGAGCGGGAGGCGCGCCGGGTCGTAGAAGGCTGCCTCGGCCGCTTCTCCGTCGTGCGCGGGGACGCCGTCCGACGTCACCTTCACGGAGATGATCGTCGCCTCGGGCGCGACGCCGCGGTACTTCGCGACGTTGCGCCCGTTCCCGGTCGGGATGCCGGAGGTCGTCGTGCCGTGGCCGACGGCGTCGCGGAAGGCGAGCGTCGGCCCGCCGGAGAGCGCCGCGTCGATCTGCGCGCGCGTGTAGATCGTGCCCTTGCCGTAGGTGTTGCCGGGCGCGGAGGCGCCCGTGTCGTCCGTCAGGTCGAACACGGCGGCGATTCGCGTCGTCCCGTCGGGGTTCCGGAAGTCGTTGTTCTTCCAGTCGATCCCGCGGTCGAGAAGGGCGACGATCACGCCGCGGCCCGTCAGGCCGTACTTCGCGACGGCCGCGTCGATCTTCGACTCGACGCGGACCTTGTCCATCGCGAACGTGGATCCTGAACCGAGACTCAGGAGCAGCGCCGCGGCAAAAATCTTCTTCATCGAAAACCTCCGTGGGGCTCGGGTCAGCCGAAGTTGCTGGCCACCATGATGCAGGATTCGTAGACGGTCCTGAAGGGGGCCGCCGCGGCGATGGCGAGCGCCTCGTCGTCGTAGCTGCCGTCCTGCAGCCATACGGCTGGAAGGCCGAGGCGGGCGGCCTCCGCGAGGACACCGCGCGTGACGGATGGCGGCGTGACGACGTTCACGAGGTGCACGGGCCCCGGGACCGACGCGAGGTCGGGGTACGCGGGCAGGCCCGCGATCTCCTTCTCCCCTCGGTTCACGGGCAGGACCGTGTAGCCCTTCGCGGCGAGGTTCTTCACGATGATGTTGCCGTACTTGCGGGGATCGTTGCTCGCGCCGACGACGGCGATGCGCGTCGCGGCCGTCTTGTGGCGCAGGAGCTCGAAAACCTCGGGCGGGTGGGGATCTTGACTTGCCACGGAGCCTCCTTCGGCGGTCCGATTGTGCCGCAGTCCGCGCGGGCTAGG
>JBDTTJ010000081.1:0-12374 GCA_039930645.1 Acidobacteriota bacterium
GCCTCGTCCTCGCTGAGGATCCCGGCGTTGACCTGCTCCTGCACCCAGGAGTGGTCGTCCGTCAGGCGCCGGAGCTCGCCGTCGCGGAAAAGATAGGCGCGGCTGTCGCCGACGTGCACGAGGGTGGCCCGGTCGGCGTCGAAGAGGGCGGCGACGACCGTCGTTCCCATGCCCTTGAGCTCGGGCCGGTTCTGCACGGCGCGCATGACCTTCTCGTTCGCCTTCTCGACGGCCGTCGTGAGACGGTTGCCCTCGAGCGAGACGCGGCTGTTGAACCCGAAGGGCCACGAGCTCTCGTGCTCCTCCTCGGTGGCGGCGATGTACTCCTGGATGGATTCGACGGTGATGCGCGAGGCGACCTCGCCGGCCGCGTGGCCGCCCATGCCGTCGGCGACCACGAAGAGCCCGCGCTCCTCGTCGATGAGGTACGCGTCCTCGTTGTGACGCCGTTTCCTGCCGACGTCGGTGAGACCGAATGCGGAGACGACCACGTCGCGATTATCCCTTCCGCCCGAAGATCCCGCTCGGCGGCTTGCGGACGCCGCTCGTGGGCCTGTCCGAACGTACTTTCATGAGCAGGGTGAGCGTCTCGGGGTCCTCGGGCATCCAGGTGAGCGCCTCCTCGAGGTGGCGCTCGGCCTTGGACGACAGGCCGGCCATGATGTAGAGCTTCCCGGCGTCGCGCCGCATGAGTGCGTTGTTCGAATCGAGCTTGATCGCGGCCTCGATCGCGTCGACGCCCTTGCGGGTCTGCCCGACGACCTTCATGCACGAGAGCGCGAGGTAGTGCCAGGCCTTCGCATCCTTGTCGTAGTGGTTCACCGCGAGCTCGAACTGTTGGAGCGCGTCCGGAAAATTCCCCTCCCGGTAGGACTTGACGCCCTTCGCGAGGAAGACGCGCGCCTGGCCCGCGGGGTCCTGGGAGACGGGGCGGTTCTTCTCGAGCTCGGCGTCGTGCGCCTTGCGGCGCGCAGGATTGGTCAGGACGTTAAGGGCCTCGGTCAGAATCTGGAACTTGAACTCCGCGGAGCTCTTGCGGCCGGGATCCGCGTATCGGTCCGGGTGCTGCTCACGCGCGAGCGCGCGGAACTTGTTCGTGATCTCAGGCGCCGTCGCGTCCCGCGCAACCCCGAGCACGTCGTAGTAGTTCGTCACCGACACCTCAAAAGGCGTGGAGGCCGCGTCTGACCCGTCACTTGACTCAAGAGATTCTCACGAACGGAGGCGTCATTTCAAGGTGGCTCACGACTCCTTTCGCGCCACCTCCCGCCGGGCCGTGGCCCGAACGACTTCCGGGACGTTCCGGTCCCCCGAGAGAGTTTTCAGGTCCTTGCCGTTCAGCTTCGTCACGAGCCCCAGCGTGACGTCGATCGGCGACCGGGGATTCCGGACCAGCGCCCTCACCACGGCGTAATGCCGCATCCAGTCGCGCCGGAACGCGATTCCGCGCAGGACGTCTTCCGAGACGCTCTTCATGTTGGCGATCGTCTCGGCGTCCGCCTCGCGGGTCTTCGGGGACTTCAGGGCCGCCGCCGACACGAGCCGGTTGCGGTCCTGCACGAGGAACATTCGTTCCTCCTTGTTGCCCCGGTAGGCGAGCTTGATCCTCTGCACGACCGACATCACGGAAACCCGGGCGAAGAGGCTCTTCTTCTGATCCTCGGAGAGCACGAGCTCTTCCTCGGCCGGCGCCGGCGCCGGCGCGGCCTCCGGGGCGGCTTCCGGAGCCGCGGCCGCCGCGCCCGCGGCCTCGTCCTGCTCGCGCTCCTTCTTGAGGAAGAACTCCTCGAGGAACTCGTCCGCGCGGCGGCGGATCTCGGGAGACAAACGCGGGTTCTCGAAGAGCCGTTCCACGATGATGGGCGCCTCGAGGAGGCGCACCTGGTTCGTGACGATGATGTCCTGCATCGGCCCGTCGACGCGCTCGGCAAGCCACGCAAGCGTCGCGTCGGGCACGGCCTTGTGCCGGATGAGCGGCTCGAGGACCGTGTGCTCGATCGTCCGCCGCGCGATCGCGTCGAGCTGTTCCGGCCGGACTCCCCCGCTGAGGACGGCGCCTTTCAGATCCGCCAGATGGAAAGCGGCGAACGTCGACTCGGCGTTCGCCGTCAGAGCCGCGTCGCCGGCCGCGAGGATGCTCGCGACGGCGCGGACAAGTTCCTCGGCGGGCAGCGGCACGAGGCCGCGCGCCACGAAATCGAGGATCTGGCTGGACGCCTCGCCGGCCTCGACCTGCCCGAGCAGGTCATCGGGGACGAACGACATGGACGGAGATTAGCGCCGGTCAGCCGTGGTTGATGACGTAGTTCTTGACGACTTCGCCCTCGCCGCCGATCGGGTCCAGCGAGCGGCCGTCGACGGCGACCTCGACCACGCCGGCGTTGCCCAGCGTGAGCGTGAATGTGCCGCCGCCCGAAAACTCGCGTTTCGCTCCCTTCGGGAAAAGTCCGCGCACGACGACCTTTCCGTCCACGAACACCTCGGCCCAGCACTCGTCCCTGAAGCTCAGCGTGAGGGTCCGTCCAGAGCGGGCCAGCGTGCCGCTGGAGGCGCCCGGGGCGTCCACCGGCAGCGCGACCGTCGCCGCGGCGACCGCCGGCGGGAGCGCGAGCGACGCGGGCCCGCTCTCGGCCCGCGCGACGGGCGTATGCGTGGGCGTCACGCGGCGGGCCGCCCCCCGCGTGCGAAAGAACGCGGCGCCGCCCGTCACGGCCGCGAGCAGGAGCGCGATGCCGAGAGCGCGAACCGTCGTCGAGGAGGATACGGCGCGGCGCGGCTGCGAAAGCCTGAGGCGCGCGGTGTTCGTTTCGCCGGTCGTGGGCTTGATCTTTTCTTCCTCCCACCGCGCGTACACGTGGCGGAAGGCTGCCGTCTGCCGCTCGGCGTCCAGTCCGAGGTGGAGCGCGATCACGCGGACGAATCCCTTCGAGAAGACGACGGCCGGGAGCTGGTCGAAACGCCCGCTCTCGAGCGCAGCGAGATGACGCAGCGACACCTTTGTCGCGGCGGCCAATTGCTCGCGGCTCACATCGCGCAATTCACGTTCACGCCGGAGCTCCTCGCCGAACTCCCGAGCGCTGTCTGTTCCGGGCACGAGATCTCCCGTAATTCATTAGCGTAAGGCCGCTTAGCTCGCCGTGTCAACGGGTTTCCAGGAACGTTCGAGCAATTCGGCGGCACAGGCCGCGAGCAACGCGTCGGTGCCGGGCGTCTGGCACAGGCGCCGCAGCTCCTCGCGGCTCGCGGAGGTCAGCAGGGAGAGGGCCGCGGCCCGAGGCGTCGCCGGGTGCAGCAACAGGGCGCTGCGCACCGGCGGGCGGGAGGCCCACCGGCCCTCCGCGGCGAGCTGCGCGAGGCCTCCTGGAGTCGGGCGCCCGGTCGAAAGCCACCGCTGGAGGTCCTCCGGCGTGAGCCGCGGGTTCTGTAGAAGCGCCTCCAGAACGCGGCCGTCCTCCTCCTCGAAGAGCGCCTTGAACAGGGCCGGGGGCGCGAACCGGGCGAGCGCGATCTTCTCCCCGACCGCCATGCCGCGCAGCGCGTCGAGGAGCCTCCGGTTGGCCGCCTGCCTCACGGGCGGCGGCGTCCGCGCCTCACGGCCCACGTCCAGCAGGTCGCGCCACGTGAGGTCGTCGAGGGCGTGGAGGGCGTCGTGCAGCGGCGTCTGCGGGTGCCCCGCGACGAGCCTCCTCACGCCCCGCGAAGCCATGAGGACGCGCGAGGCGACGATCTCGACGATCATCGCCTCGGAGGCGTGCGGGTGACGGAGCGCCTGCAGCGCGTCCCGCTCTGTCAGGCGGGCGAGGTGGCCCGCCACCAGCTCCACGAGCCCCGTCCGGTCCGCCCGGGAAATCCGCGCGGATAGGGGCTCGTCCATGGGCGAACTTTACGGCTTCGCGGCCGCCCCGGCGAGAGCCCGGACGAGTTCCGAGGCAGCGGCCACGGGGTCGCGGCCGTCCCGCACCGCCGTCTCCATCGCGGCGACGACGGCGCTCCCGACGACGACGCCGTCCGCGAGAGCGGCGACCGCCCGGACCTGATCCGGCGTCGAGATGCCGAACCCGACGGCAACAGGAAGACGCGGCACCACGCGGCGCACGCGCCCGACCAGGGCCGCGAGGTCCTCGGGGAGAGCCTCGCGCGCGCCGGTGACCCCGCTGCGCGACACGAGGTACACGAAGCCGCGGGAGAGCGACGCCGCGCGGCGCAGGCGGGCGTCGGGAGAAGTCGGCGCGAGGAGGTAGACGGGGTCGAGGCGGGCGCTCTTCAGAATCGACGAGAAGGCGCGCCCCTCCTCGGGCGGGAGGTCCGTCACGAGGACGCCGTCCGCCCCGGCCTCGCGCGCGCGGTGCGCGAAGTCCGCCTCTCCCATCGCCAGGATCGGGTTCGCGTAGGAGAACACGACGACCGGGGTCGCGAAGCCGCCGGTTCTCGCGGCCGCGAGGAGGTCGAGAACCTGCGCGAGCGTCACACCCTTGGCGAGCGCGCGCTCGGAGGCCCGCTGGATCGTCGGGCCGTCCGCGAGCGGATCGCTGAACGGGATGCCGAGCTCGATCACGTCGGCTCCGGCCGTTGCGAGCGCCGGGAGGAGGCGGCTTGTCGTCGCGAGGTCGGGATCGCCGGCCTCGACGAAAACGACGAGAGCGGCCCGGCCGGCGCCCTTCGCGCGCGCGAACGCGCGGGCGAGCCGAGTCACAGCGAGACCCCCTCGAGTTTCGCCACCGAGACGACGTCCTTGTCCCCGCGCCCGGAGAGGTTCACGACGATGTTCTTCCCCGGCCGGCGCGGGGCCTCGGCCATGGCCCACGCGACGGCGTGGGCCGTCTCGAGGGCCGGGATGATCCCCTCGGTTTCCGCGAGGCGGTGAAAGGCGGCGAGGGCGTCCGCGTCCGACACCGAGACGTAACGCGTGCGGCCGAGCTCGGCGAGGCGCGCGTGCTCGGGTCCCACCGCGGGGTAGTCGAGGCCGGCCGACACGGAGTGCGTCGGGAGGACCTGCCCGGCGGCGTCCTGCAGGATGAGCGTCCGGGTGCCGTGCAGGACGCCGACGGAGCCCGGCCCGAAGCGCACCGCGTGCTCGCCCGGGGCGAGGCTCCTTCCGCCGGCCTCGACGCCAACCATCTCGACGCCGGCGTCCGGAAGGAACTCGCGGAAGAGACCGATCGCGTTCGACCCGCCCCCCACGCACGCGACGAGGAGGTCCGGCAGCCGCCCGAAAGCCCTCCGGCACTGGAGCCTCGCCTCCTTGCCGATGACGGAATGGAAGTCGCGCACCATCGTCGGGAACGGGTGCGGCCCGAGGACCGAGCCGAGGATGTAGTGCGTGGTCGCCGTCGTCGCGACCCAGTCCCGCATCGCCTCGTTGATCGCGTCCTTGAGGGTGCGCGAGCCGCCCGTGACCGGCACGACGGTCGCGCCAAGGAGCTTCATCCGGTAGACGTTGAGGGCCTGCCGCTCCACGTCGACGGCGCCCATGTAGACGACGCACTCGAGGCCGAAGAGCGCGCAGGCGGTCGCCGTCGCGACCCCGTGCTGGCCCGCGCCCGTCTCGGCGATGACGCGCGTCTTGCCCATGCGCTTCGTGAGGAGCGCCTGTCCGATCGCGTTGTTGATCTTGTGTGCGCCCGTGTGCAGGAGGTCCTCGCGCTTGAGCCAGAGCCGCGCGCCGCCGAGGGCGTCCGAGAGGCGCCGCGCCTCGGTGAGGGGCGTGGGCCGTCCGACGTACGTCTTCAGGAGGTCGTCGAGCTCGGCGCGGAAGACAGGGTCGCGCCGCGCGTCCTTGTACGCCTTCGCGAGCTCGTCGAGCGGCGCCATGAGCGTCTCGGGCACGAAGCGTCCGCCGAACGCACCAAAGCGCCCTTGGGCGTCGGCCTCCGGCGGGCGGAACGGAGAATCAGGCACGGCGCACCTCCCGGACGAATGCGGCGATCTTCGAAGGGTCCTTCACGCCCGGCGACGCCTCGACACCGGACGCGACGTCGACGACGTCCGGGCGGACGCGGCGCGCGGCCTCGGCGACGTTGCCGGGGTTCAGGCCGCCCGCCAGAATGACCGGGCGCGTTCGGTCGACGCCATCGAGCACGCTCCAGTCGAACGTCCGTCCGGTGCCGCCGCTAAGCCCGGCCACGGACGCGTCGAAGTGCAGTGCGGCGCCCGCGCGATTTCCCACGGCGGCGAGATCATCGCGTCCGACGCGGACGGTGTTCCAGAGCGGGAGGGACGAAGAGAGGGAAGAGAAGATTTCCTTAGAAGGTAAGAGGGGGAGAAGAGGGTGTGGAAGCGGCATTTGGACGACGTCGGGCCTGACGATCTCAACCACTCGAAGGATCTTCTCTTCCTCTTCGGTGCCGTCGAAAACGGCCACGACGCCCTTGACGGACCCCGCTCGCCGCGCGCCGCCCTCCCCCTTTGCCCTCATTCGCAGAAGTCTCCCCTCTTCCGGCGTGACCCGCCGCGGAGACCGCGCCGCGAAGATGAGCCCGATCCAGTCGACGCCGTTCTCGAGGCACGCGTCGACGTCCTCCTCGCGCGTGATCCCGCAGATCTTCACCTCTGTGGTGTTTTCTCCGCGCAGCTCACGAAGCATTCGGGCGGGGTCCGTTGACCTCAGGAGCGCCTCGCCCACGAGGAACGCGCCGTAGCCGGCCGCCTGGAGCGCCTCGACCTCCGCGCGCGACTTGATCCCGCTCTCCGCGACGCGCGTCGCCCCGGACGGCAGGATGCCGCCGAGGCGCGCCATGCCGGGAAGGTCCACCGCGAACGTCGCGAGGTCCCGCGAGTTGACGCCGACGATCTCCGCCCCGAGCGCGGCGGCGCGCCGCACCTCGGCCTCGTCGTGAGCCTCGACGAGGACCGCCAGGCCGCGCGCCTTCGCGGCCTCGTGCAGGCGCGCGAGGTCGCCGTCGCCGAGAGCGGCGACGATCAGGAGCATGGCGTCCGCGCCGAGCGCGGCCGCGAAGTCGAGCTGCGCTTCGTCGACGACGAAGTCCTTCATGAGGACTGGCAGGCCGGACGCGGCCTTTGCGCGGGGAAGCCACGCCGGCTCGCCGCCGAAGAAGTCCTGCTCGATCACGACGGACAGCGCCGCGGCTCCCCCACGCCGATAGGCGCGGGCGACGTCTTCGATCCGGGCGTCCGCGTCCGGCAGGATCACGCCGGCGCTCGGGGAGCGGTGCTTGATCTCACAGAGGAAGGAAGAAGAAGAAGAAGAAGAGGAAGAAGATTTCTTAGAAGGTGAAGAGGCGCTCAGAGCGGCGGCGAAGCGCGCGCCCTCCGGCCTCGCGCCGGGAGGCGTCGTCTGGCCGGTGAACTCCCCCGCCGCGAGGCGCCGCCGCTTCGCCGCGAGGATTTCTCCCAGTATCGAGCTCCCCACCCGGTCTATCTCCCCTCTTCTCTTCGCTTCTCTTCTCTCAACCTTCTAAGAAAATCTTCTTATCCCCGGATTCCCCGCGAAACGTCCATCAGGGTGACGAGGGCGCGCTGGGCCGCTCCGGAGTCGATCGCCGCAGCCGCCATGCTCGCGCCCTCGACGTAGTCCCGGGCCGCGCCCGCCACGACGAGCGCCGCGGCGGCGTTCATGACCACCGTGTCGCGGCAGGGGCCTTTCTCGCCGTCGAGGATCCGGCGCAAAAGGTCCGCGTTCTCGGCCGAATCTCCGCCCCGGAGGTCCGCGGCGACGCATTCGTCCACGCCGAAATCCCGGGCCCTGAGGCCGAAGCGCCGGACTCCGCCCGCGCTCACCTCGGCGACGTTCGTGACGCCGAACGGCATCAGCTCGTCGCCGCCGGACTCGTGCGAGAAGACGAGCGCCCGCTCCGTGCCGAGAGCGAGGAGGGCCCCCGCCACGACGGGCACGCGCTCGGGTCGGTCGACGCCCACGATCTGCCGGCGCACGTCGACCGGGTTCGAGAGCGGCCCGGCGAGATTGAAGACCGTCCGGACGCCCAGCTCCCGGCGCAGCGGCGCCAGCTTCTTCATGACCGGGTGGTAGAGCGGCGCGAAGAGAAACGTGATGTTCGCGCTGCCCAACGCCGCGGCGGCGCGTTCCGGCGTCATCTCGAGGACGACGCCGAGGGCCGCGAGCACGTCCGCCGACCCGCACTTCGACGAGACGGCCCGGTTCCCGTGCTTGGCGACGGGCGTTCCCGCTCCCGCGACGACGAACGCCGCGGCCGTCGACACGTTGAACATCCCGTGCCCGTCGCCGCCGGTCCCGCAGACGTCGATGGCGCGCGCCGCGAGCAGCTCGGGCACCGGGAGCCGCGTCGCGCGGCTCCTGAGGACGTCGACGGCTCCCGCGAGGGCTTCGATCGTCTCGCCGGCGGCCGCGAGCGACGCGAGGAACCCTCCCGCGACCGCGGGCGGGACCTCGTCGTCGAGCAGCGACGTCACGGCGCGCCGCGCGTCCTCGCGCGAGAGCTTTCCTCCACGCGCGACCTCGCGCAGAGCGTGGTGGACGGGCGTCACGACAGCCGTCCCGCCACGAAGTTCTTCAGGAGCTTCTCTCCCTCGGTCGTCAGGATCGACTCCGGGTGGAACTGGACTCCCACGAGCGGCCGCGTCCTGTGCGCGAGGCCCATGACGATCCCGTCGGCCGTCCTCGCCGTCACGCGCAGCGCCTCCGGCACGGAATCGGCCTCCACCGCGAGCGAGTGGTAGCGCGTCGCCGTGAACGGGTTCGAGACACCCTCGAAAAGACCCCGGCCGTCGTGCGCGATCTCGGACGTCTTTCCGTGCATGAGGGTCGGCGCCCGCGACACGCGGCCGCCGAAGACGGCGCCGAGCGCCTGGTGCCCGAGGCAGACACCGAGCAGCGGGACGTCCGTGTTCCGTTCGATGAGCGCGCAGGACACGCCCGCGTCCTCGGGCCGGCCCGGCCCCGGCGAGACGACGAGACGGTCGGGCCGGCGCGCGAAGATCTCATCGACGGTCAGGGCGTCGTTCCGCACCACGACGACGTCGGGGTCCAGCGTCGCGAGGATCTGCACGAGGTTGAAGGTGAACGAGTCGTAGTTGTCGACGACGAGGATCACGGGAATTCCCCCGCCCGGGCGACGGCCCGCATGAGCGCGCGCGCCTTGTTCTCGCACTCGAGCGCTTCGGACTCGGGGACCGAATCCGCGACGATGCCGGCGCCCGCCTGCACGTGGAGCATCCCGTTCGCGACGACCGCCGTTCGGATGGCGATGGCGACGTCCAGGTTTCCCGCAAAGTCGAGGTAGCCGACGGCGCCGCCGTAGGCACCGCGGCGGACGGGCTCGAGGTCCTCGATGATCTCCATGGCCCGGATTTTCGGCGCGCCCGTGAGCGTGCCGGCCGGGAACGTCGCCGCGAGTGCGTCCACGGCGTGGCGGCCCGGCGCGAGCGTCCCGACGACGCGAGAGGCGATGTGCATGACGTGCGAGTAGCGCTCGACCGCGAAGAAGTCCTTCACGCGCACGGAGCCAGGGACCGAGACTCGGCCGAGATCGTTGCGTCCGAGGTCCACGAGCATCACGTGCTCGGCGCGCTCCTTGGCGTCGGCGAGGAGATCTTTCTCGAGCGCGAGGTCCTCCTCGCGCGTCGCGCCGCGCGGGCGCGTGCCCGCGAGCGGGATCGTCTCCACGGCGGCGCCGCCCGGCGCCGCCGTGACGCGCACGAGCCGCTCCGGCGAGGCGCCGAAGATCGCGCCGTGCGGCGTCCTCAGGAAGTACTGGTACGGCGACGGGCTGATCGAGCGCAGCGCGCGATACACGGCGAAGGCCTCCCCGTCGAAGGGCGCCGACCAGCGCCGCGAGAGCACGACCTGGAAGACGTCCCCCGCGCGGATGTGCTCCTTCGCCTTCTCGACGGCCGCAATGTACGAAGAGACCGGAAGAGTTTCTTTGAAAGTGAGAGAAGGCGAGGCGGCGGGCCGCGGCGGCGCGCTGCGTGCGAAGGCCCTCTCTTCGAGCCCTCTTAACCTTTCAAAGGCTCTTCTCTCCTCCTCGGCTCCCTCTCCCGCGTGCGTCACGAAGAGGAGGCGGTGCCGGGCGTGGTCGAACGCGATCACCGAGTCGAAGATCCCGAACCAGGCGTCCGGGAGCCCGATCGGGTCCGGGTTCTTCTCCGGCAGGCGCTCGAGCCGCCGCACGGCGTCGTAGCCCACGTAGCCCACGGCGCCGCCCGTGAACGGCGGCAGGTCGTCGCCGTCCCCGAGCTCGGCGGTTGGGAGGGTCTTGAGGAGTTGGAAGGCGTCGCCCGCCGCGCCCGAGATCTCCCCGGACGGCGCGGCCCCGAGAAACGACCAGCGCGCGACGCGGTCGCCGCCCTCGACCGATTCGAGGAGGAAGCAGGGCGCCTCCCCCGCGAGCAGCGTCTTCATGAGGGCCACGGGCGTCGTGAGGTCCGCCGGGCGCTCCACGACGACGGGGCGCAGGAGCCCTGCGGTCAAGTGGTGCCCCTGCGAGGCGCGCCGCGCCTCTTCTCGAGCACCGCGGCGACGTCCTTCGGCGCAAGACCCCGCGCGGTGAGGAGGACCGCGAGGTGATAGAGGAGGTCCGCGGCCTCGTTCGCAAGGGATTCGTCGGTGCCGCCCACTGCGGCCAGCGCCGTCTCCACGGCTTCCTCGCCCACCTTCTGGGCGATCCGCGCGGCTCCGGAGTCGAGAAGGCGGTTCGTGTACGAGCCCGCTTCCGGGCGGTCCCTGCGGTCGGCGATCGTGGCGAAGAGCACGGTGAGGTCGAGCCGGCCCGCGTCGCCCGCGGCGGGTGCGAGTGTGTCCACGCGCGTGAAGCACGTCCGGGCGCCGGTGTGGCACGCGGGCCCGACGGGCCTCACGTCGTACAGCACGGTGTCGCGGTCGCAGTCGAACGAGATCGCGACGACTTCCTGCACGTTTCCCGACGTCTCGCCCTTCTTCCAGAGCGCCTGCCGGGACCGGCTGTAGAAGTGCGAGAGGCCGGTCTCCCGCGTCCTCTCGAGCGCCTGCGCATTCGCCCAGGCCAGCGTGAGGACGTCGCCCGTCTCGACGTCGCGCACGACGACGGGGACGAGACCGTTCGCGTCGTACCGGGGCTGGAGGGGCGTCGCACGCGGCGGGACGGGCCGTACCGCGAGACCCGCGCGCTTCATCGCGGCCTTGACCTCGACGATGGAGAAGACGCGGTCGTGGAAGACGGACGCCGCGAGCACCGCGTCAGCCCCTCCGATGAGGACGGCGCGCGCGAAGTCGTCGAGGTCGCCCGCGCCTCCCGAGGCGACGACCGGCACGTCCACGACGCCGCGCACGGCGCGGAGCATCTCGAGGTCGAAGCCTTCCTTCGTTCCGTCCGCGTCGACCGACGTGAGCAGGATCTCCCCGGCCCCGGCGGCCGCTGCCTCCGCCGCCCAGCCGGTCACGGTCCGCTCCGTGACCTTCCGGCCGCCGTGCGTCGTGACCATCATCTGCATCCGCCCGTCAGGGCCGCGGACGCGCTTGCCGTCGAGCGCGAGGACGACGCACTGCGCGCCGAACCGCGCCGAGAGCCGGGAGAGGAGAGACGGGTCGCTCACGGCGGCCGTGTTGACGGTCACGCGGTCCGCCCCCGCGCGCAGGAGCGCGTCGGCGTCCTCGACCGAGCGCACACCGCCCCCGACCGTGAACGGGATCGAGAGGACGTTCGCGACGCGGCGGACGAGTCCGAGGAGCGTGCCGCGCCCCTCGACGGGCGCCGCGATGTCGAGGAACGCGACCTCGTCGGCGCCCTCGTGCTCGTACCGGATGGCGGCCTCGACCGGGTCTCCCGCGTCTCGCAGCTGCTCGAACGCGACGCCCTTGACGACGCGGCCGCCCGAAATGTCGAGGCACGGGATCACGCGCACGGCGAGCGTCATGCGGTCACCGCGTCGCGCGCGGACTTGAGCGCGGCGACCGTCGTCGCACCTGCGTGAAGCGCGCGACCGAAGATCGCGCCGCGCGGGCCGTCCGAAAGGGCCGCGTCGACGGGCCCGAGATCCTCCGGGCCGCGCATTCCGCCCGAGGCGAGGATCTCTCCAGGGAACACGGCGCGCACGGCGGCCAGCAGCGAGAGATTCGGCCCCAGCATCGCGCCGTCGCGCGCGACGTCCGTCACGAGAAGCGCGGCGACGCCGAGGCCGGCAAGCTCCCGCGCGACCGAAACGGCGTCCCCCGCTCCCGCGTCCTCCGTCCACCCACGCACCGTGGGCCGCCCATCCTTGCAGTCGAGGGCGACGACGATGCGGGCGCCGAGAGCCAAAGAGGAAGAGGAAGATTTTCTTAGAAGGTGAAGAAAGGCGGGGCGGTCGAGAAACGGCAAGCTGCCGACAACTGCCCGAGCCCCACTCACACTTTCTAAGAAATCTTCAACTGCCCTGCTGGTGCGCATCCCCCCACCGACCTGCATCGGCATCGCAATCGC
>JBDTTJ010000082.1:0-12240 GCA_039930645.1 Acidobacteriota bacterium
CGCGTTCAGCCTCCAGGGCGGCCTCATCCTCATTCCGCTCTGCCGCAACTGCAACACGAGCGCTGTCACGCTCGTCTCGATGGACTACGGAACGTGGTCCTTCAACGAAAGCGCTTCGACGCAGTCCTCCGTCGGCCGCGACACGGGCTTCCAGGCGATGGGCTATCTCGCGGGCGACCACCTCGAGTACCGCGCCGGCGTCTACTCCGGCTTCCGCGCTCCCGGCGTCAAGAACTCCTTCCGCTTCACGGGTCGCGTCCAGTACAACGTGTTCGACGTCGAGAAAGGCCAGTTCTACGCGGGCACGTACTACGGAAAAAAGAAGATCCTCGCGTTCGGCGCGAGCTACGACACCCAGAGCGACTACTCGGCGTACGCGGGCGACGTCTTCTTCGACTATCCCGTCGGGAAGGGCGGGATCACGGCGCAGGTCGACTACATTCATTACGACGGCGGCGTGACGTTCCCGACGGCGAACCTTTTCAAGCAGGACGTGTTCTTCACCGAAGCCGGCTTCTACACCGGCGGCGACATCAAGCTCATGCCGTTCGCACGTTACGAGACCCAGATGTACAAGAACGGCACCGCAGGCTGCCCGGCGGCCGGTTGCGATTCGCTCGACAAGAACTTCCTCCAGTTCGGCCTCGGCTGGTTCCCGTACGGCGCGAACCTCAACTTCAAGGCCGGCTGGACGCGCAAGCAGCTCCCGAACGACCCGAAGACGGCGACGACGAACCAGTACACGCTGCAGGTCCAGCTCTTCTACTACTGATCCCGCGCGGCTCCGCGGGGCGGGAGTCCCCCGTCCCGCGTGAGCCCGGCCGTCCGCCAGTCCGCGAAAGAAGATCAGAAGGAGCACACGCCATGGCCCGGAAGCAGCCCGCCAAGAAGAAGGCGTCGCCGGCCCCTGCCGCATCCGCCGCCCCCGCCACGATCGACGTCCTCCTGAGCGAGAAGCGCACCTTCGCCCCGCCGAAAGGCTTCGCCGCCAAGGCGAACGCAAAGGCCTCTTCCGTCTACGCCAAGGGAGCGAAGAATCCCGAAGCGTACTGGGCCGAGTGGGCGAAGCAGCTCACGTGGGACAAGCCGTGGAAGAAGGTTCTGGAGTGGAAGCCGCCGCACGCGAAGTGGTTTCTCGGCGGCAAGCTGAACGCTTCCGTGAACTGCCTGGACCGCCACATCGAAGGATTCCGCCGCACGAAGGCGGCCATCGTGTGGGAGGGAGAGCCGGGCGACCGCAGGACGCTCACCTACCGCGAGCTCTACATCGAGGTGAACAAGTTCGCGAACGTGCTCCGGAAGTTCGGGATCCGGCGCGGGGACCGCGTCACGATCTACCTCGGAATGGTCCCGGAGCTCCCGATCGCGATGCTCGCCTGCGCGCGCATCGGCGCGATCCACTCCGTCGTCTTCGGCGGCTTCTCCGCCGAGGCTCTCCGCGACCGCATCAACGACCAGGGCGCGAAGCTCCTCATCACGGCCGACGGCGGATGGCGCCGCGGAAACGTCGTTCCGCTCAAGAAGATCGCGGACGAGGCCCTCGAGGACACGCCCACGATCGAGAACGTCGTGCTCGTCATGCGGACGCACACGGCGATCGACGTCAAGGAAGGCCGCGACCACTGGTGGCACCGCCTCATGGCCGACGCCCCCGTGTGGTGCAAGCCCGAGTCCATGGACGCCGAGGACATTCTCTACATCCTCTACACGTCCGGCACGACGGGCAAGCCGAAGGGCATCGTCCACACGACCGGCGGCTACATGACCGGCACGCTCGCGACCTCCAAGCTCGTCTTCGACCTCAAGGAAGACGACATCTTCTGGTGCACGGCCGACATCGGCTGGGTCACCGGCCACTCGTACGTCGTCTACGGCCCGCTTGCGAACGGCGCCACGTGCGTCATGTACGAGGGCGCGCCCGACACGCCGGGTCGCGACCGTTTCTGGGACATCATCGAGCGCCACGGCGTCACGATCCTCTACACGGCGCCGACGGCGATCCGCACCTTCATGAAATGGGGCACGGAGTTCCCGGACAAGCACGACTTGTCCTCCCTCCGGCTGCTCGGGACCGTCGGCGAGCCGATCAATCCCGAGGCGTGGATCTGGTACCAGAAGACGATCGGAAAAGGCCGCTGCCCCATCGTCGACACCTGGTGGCAGACCGAGACCGGCTGCATCCTCATCACGCCTCTTCCCGGCCTCACGAAGACGAAGCCCGGCTCGGCGACCGTGGCGTTCCCGGGCATCGAGCCGAAGATCCTCGACGAGCTCGGCAACGAGATCAAGGTCGGCGGCGGCTACCTCGCGCTCACGAAGCCCTGGCCCTCCATGCTCCGCACGCTCTGGGGCGACGACGACCGGTACGTCAAGACGTACTTCTCGAAGTGGGACAAGAGCATCTACTTCACGGGTGACGGCGCGCGCCGCGACAAGGACGGCTACTTCTGGCTCATGGGGCGCGTGGACGACGTCATGAACGTCGCCGGGCACCGGATCGGCACGATGGAGGTCGAGTCCGCGCTCGTCGACCACCCGGCCGTCGCCGAGGCCGCGGTCGTCGGCATCACGGACGAGATGAAGGGCACGGGCATCGCGGCCTTCGTCATCCTCAAGGAGAAAGGGCGCACGCAGGAGGCGGCCGACACGAAGTCCGCCCTCCAGCAGGAGATCAAGGCCCACGTCGTGAAGAAGATCGGGCCCATCGCGCGCCCGGACAAGCTGTTCTTCACGGTCGACCTCCCGAAGACGCGTTCCGGCAAGATCATGCGGCGGCTGCTGCGCGACGTCGCGGAAGGCCGAGTCCTCGGCGACACGACGACGCTCGCGGATCCCACGGTCGTCAAGTCGCTCAAGGAGCAGTACGAAGAGAAGGAAGGCTAGGCAGCCTTCAGGCTCCCCTCTTCCACCCACCTGACGAGCAATCTCCGGATCCGGTACGAGTCGGCGGCCACCGCCGACTCGATTTCTTTCGGGGTCGCCCCGCCGGATGCCCTCGTCCACACCAGCTTCTGGAGCGCGCCGTCCGCCTCTTCCGGCTCCGTCGACGGCTTCGTTCCCGTCGGCGCAAGCACGAGACCGTCGGGAACGAGCGCCGAGAACCGCTGGAAGTCGTCGTAACGCCGCATGCCCTCAAGGAGGATCGACACGACCTCGCGCAGGTTCTCGCCCTCGCGCAGCGGCGGCAGCGCCGGCTGGCGCACGAACGAGAAGGTGCCGCCGGTGGGGCGCTCGAAGAGCTGGAAGCAGGCGTCGTCGCCCTTCAGCCCGAACGCCTCGGCGGACCGGATCTTCCCACTCTCGAGCAGGAATTTGCCGACCACTCCGCCGCCGGTGTCGCGCAGCGACAAAGCGCCCGTCACCTCGGTCGATGCGAGACTCTGCAAAAGGGCCGGGAGCTCGAAGATCGCGAGGTCACCCATGAGGCTCGCCTGCCCCTCCTCGGCAGCCCTCGGCGCGTCGAACGCCGCGAGGGCGCGCGACGCGGCCCGGGCGGCGGGCGCGTTGGCGTGCTTCTCGACGATCTCCTCGAACAGTTTCCGGACGCCCGGCGCGGAGGTGCCCGACAGCGCCTCGACGACCGGAGACAGGCGGTCCTCGCGCTTCTTCAGCGTGAGGCCGAAAACCTTGAAGGGCATCTCGGCCCGCGCGCTCTTGAGGAGCAGGCTCACGAGCTCCGGGTCGTCCGTGAGGTCCTGGCTCGCGAGCTCGGCCAGCCGGGCGCCGACGTCGCCGAGGCCGCTCTTCCTCTTCAGCCCGTGCTCGACGACGACGCGTCGCGCGGTCGGGCTTCCAAATCGCGCCAGCGCCGCGACCGCGCGGTCGAGGAGCGGCTGGAGCTCGGCCTCGTCGAACGGGGCGTCGCCCTTCTTCGCGAGCATCGCCTCGAGGCCCTGCACCAGGGTGACGAGCACCGCCTCCGAGCGCTCGTGCTTGATCGCCGCAAGGCCCGCGATCGCCTCCTTGACGATCGGCGGCGGGAGCGAAGGGTCGGCGAACGGGGTGACGGCGTCCATCTCGGCGTCCGGCGGCTGATCCGCCGGCCGCGGCGTCCTGCGGAGGAGGTAGAGGAGGTTCCGCTTGAAGTGCCAGTCGTGTTCGGGCGTGCCGACGGCGGCGAGCTGGCGGAGGGTTTCGAGCGCGGCCGCGCGCGACTCGGGGCCGTAGATCTCGAGGAGCGAGAGGAGGAGGCGGCGCCGTTCCCGCTTCTCCTCCACGTGGAGCTCCTGGATGAGCGTGCCGACCGAGAACCCCGGAAAGAACGAGAGGATGCGCGCGAGAGGCTGCTGGTTCCGCGCATCCTCGCCGAGGCTGCGAACGCGCTCGAGGTCCACCGAATCCTGGGCCTTCTTCCGCGTGGTCTCGAGCGAGAGAGGGCTGACCTTGTTCTCGACGATGAGCTTTTCGGCGACGTCGAACATTCGCGAGGCCCGCGTCAGCGAGCCCTGGTTCAGCTGCTCGACGGCCGCGGCCACCATCTCGTGGAAACGCTTCCCGACTTCCTCCTGGTCCTTGGGGAGGGTCACGACGCGGCGGATGGCCTGCGTCGCGGACGCGCGGGCGGACGACAGCGCTTCTTCCACGGGCGCGGACGGAAGAGACAGCGGCCACGGCGGGATCGAGCGGCCGAGCGTCCGGATGACCTCCCCCGAGGGCACGTCCACGCCGGCGGCCCTCAGGCGCTCGAGCGCCTGTGCGAGCTCGCTCTCCGAACGCGCGGCCATCGCGGCCACGGCGAGGATCTGGGAGACCAGAGCCTCGCGCGGCGACTGGACCATCGCGCCGAACGGAGCGGCCGGAAGCGCTGCGCCAACCGCAGCCGGCGCTGCGGGCGCGCCGGAAGAAGCTCCGAAGGGACCGCCTTCTCTCCTGCCGGAGGCGCCGTAGCTTCCGGCCGCGGGCAGCGCGTCGAGAGGCCCGAGGCGCTCGATCAGCATCGAGAGGTGCCGGAGGTCTGAAACGGTGTTGGCGGCCAACGGAACGCCGTGCTCGCCAGAAAGAGGGCGAGTGACCGTGGGAGCGCCCGCAATCGTTCCCTGCCGGTGCAGCATTTCAATCGGCGCCGAGAGGATGCTCTCCGCCTGACCGAGCCGGCCCAGGTTCTGGCGGAGCAGGTCCCGGTCGGCCGAAGGGCAGAACACGAGAAGCTGCTGGGAGAGGTCCTGAAGGTACCGGCGCAGCGGATCGCGCGGGACGAGGTCGAACTGGCCCATCGCGTGAAGCTTCTCGATGGCGTGGTAGAGGTAATCGGAGATCGCGACGCCCTGGCTGCGGCCGCGGAACTGCGCGATCGTCCAGGCCTGCACCTCGGTCGCGGTGAGCGCGGCGGGGTGGTCCAGGAGCAGGTTGATCGACTCGGCCACCATGAGCGGCGCGAGGCTGTCGGACAGGTAACGCTGAAGCTCGAGGAGGGCTTCCCTTACGTCCGGGTCGACAGGCTGCTGGGTGTCGTCCATCGCCCCGCCGTCGACCTCCTCCACTGGCTCCCGAGCAAGCCTCGACCCGGAGCCGCGTTCGTTCTTAGAACGCACGATCCTAGCACGCGGAAGCAGCGAACCTGGCGGTCCGCGCGGCTTCCCCGTATCGTCCCCCCGATGCCCCTCGAGGAATACCGGAAGAAACGCCGCTTCGACGTCACCCCGGAGCCTGCCGGTGCGAAAGCGCCCAAGGGGCGGGGAAAGGGCCTCGCCTACGTCGTCCAGAAACACAGGGCGACGGCCCTCCACTACGACTTCCGGCTGGAATGGAAAGGCGTCCTCCTCTCGTGGGCGATCCCGAAGGGCCCGGCTCTCGACCCCGCCGTCAAGCGGATGGCGTCTCACGTCGAAGACCACCCGCTCGAGTACGCGGCGTTCGAGGGAATCATCCCGGCCGCGGAGTACGGCGGCGGCACGGTGATGGTCTGGGACCGTGGCACGTGGACGCCGGAATCGCCCGACGTGGACGCGGCGTTGAAGAAGGGCGACTTGAAGTTCACGCTGCACGGAGAAAAGCTGAAGGGCTCATGGGTGATCGTCCGGACGAAAGGATGGGGCGGTTCGTCGAAGCCGGCCTGGCTCCTCATCAAGCACCGCGACGACTTCGCTTCGGACGAGGACGTCGCCGAGACGCGCCCGCGCTCGGTCGTCTCGAACCGCCTCCTCACGCAGATCGCCATCGACGACGGCGGCGACGTCGAGAAGGCCTCCACGGGCGACCCCGTCGCCGAGGTCGAGAAGCTGCTCAAGAACCCGAAACTTCTCGAGCGGAGACAGAAGGACTTCCCCGCCATCTGGCACTCGCGGCCACGGAGAGAAAAGAACGAAGAGAAAGACAAAGAGAAGATTTCGTTGAAGGTGAAGAGCGCGAAGGCCACCGGCGCGGCGCGCCGAGGTCGGGCTGCGCAGCCTCCTCACGCGCCTTCCAAGAAATCCTCGTCTTCGTCCCCCTCCCCCTCTTCACCTTCAAAGGAATCTCTCTCTTCCTCTTCCTCCCGTGTCTTCCCCGTCCCCGTCTCCAACCCCGACAAGGTCTTCTGGCCCGAGGAGGGCTGGACGAAGGGCGATCTCGTCGCGTTCTACGCGGGCGTCTTCGACAAGCTCCGCCCCTGGGTCGAGGATCGGCCGCTCTCGCTCGAGCGCTGCCCGGACGGCCTCTCCGGCGAGTGCTTCTACCAGAAGGAGAAGCCGTCGAGCCTGCCGCCCGGCACGCCGACCGTCGTCGTGCGCCACGGCAAGGATCGCAAGGTGACGAATACGGTCGTGGGTGGGAAGCTGGAGACGCAGCTCGCGCTCGCGAACCTCGGCTGTATCGCGACGCACGTCTGGGGGAGCCGCGCCGACGAGCTCGACAAACCCGACTGGGTCTGCTTCGACCTCGACCCGGACTCGGGCCTCATCACGGACGCCGTGGGCGCGGCTCTCAAGGTGAAGCAGGCGCTCGACGCTCTCGAGCTCGTCTCGTACGTGAAGACGTCCGGCGGAAAGGGGCTCCACGTCTTCGTGCCGATCGTCCGCGGCCCGGGCGCCGAGGAGGTCACGTGGTTCGCGAAGACGCTCGGAGCACGCCTCGCGGCCGCCTGGCCGAAGGACCTCACGATGGAGATGCGGATCGCGGCGCGTAAGGGGCGGGTCTTCCTCGACTCGTTCCGGAACGCGTTCGGGCAGACCGTGGTGTCGCCCTACTCGGTACGGCGGCGCCCGCACGCTCCGGTGTCGACGCCGCTCGCCTGGAGCGAGGTCGTGCCTTCGCTCCGGGCCGAGGACTTCACGATCGGAAACTTCGCGGCGCGGCTGAAGAAGCGCGACCCGTGGGCCGGCTTCTTCAGGCGTCGCCAGGCGCTCGAGCCCGCGCTCGAGGCCCTCCGGAGTCTCTGACCTACTTCTTGCGGGTGTAGTGGATCTCGAGGTCCTTCGTGAGCTTGCCGTCGGGAAGGGCGTGCCACGACTCGTATGTGTGGTGGTCGGCGTCGACGATCGTGACGACCGTCTTGGCCTTCATGGTCCGTTTCTCGGCGGGATCGTCCATCGTTCCCCACGACGTGATGACCTTCCCCGTCTTGTCGGCCGTGCCGGCCATCGACATGATTCCGGTCCCCATCGAGTCGATCCACGTCGAGACGAACTTCTTCTTGTAGTTGTCGAAGCCGGTGACGCCGATCCCGCTGAAGGGCTGACCCATCATCGTGCCCTCGTAGCGCTGCTCGAGGTAACGTCCGCCGAGGATCATCTTGTTTTCCGACGTGCCGGCGGTTTCCTGGGGCGGCGCTCCGGGCGCCATCCACATCTTCGTCTTCACGTCCCACGACCCGGCCGTCGACTCGAGCCCCTTGTGCGGGGCGCCGGGCGTGGCGAACGCCATCCAGGCCTTCATCATCTCGTCCTGGCTCATCGCAGCTGCCGGCTTCGCCGCGGCCTTGTCGTCGGCCAACGCCGACGGAAGGACAAGGAGGGAAAGACAAAGAAGAGAGATTTCTTTGAAAGTAAGAATGCTGCGGCGCAGTTTCATCATTGATGCCTCCTGTTTCGTTCTTCTACGCGCCGCAATCAGACGAGTTTCGCGTCGAGGTTGATCTGCGCTCCCGTGAAGAGCTTCGAGATCGGGCAGCCCGTCTTGGCCGCCGCCCCGACTTCCTGGAACTTCGCGTCGTCGATTCCAGGCACCTGCGCCTCGCAGGCGAGGTCGATGCGGGTGATCGAAAAGCCCGCTTCGCCCTTCTCGAGGTGGACCTTCGCGGTCGTCGCGACGCGCGTCGGGACGAATCCCGCCTTGGAGAGCTCGTTCGAGAAGGCCATCGAGAAACAGCCCGCGTGGGCGGCGGCCGCGAGCTCTTCCGGGTTCGTGCCCGTGCCTTCCTCGAAGCGCGACTGGAACGAGTAGGCGCCTTCCCAGGCGCCGCCCCCGAATTTCATCGTGCCTTTTCCGCTCTTGAGGTCTCCGGTCCAGACGGCGCTGGCGGTGCGTGCCGGCATGTGTGTCTCCTTTCGTGCCGGGCTTGCCCCGGCGAGTGCTCAGTGACGTTGCAGGAAGAGTACGACGGTGATTCCGAGTCCGATGACGACGACGGCGACGCGGGCTTTCTCCTTGCCGATGCGCCGCGCGAAACCCGCGCCGACGAACCCGCCGAGGATCGCGCCCGCCGTCATGAGCAGTGCGAGCTGCCAGTCCACTGCGCCGCGAACGATGAAGTAGAGGGCCGCGACACCGTTGATACAGATCCCGAAAAAGTTCTTGAGCCCATTCATCGCGTGGATGTCGGTGAGACCGAGGCCTCCGAGAATCACGAGCATGACGATCCCGACCCCCGCTCCGAAGTAGCCGCCGTAGATCGCCGCGAAGAACTGGGCGACGGACGCAAGCGCCCACGACGATGGCTCCGGCGCGTGCGCCTCGGAGCGGCGACGCGCCCAGAGGATCTGAAAGAAAAAGAGCAGTGTCGCGAAGAGGACGAGCCACGGAGCGAGGCGCTCGAAGATCTTCTCCGGGGTCATGAGGAGGAGGACGGAGCCGATCGCGCCGCCGAGCAGGCTCGGGACGAGGAGCGTCGTCAGCCAGCGCCTGTGTGCCCCCACTTCCCGGCGGTACCCGGCGAGGCTCGCGGCGGCCCCGGGCACGAGAGCCACGGTCGACGTCGCGTTCGCGCGGATCGCGGGCACGCCCGCGAGAAGCAGGGCCGGGAAGGTGAGGAGCGTACCGCCGCCCGCAAGGGCGTTCATGATCCCGGCTCCGACGGCCGAGCCGAAGAGGAGCGCGAGCGTCGCGGTGGTCACGGCGCCTCTCCGGCGATCCCGCGGCGCGTCGCGAGGTAGGCGGCGAACGTCCCGAGCCAGTGGCCGCCCTCGTAGTGGGCGCCGGTCACGGCGGCGAGCCCCGCCGCGGCGTGCACGTCGCGCGCGGCCCGAAGGGCCGGCAGGCGGCCGTCTTTCGGCGGGAGTCCCGAGATGATCCCGTCGAGCATCCAGGCGCGAGAGAGGTTCAGGCCGTCGAGGTGGGCGAGCTTTCCGTCCGACGGGTCCGTGACGGTGCCGACGGCCAGCCACGCGGCGCCCCCGTCGCCCGGGAGGCCCGGCAAAAAGCCGAGCAGCCAGCCGGCGAACGCGGGCGGCGCGAGGAGCCGGCGCAGGAGGTCGGCTTCCGCGAGGCAGGGCGAGAGGAAGTCCTGCCCCGATGGCTCGTACCCGATCGGGCAGGCGCGATCCTTCGCATAGAGGTCCCGGACGCGGGCGGAGAGCAGGCGCTCCATGGCGGCGTCGCCCGAGGCGCGCGCCCAGTCCAGGACGAGTCCGAAGGCGAACGCGGTCTGCGCGTGCTCGCCCTCGCGGATCGGGTATGCGAGCTTCGGGATCCAGTCCGCGAGCCTTCGCGCCGCCGCTCGTTCGAGGGGCTCGAGAGTCCTGGCCCAGGCCCGCGCTTCGGGGTCGTCCCAGCCGCGCAGCTCCGCCGAGAGCTGCAGGAGCCACGCGAGTCCGTAGGGCCGTTCGAACGTCGCGCGCCCGGGAGCGGAGAGGTACGCAACCTCGCCCGCGACCTTCTCCGGCGTGAACGACGACCGGAGCGCCGCACGCGCGCGCGGCGTAAACGGGGCCGCCGGGAAAGTCCGCGCGAGCCGCGCGAGGAGCCAGTGCCCGTGCACGGCCGAATGCCAGTCGTAGCAGCCGAAGAAAACCGGCGTCAGGACGCGCGGGGGCCTGGCGTCCTCGTCGCCGTTCATCACGTGCGCGAGCTTGTTCGGGTACTCCTTCTGGACGCACGAGAGCGCGAGGCCGGCGAATCGGCCCGCGGCCTTTTCGTCGAACACTTCCGGCGCGGCGGAGGAAAGGGACGACGCCGCGAAAAGCACGGCCACGAGAACCCGACGCACGGGCGGATGCTAACCCGCGGGCGGGCCGCTATCCTGCCGCGTGCGTTTCCGGAACCCGCCGGGCAGTCCGCCCCAGACCGCAGGTCCGTCGGACTTCGTCCCGTTCTTCCTCCGGCGCGCGGCCGAGCGGCCGCCGGCCGTGCCCGAGGGCCACGTCGTCCCGGCCGGCGAGGCCAGGGCGATGCTGGCCGCCGCTGGTCCCGAAAGCCTCACGTGGCTCGGCCACGCGTGCTTCCTCATCAGGACGGGCGGCTTCACGATCCTGACGGATCCGTTCCTCTCGGACTTCGCGAGCCCCGTCGCGGGCCTCGGCCCGAAACGATACGTGCCGCCAGGACTCTCGATCGAGGACCTGCCGCCGATCGATGCGGTCGTGATTTCCCACAATCACTACGACCACCTGGATGACAGGTCCGTAAGAGAGATTTCTTTGAAGGTAAGAGGGGAAGGAGCGTGTGCGGCGGCCGTCGTGCCTTTGGGGCTCGGATCGTTCTTCTCGTCGCGCGGGTACACGGAAGTCCGCGAGCTGGGATGGGACTCGGGTACCCTTCTCAGAAAATCTTCGTCTTCCTCTTCGTCTTCCTCTTCGTCTTCCTCTTCAGTCTCTCTCTTCTGTTTGCCAAGCATCCATTTCTCGGGCCGCACGCCGTTCGACCGCAACGCCACGCTCTGGTGCTCGTGGAAGATCGTTTCGCCCACGCTTTCTCTCTTCTTCGCGGGAGACACGGGGTACGGGCCCGTCTTCGCCGACCTCGGCCGGACGCATGGCCCGTTCGACGTCGCGCTCCTCCCGATCGGGGCGTACGAGCCCGCGTCGATCATGCGGCCCGTGCACCTGAACCCGGAGGAGGCCGTCGCCGCGGGACGCGACCTCGGCGCTTCGACGCTCGTCGCGATGCACTGGGGGACGATCGTCCTCACGGACGAGCCGGCCTTCGAGCCCCCGGTGCGGTTCCGCGCCGCGGCGCTCCGGGCGGGCTACCCGGACGACCGCGCCTGGGTCATGCGGATCGGAGAGACCCGAGAAACCCGCTGACGAGAGCGACCGCCTCGTCCAGGTTCTGCTTCTCGGTCCGCCCGGACGACGCGCGGGGCTTGAACGAGTGGTCGCCGTCCGGGAGGAAGTGGATTCGGATTTTCTTCGAAAGTGAATACCGCGAGACCTCGTCTTCTGATCCGAACGTGTCGCGCGTCCCCTGGAGGAAGAGCGCCGGGGTCTTCAGTTCTTCGAGGTGTGCCACGCGCAGCTTGTCCGGCTGGCCCGGCGGGTGGAACGGGTAGCCGAGGCACACGAGGCCGGCGACGCCCGCCTCGTCGGCCACCATGCTCGCGATCCGCCCGCCCATCGACTTGCCGCCGATGACGACGGACTTTGCGCCCTTCTTCCCCGCCGCCTCGCGGATCGCGTCCCGCCAGGTCTGCTCGAGAACACTCCCGCGGTCCGGCGGCTTTTTCCGCCCCTCGTCGCGCCGGGCTCGCATGTAGGGGAACTCGAACCGGAGGACCCGAAAGCCGCCTTTCGCGATCCCGGCCGCGACGGCGTTCATGAACGGCGAGTCCATTGGCGCCCCCGCGCCGTGCGCGAGGACGAGCGTGATCGGCGCGCGCGCCGGGCCGTCGACGACAAAGGGCTCCACCTACAATCCCTCCGTGGCGAACAAGTATCTCTCGTACGACGGCGAGCGCGGCCCGAAGGTGCGGGCCATGTTTTCGCGGCTGGCCGGGCGGTACGACCTCCTGAACGACGTGATGAGCCTCGGCCTGCACCGCCTCTGGAAGCGCGACACCGTGGACCTCGCGCTCGCCGGGCGCACGGGGCCGGTGCGCGTCCTCGACCTCTGCTGCGGCACCGGCGACCTCGCGTTCCTCGCCGAAGCCGGCGCCGCCGCCGGCTCGCGCGT